>CAOKLO010000025.1 GCA_948469375.1 uncultured bacterium | reverse complement strand
TCCGCCTGCCTGGGCCTGCTTATCTCCTGCGTGGGCTCCGACCCCATGACCAGCTACGACCGCCTTACCTTCGGCATCTCCCGGCTTTACCTGGGGCTGGACCTGGCCATCTGCCTCATCGGCCTGTTCGCCCTGGTGGAGATTATGGCCAAGGCGGAGCGGCGGCTGGACCGGCTCAACCTGAACACCACCCAGATCAAGGACGACGGGGTCATCACCAAGGAAGAGTATAAGCGCATGGCCCGGCCGGTGCTGCTCTCCTCCATCATCGGCGTGATGGTGGGCATCATCCCCGGCACCGGGGCCTCGGAGGCCTCCTGGTTCAGCTACAACACCGCCAAGAACATGTCCAAGCACCCGGAGGAGTTCGGCCACGGCTCGGTGGAGGGCATCGCCGCCGCCGAGTCGGCCAACAACGCCGTCACCGGCGCCACCCTGATCCCCCTGCTCACCCTGGGCATCCCCGGCGACGGCACGGTGGCCATCATGCTCTCCGCCCTGATGATCAACGGCCTGAACCCCGGCCTGAGCCTGTTCACCACCCAGGGGGACATTATGTACGCCATTATGCTGGGCCTGATTCTGGTAAATGTGTTCATGTGTCTCCAGGGTAAGTTCCTCACCCTCCTCTTTGCCAAGGTGGTGTCCATTCCCCAGGAAATTCTCACCCCTATCATTGTAATCTTTTGCTTTGCCGGGGCCTACTCCGTCAATGAGAACTATTTTGATGTGGGCGTGGCCCTGATTTTCGGCGCGCTGGCCTGGATTCTGCGCAAGCTGGAGCTGCCCCCGGTGCCCATTCTGCTGGGCCTGGTGCTGGGCAGCATGACTGAGACCAACTTCCGCCGGGCCCTGCTTATCTCCAACGGCAGTCCCCGCATCTTCTTCAGCAGCGTATACTGCATCATCTTCCTGGTCCTCATCGTGGCGGCGGTGGGCACCATTGTCCGTGGCAAAATAAAGGAGCGAAAGGCCGCCACACAGAAGGAGGACTGACAAATGCCCAACAACATCATTTTCTACTTTACCGACCAGCAGCGGTGGGACACCTGTGGCTGCTTCGGCCAGCCCCTGAACATCACGCCCAACCTGGACCGGCTGGCCCGGGAGGGGGTCAAGTTTGACAACGCCTTTTCCCCCCAGCCGGTGTGCGGCCCCTGCCGGGCCCTGTTCCAGACGGGCAAGTGGCCCACCGAGACGGGCTGCTTCCGGAACAACATCATGCTGCCCGCCGGGGTGAAGACCCTGGGCAGCTATATCGAGGAGGCGGGCTATGAAACCGCCTACATCGGCAAGTGGCACCTGGCCAGCGACGGGGAGCTGGAGAAGCCCCCCACCATCGACCACACCGTCACCGCCATCCCCCGCCAGCTG
The DNA here is from genome assembly GCA_948469375.1 of uncultured bacterium. Classification (GTDB taxonomy): domain Bacteria; phylum Bacillota; class Clostridia; order Oscillospirales; family Oscillospiraceae; genus Enterenecus. The sequence goes on along the minus strand of CAOKLO010000025.1, from coordinate 46,564 downwards.
CGGGGGGGCTACACCGGCTTCTGGCGCGCCGCCGACGTGCTGGAGTTCACCTCCCACGGCTACGACGGCTTTGTCTTTGACGAGAATGACCGGCGCATCGACTTCAAGGGCTACCGGGCCGACTGCATCAACGACATGGCGCTGGAGTTCTTCGACCAGTACGACGGGAAGAAGCCCTTTTTTATGACCATCTCCCAGATCGAGCCCCATCACCAGAACGACCGCAAGCACTACGAGGGGCCGGAGGGTTCCAAGGAGCGGTTCAAGGACTTCATTCTGCCCGAGGACCTGAAAGCCCTGGGGGGCAACGGGTTGGAGGAGTACCCCGACTATCTGGGCCAGTGCGCCAGCCTGGACGAGAACCTGGGCCGTCTGGTGGCAAAGCTGAAGGAAAAGGGGCTGTATGAGAATACCGTTATCATCTTTGCCTCCGACCACGGTTCCCACTTCCTCACCCGCAACCGGGACTCCCACCTTAACGGCTACGATGACTACAAGCGTTCCTGTCACGACGCGGCCCTCCACGTACCCCTGGTCATCGCCGGCGGGCCCTTTAAGGGGGGCGCGGCGGTGGAAGAGCTGGTGAGCACCGCCAGCCTGCCCAAGACCATCCTGGCTCTGGCCGGGGTGAACGTGGGGGACGCCATGATTGGGGAGAACCTCCTTGACGTGGTGGAGAAAAAGGACGATAATAGACCCAACGAGGTTTTTGCGCAGATCTCCGAAAGCCGGGTGGGCCGGTGTATCCGCACGGCGCGGTATACCTACTCCGTCTACGCCCCCGGCGTCAACGGCGGCGAGGCCGCGGCGGCCGACCGGTACGCCGACGACTTCCTCTACGATATGGAGCGGGACCCCCACCAGCTGAACAACGTGGTGGCCGACCCCGCTTACGCATCGGTGAAAGCGGAGCTGCGGGAGCGGCTGCTGGACTGGATCGAGAGAGCGGAGAAAGTCCGGCCCGTCATCATCGACGGGTAGGGGTGCGCGGTTTCCAGGGAGGGCGCCATGAAGGAACTGGACGGGAAAGCGGAGCAGGTCTACCTGTGGGTGCGGGCCTATATTGAGGAAAACAAGTTTTCCAGCAATACAAAGATTCCATCGGAGCATACCCTGAGCCGGAAGCTGGCCGTCAGCCGGGAGACGGTGCGCAGGGCTCTGGACCGGCTGGCGGCGGAGGGCCTGCTCCACCGGGTGAAGGGGAGCGGCACCTACATCAACAAGGAGGAGGCCCTGTCCTGGGAGCTGGGAGGCAGCGGCGGAAAGATCAAGATCGGCCTGATTCTTCAGGGTCAGGACGGAAACGCCAACTCCAGTTTGATGGAGGGCATCCGCAGCATCCTGCCCCCCGACCAGGTGGACCTGCGCACCTTCCTCACCGACAACAAGTTCGCCAACGAGCGCCGCTGCCTCCAGGCCGTGATGAACCAGGGTTTTCAGGGCTTTATTGTGGACGGAGTCAAGGCCAGTTTGCTCAACCCAAACCTGGACTGCTACCAGAAGATATATCAAAAGCGGATTCCAGTCATCTTCTACAACAATTATTACAAAAACCTGAAATGCCCCAGGGTGGTGGTCAACGATCTGCGGTGCGCTGAGGAGCTGATCGGTCTGCTCATCCGGGAGGGCCATCGGAACATTGCCGGAGTTTTTGTCTCGGACAATTACCAGAGCATTGAGAAATTTCAGGGGATGGCGGCCACCCTCCAGCGGCAGGGGGTGGAGTATCAGGACGACTACACCAAATGGTGTGTCTCCAACGAGGCCCACGACCCCCGGTTTGCCCACTCCATTGACCGGTTCCTGAAGCATCTGCCCCAATGCACCGCCGTGGTCTGCTGCAACTACATGATCTACCAGATGGTGCGGCAGGTGCTGGAGAAACAGGGCAAGCGGGTGCCGGAGGACTGTTCCTTGGTCTGCTTTGATTACTCGAATGAGGATTGGGAGTCGGAGGGGGTCACCTGCTCCGTCCACCAGGGCTTTCGGATCGGGCAGGAGGTGGCCTCCCGGCTGATGCGGATGATCCGCAACCGGGACTGTGACGATATCAATTATACTTACGTTCTGGCCCCGGAAATTTATCTGGGCCGCTCGGTCGGTCCCGCAAGAAAATAGACAGAGCGGGCCGCCCATCCAGGCGGCCCGCTTCCAGGCTAAGAAACAGGAGGAAACGCCTATGCCGCCTCTGAGCATTTTGGTAAAGCCGGCCTCCAGCGCCTGCAATCTGCGCTGCGGCTACTGCTTTTACGCCGATGAGGCCAGTCTTCGCACGGTCCCCGATTACGGGCTGATGGCAACAGAGGTAAGCCGTGCCCTCATTGAAAAGGCGGTGACGGCGGCGGAGGGTTCCGTTTCCTTTCTGTTCCAGGGGGGCGAGCCCACCTTGGCGGGGCTGGACTTTTACCGGGACTTTGCCGCCCATGTGGAAAAGACGGCCCCGCCGGGACTGACGGTCCAATATTCAATCCAAACCAACGGGACGCTGTTGGATGAAGCCTGGTGCGGCTTTTTGAGGGAAAACCGTTTCCTGGTGGGACTGTCTCTGGACGGCAGCCGGGAGTGCCACGACCGATTCCGGAAGGACGGAGCGGGAAAGGGCACCTATCATCGGGTGCTCCGGGCGGCCCGTCTGCTGGAGCGGACCGGGGTGGAGTATAACGTGCTCACGGTTGTGACCGGCTATCTGGCCAAACATACCCAAAGCGTTTTTGGAGCCCTGTGCAAAGGCGGCTTTCGCTTTCAGCAGTACATCCCCTGCCTGGACCCGCTGGAGGCGGCCAGGGGCGGACAGGACTTCTCCCTGTCCCCGAGACAGTATGAGGCGTTTTTGAAAACGCTCTTTGACCTGTGGTACCAGGAGCTGAAGCGGGGGCGCTATTGGTCCATCCGCTATTTCGACAATCTGGTCTGGATGCTGGGGGGACAGGCCCCGGAGCAGTGTTCGATGCGGGGGTGCTGCGGTTTACAGTATTTGATAGAAGCGGACGGCGGCGTCTACCCCTGCGACTTCTACGGCTTGGACCAGTACCGGCTGGGAAATATCCTGCAAAACTCCTGGGTGGAGCTGGACCGGGCCAGAGATCAGCTGGGCTTTATTCAGGCGTCGGAGCGCCTTCCAGAGGAGTGCGGCGGCTGCCAGTGGTATCCCCTGTGCCGCAACGGATGCCGCCGGGACCGCCTCATAGAGGCCGGCGGGCTGGGACGCAATTATTACTGCGAAGCCTACGCCGGCTTTTTCGCTTATGCCCTCCCGCGTCTGCTTCAGGTGCAGAACTGGTTGAAAACAAGGTGATTTGTGCTGATTTTTTCATTGCAGCTGGGCCATGCGGAGAAGCATGGGTACCGGGGATCGAATGAGAGACAATATCGGAGCCCTTGGATGCTATTGCGTCTGAGGGCTCCTTAATTATGGTTAGCGGCAGCAGGCCGCGGCCCTATGCAGCCTGCATATTGTGTGAGATTCAGGAACATGATATACTGTATTTTACATAATGATAAGGATTTTCCGTGTCATATGGGCAGCAGAAAAGAGACTAACGATACGGAGACTCTGCGCCGGGAGCTTTTGGACGAGGCCTATGCCGCGCATGAATTCAGGAACAGATATGCCCGCCCAAGAGCGTCCATAGAGAGCATGGATATTTTGTCGGATTGTGATATAATGAGTTATAGAAATAAAGCCTAAAGGAGAAGATACCATGCAAAGATTTGACGACATCATTTCTGCCCGCGTGGAGGATATTATATCTGCAGCCACAGGCAAGACGCTGATTTTTTTTAAAGGATTTGCGATTCCTCAGATTCAAGGGTTAATTCGGCACCCCAACGCCCTGCTTTCCGATCCGTCTCTTATTGAAGATGGTTTTTTAAGTTTAGACACGCTGAATGACAAGTGGTTTGACCTTTTAACCGCGATCAAGCAGGCCGACGCCCCATTGGTCGGCTTTTACGAAGAGCTTTTGGTAATTGGCCCCTTTCTTGACCGGGTGGACGTGGAAAAAGTTGTGGTGGTGGAGAACAACCTGCTGGCCCCGTGGGCGCCCTGCTGTTTTCCCTATGACCTGGCGCTGAAGCTCTTTGATTTCTGGCAGGAGGAACATGAACCCCAGGAAAAGGCCATACGGGGCCTGACGCAGTATTACGGCGATGTAAAACTGCTGGGCTCTCAATCCGCCCTGCTGCTTCCGGCCTCGTTGGATGATGACAGAATTGAATTGATCCCGTTCTGGATTGGCCAACCGCTTATGGAAGATCCCGACCAGGACGTGGAGCACATTGAAGTGGGCAGCCAGCGGGATTGGGAGTACTGCCTTGACTGCACGAGCGGGAACTTTTTTCCGGCCCTCTTTCTGCAAAGCGGGGACGCCCCCGGACAAAGGCACAGCGCGGTGCTGTGCGCGGCCAGACAGCTTGGGGCGCCCGTTTATCTGGACGAGATAGAGCTCTATAAAGAAAAATATGTATATAATGATGACCGATTTGTTCCGATACTTCGAAAATATTGGGGGAGCGCGGCGAGCTTCCGGCCATTGCTCTTTTATAAAGAGCCTGACTGCTCCTTAGAGATGGAGACCTTGTCCCAGGGGCAGATCATTGCGGAGATCGCGGCTCAGTGCGAGGCGGCCCAAAACGGCAGCCCGTTCAGCAATGTTTTTATCACAGCGCCCACGGGCTCCGGCAAGTCTATCCTGTTCCAGATTCCCGCCCTATACCTGGCGGAAAAATACAACTTGGTGACGATTGTGGTTTCACCGCTGATTGCCTTAATGAACGATCAGGTGGACCAGCTGCGCCGGGAACGGAACATCTCCATTGCCGCCTGCATCAATTCGACCATGAGCCTGGAGGAGCGCAACGCCGTCATAGAGCAGATACATGACGGCAGCATATCCCTGCTGTATCTGGCCCCCGAGCTGCTTCTGACCACGCATTTGCAATCCTTTCTGGGCGGCCGGTCTATTGGGATGGTCGTGATCGATGAAGCGCACACGGTCACGAGCTGGGGCCGGGATTTTCGCTCTGACTATTGGTTCCTGGGCGACTTCCTGAAGAAAACGGCCCGTGACGGACTGATTTTCCCCGTCCTCTGCCTGACTGCCACCGCCGTATACTCCGGGGAAGACGATGTGGTGAATGACACGATTCAGGAGCTGGGGCTGGAGAAGACCATCATCCATCTGGGCAATGTGAAACGGGACAACATCTCGTTCGACATTTGCCGGCATGACAAAAGCGAGCTGACGCAGAAAGCCGCGGCAGAAAAGATGACGCTGGCTATGCGCCGTATGCAGGAGTACATCGCGCGGGGGGAAAAGGTCCTCACCTATTTTCCATATCGAAGCCATGTGGATCAGATGTATACGCTGGTCCCGGCCAACCAGCACATAAGCATCAGGCGGTATCATGGGCAGATCCCGGCACCCGAGCGAAAACGGGTAGAGAGCGACTATAAATCTGGCGTTGCAATGGGACTGATTTGCACAAAGGCTTTCGGCATGGGCATCGACGTGGGCGACATCACCCATGTAGTTCATTTCGCCCCTACGGGCACCCTTTCCGACTATGTGCAGGAGATCGGAAGAGCAGCGAGAAATCCGAATATCCAGGGCGTTGCCCATATTGACTACTTTCCCGGCGACCTGCGCTACGTCCGCGCGCTGAATGGAATTTCTGAAATGCGGCAGTACCAGCTCCGTGAGATGCTGAAGAAGCTTTGCGCCATTTACCGCGCCAAGAAACGGCGCAACCTGCTGATTTCTGCCGAGACCTTTGAGTATTTATTCAAAGAAAGCGAGGTGGAGAACCGCACAAAATCCGGCCTGATGCTTTTGTCCAAGGATTTGAGCAATAAATATGCCTTCCCGGTGCTGGTCGTGCGGCCCAAGGCGATGCTGTCTAAAAATTATATCAATGTACCCGATGAGATCGAAGCTGAATTTCTCAGGCGATATGGAAACTATGTAAAATTCCAGAAAGGTGTTGAGAAGCGCACCGTCGCCGCAAGACACGATATGGCGCCGGACACCACGACATACAGCGCGGGAAAGACCTTTTTGGTAGATATGGCGGCAATCTGGGAGAACTGCTACTCAGATCGAACCTTTGGGATGTTTAAAAAGGAGTTTTTTGAACAGGTGATAAAGGCCGGACGGTCGGAGTATCGAGTGGCTCCCCGGGTCCGGGTGGAGGTGCGCTATACCGATGGATACGCCTCCGCCGCACAGCGCGTGGAAAAGGTGATTGGGGCCATTGTTGAGGTCTTTGGAAACTATAAGCATGGGGAGTTCAAACAGTTTACGCAGCGCCGGTTTGAGGAGGATTTGGATAGCGTTTTGGAGGAAAGGGCGCTCCCACATGATAAGACCGGCCTGCTGCTGGATATTTTCACAGAAAACGTAGACGCGGACGCGGCCTATTCAAGGGCCAGGAGTCAGCTGCGGGTATTGAGGAAGCGCAAACAGGCGGGGGCTGAGGAGAGCGTTTATTTTGTGAGCAGCGCGGCTTATGCCCGCCTTCTCAATTTCTTCCAACGTCAAATAGTCCAATGCGCGCCCAAGGGGAATGAGGATGTTTTCTTTTCTTTTTATCCGTTGACACAAAACCGGCAAATCGAAGTCATGCCGCTGCTGCGCCTGCTGGAGCTGCTGGGCGCGGCCACCTACGAGATTCGGGGCGGCGAAAAGGCGGAGGTTTTTATCCGCATCAACGACCCCATGAGGTTGGAGCATCTTGCCAGCAGCGGGAGATATGTGAACAACGTCCTGCGTTCAATTCGGGAGCACCATCAGAGTAATGAGCGCATTTTGGAGGCGTTTTTTGCCGCAGACATTAGCACGGAGGAGCGCTGGGAGCTGATCGAGCAGTATTTTTTGGGAAATGAGGACTATGTCCGTCAAGTGCTGAACATCAGGGAATGATTAAGCTGAGCAGGGCACGGCGTTTCGCCGTGCCCTGCCTGATTTAGAGGAACTGATACAGCGTTTTCTCACTGATGATCCGGATAGGAAATCCTTTCCTGGAAGCCCAAAGCGGTCAGCTCAATGGCGGTCGGCTCTACAAGGGCGGGCCTCCCCAGCCAATCCGCCTGCGGTCCTTTCGCTAACCGTCCTCGGCGTTGGCAGCACTGGGGGCGGCTTTTTATATGGGGATCTCTGTCTTGACAACCTTCAAATGATACGCGGCAATTCCTCCTGTTTCAAATGACGGCAGGAGGCGGGATATCCCGCCTCCTGCCGCTATGACATATCCCGTTTACTTGATAAAGCTCACGTGCCTGCAGATTTCCGCCACGGCGGCGTCCTTCTTCTCGTTGAAGGCCACTTTGTTTTCCTCAAACATATTGCGGCCCTGGGCGTCGATGGAAACAATCAGGGGGCCGAATTCTTTGACCTTGCAGCACCACAAGGTCTCGGGCATGCCCAGTTCGTCCCAGTGGTGCTCGGCGATGCGTTCCACCTCGGTGGCGGCAACCACGGCGCAGCCGGCGGGGAACACGCAGTGAATGGCGCCGAACTCCTTACAGGCCCGCTCCGTGTTGGGTCCCATGCCGCCCTTGCCCACGATGACCCGCACTCCGGTCTCCTTGGTGAACTCGTACTCGAACTTCTCCATTCGCATGGAGGTGGTGGGACCCACGGACACCATCTCATAGGCGTCCTCCTGTCCCTCAATGGGCCGGACGATGGGACCGGCGTGGAAAATAGCCTTTCCTCGAATATCATAGGGCAGCGCCCGCTTCCCCTCGACGAGGCGGCGGTGGGCCACGTCCCGGCAGGTCATGAGGTCTCCGTCCAGCCAAACAATGTCGCCGATCTTAATGTCGGCCAAGTCCTCCGCGGTAACCGGTGTGACGAGGACTTTCTTTCCGTTTCTGATCTCTACCATTACAGCTGCACCCCCGAATGAGTTGTCACAGTGGCGTTCAGGTCCTTGTCGAAGATAACGTGGCCGCGGCGATGGGACCAGCAGCCCACGTTGACGGCGACGCCAATGGTGGAGGGATGGCGGGCGGTGTTCTCAATGTGCACGCCCATGACGGAGTAATTGCCGCTCATGCCCTGGGGCCCCAGGCCGATGGCGTTGATGCCGTCCTCCAGGAGCTGCTCCATTTGGGCGGCGCGCTCATTGGGGTTGTGGCTGCCGAGGGGCCGCATCAATGCCTTTTTGGACAGCAGCGCGGCGGTCTCTACACTGGTGGCCACGCCCACGCCCACCAGCAGAGGGGGGCAGGCGTTCAGGCCGTAGCTGGTCATCTGGTCCATGACGAACTGCGTGACGCCCTCATAGCCCGCGCCGGGCATGAGCACCATGGCCTTGCCGGGCAGCGTGCAGCCGCCCCCCGCCATATATGCGTAAATCTCACAGTGGTCGTCGTCGGGTACGATGTCCCAGAACACGGTGGGCGTACCCTTGCCTACGTTGCGTTTGGTGTTATACTCATCAAAAGTCTCCACGCTGTTGTGGCGCAGAGGAGCGGCAAAGGTGGCCTTTACCACGGCCTCCTTCAGCAGGGCTTCCAGCTCACCCATGAGGGGGAAGTTGACCCCGCACTTGACCCAGAACTGGAGCACGCCGGTGTCCTGACAGCTGGGGCGGTTCAGCGCCACAGCCTGCTCCTGGTTCTTAAACATGGTATCGTAAATGGTGCGGGCCAGCTCGCTGGTCTCCTTTTCCCGCAGCTCGGAGAGCTTGGCGATGACGTCGTCCGGCAGCTTCATGCCGATATAGGCCACAAACCTAGCCATTTTATCGGTCATGAGCTGGACATTTTCCGCTTTTGTCATGAAATGACCTCCTTATTATATGATGGTTCGCGCAGTCGCTTAATAGAAGGGGTAGAGGATGGGCAGAAGCACCATGCAGATCACAAAGGACACGCCGATCAGGGGCAGGCCGGATTTCACATAGTCGTTGAACTTGTAGCCGCCTAGTCCCACTACCATGGTGTTGGCGGGCATACCAATGGGGGTGGCGTAGGCGCAGGAGCAGGAGATGACGGTGGCGATGATCATGGAACGGGGGTCCGCGCCCAGGCTCTGGGCCAAGGAGACGGCAATGGGCACCATGAGGGCGGTAGTGGCGGTGTTGGACATAAAGTTGGTCAATGTGCAGCCTACAATGAAGATGACCAGCAGCAGAATGATGGGGTTGGGGTTGGCGCCCAGCGCGCCCACGATGGTGTCGGCGATGAGGCCGCCCGCGCCGGTGGTTTCCAAGGCCTTGGCCAGGGCCAGAGAGCCGCCGAACAGCAGCACCACCTTCAGGTCGATGGACTGGAGGGCCGCTTTCTCGCTGATGACACCGGAAAGCACCAGGAAGGCCGCGCCGATGCAGGCGGTGATCTGGAGCTTGACGCCGATCTGCTCCTCAAAGATCATGGCCAGGATCACCACCACGAGCACCACCAGGGAGGTGATCTGCTTCCATTTGGGGACGCTGTTGTAGTCGCGCTGGCCCTCGGCGCCGCCCTCGCCCTTAGAGTCGGGAAGGAATTTGTAGCCAATGATGGCAAAATAGATGATGCCGAAAATCAGCATGGGCGCGCCCACAGCGATGTATTCGAAAAAGCCGGTCTGTATGCCCATCTCGTTCAGGGCGTTGATGCCCATCAGGTTGCCGGGGGCGCCGATGATGGACAGATTGCCGCCCAGGGCTGCGGCGAACACCAGGGGCATCAGCAGCTTGCCCCGGGAGTAGCCGGACTCGTCGGCGATGCCGCAGACCACGGGGATGAGCACCGCAGCGGTGCCGGTGTTGGACAGGAATCCAGACATAATGCCTACAATGACCATAATGGCGATGATGAGAATACGTTCACTCTTGGCGAAGCGGGTGACCAGGCCGCCGATTTGGTTGGCCATGCCGGTCTCGAAAAGGGCCTGACCCACCACAAACATGCCGACGCACAGGATGACGTTGCTGTTGACGTAGCCGGCAAAGGTGTCCGACACGCTCAAAACGCCGGTTACATTTAGGGCGATGGCCACAATGGTAGCCGTCAGGCCCAGGGGGATCTTTTCCAGGATGAACATCACAATGGCGAATGCGAGGAGCACAAGGGTTACCACGGTTGGATTCATACGGATTCCTCCTTCTCTTTTTGGATACGATATCCCGGATACATACATTGTTAATAATTAATAATGTATCCAATTGTGAGTATAAGTATAGTGCTGGAACTGTGGGTTGTCAAGAAGCAAAAATAAAATCAGCGAGAGTGATAAAAAGCGCCTCCGCAAATTGTGAAAAAACACAACTGCGGAGGCGGGACGCTATACATCTAAGTGGGTCAGCACATTTTCCATGCTGCGCAGGATATGGGCGTTCATCCGCTCCCCGGCGGTGAGCTCATCTCCGGCCTCCAGTGCCTGGAAGATGCCGGCGTGCTCGTCCATAGATACCTGGGCATAGCTCTCCTGCGTCACCTTATGGCCCATGGACAGTCCGTTCCACAAGCCGGAGAGAAGCTCTTTGATCTTTTCGTTTCCGCAAGCGCTCCAAATCTCCATGTGAAAGGACTGATTATAGTTGGAATACTGAAGGACGTTGTGAGTTTTCAGGGCGATTTCGGCCTGAAGATAGGCGTTGCGGATCAGAGAGACGTCCGCCTTCAGGCGGCACACAGCCATAGCGGCCTCCCGTTCCAGAATCGCCCTGGTCTCGTAGTGATCCCGGATGCGTTTCTCTGTGATCCCCAATACCACGGCCCCCCGGTTGGGGTGAAGCTCAATCAGTCCGTCCCGGGCCAGAATCTGAAATGCCTCTCGCACCGGGGTGATGGATACGCCCAATTTAGCGGCAGTATCCTTCAGGGTCATTTCCTCGCCGGGCCGGATGGAGCGGGTTAGGATGGCCTCGCGCAGTCCGGCAGCCACTCGGTCCCGGGCGGGCAGCAGCTTGATGGGAGTAAGGGGATTCATTGTGTCAGCTCCTCCACGGCATCCTGAGCCAGGACGGTATAGTATTCATAGATGGAACGGCGCAGGTCGCTCTCATCCTTGACCCGTACCGCCCGCCAGATTTTTTCGTCCAAATCAATTACTTTGTTCCAGTTGGGGCGCAGATTTTCCATTGTCCCCATAAAAAGGACCCTATGCTGAATTTCATGGAGTTGGCGCAGCGTATGATTGTCCAAGGCGGTGCTGAGGCTTAAATGAAAAGCCCGATCCTCCCTGCGTAGCAGCGACCACTCCTGCTGCTTATAGGCGTCCACACATCGGGCAAAGGCCTCGCTGATACCGGACAGCGTTCCAGCGTTCAGCATTTGCAGGGCGATTTCCCCCTCTATGGCGGCCAGCACATGGAAGTTTTGCCACAGCCGGGTGGTGGTGACGCCTACCACCCGTACATGGCGGTTTGGCAGGCGTTCCAGCAGGCCTTCCGCCTCCAGCTGCAAAAATGCCTCCCGCACCGGGATGCGGGACACCTTCAGCTGATCGGCAATGGACTCCTGGGTCAATTCCAACCCGTTTTCCATCCCGCCGGAAAAGATTTCCCGGCGGAGTATCTCAATAATGTGGTCTTTTAAGGGGAGCACGGACACCGGATTCATCAAATCACCTCATAGCGCCGAAGACAATATAGAATTCTCTGTGCGTTATATTGTATCCAATATGATAGCAAATGTCAAGAAGGAAGCCCATGCAAGAAATTGATTTTGCAAATTCCCAATGAATGGGAAAGAGGCTCCTTGGCGCCGCGCATCCGTCTGCTCCCCTTTACTGCCTGGGGGCAAAGTCCCGGCTGCGGCGAACCAGCTGGGCCACAAAGGGGGTGGCGGGACTGGACATCACCGCGCTGGGGGGGTCGAACTGGGCCGCCCCGCCCTCTTCCATCACCAGCACCCGGGTGCCCAGCTTGAGTGCCTCCTCAATGTCATGAGTCACGAACAGGATGGTGATGCCCCGTTCCTGATGGAGGCGCAAAATCTCGTCCTGGAGCTGGCGCCGGGTGATCTCATCCACTGCGCCGAAGGGCTCGTCCATCAGCAGGATATCCGGCTGGGCGGCTAAGGCTCTGGCAATGCCCACCCGCTGGCGCTGCCCGCCGGACAGCTCCCGGGGATAACGGCCTGCCAAGCCAGGCTCCAACCCCACGCTTTGAAGCAACTCCGCCGCCCGTCTGTGCCGTTCCGCCCCTTTCCATAGGGGGGATTTGGAAATGGCGGGCACGTAAGCGATATTTTTCTCCACCGTCATGTGGGGGAACAGGCCCACGCTCTGGATGGTGTAGCCGATGCCCCGGCGCAGGGCGACCGGGTCGGCGTCCGCCACGTTCTCCCCCTGCACCAGCACCCGGCCCGAATCGGCGGAGATCAGGCCGTTGACCAGCCGCAGGGCGGTGGTCTTGCCGCAGCCGGAGCGGCCGATGACTGTCAGGAAGGTTCCCCTTTCAATGGAAAGGGAGAAATCCCGTAAAACCGGGTGTCTGTCGAAGGACTTGCACACATGGTCAAATTGAATGATGGGTTCCGCCATAGCTCAGCCCTTCAAAACGCCCTTTTCCACCAGGAAATCCCGGGCGACGTCCTTTTCATCGGCCCCCTCCACCTCCACCAGGTAGTTCAAATGGGCCATCTCACTGTCGGTCAGCAGGCCGTCCATTTTCATCAGCGCCTCCTCCAGGCCGGGGTATTTCTCCAGCGCGTCCTGCCGCACCACGGTGGAGCAGAAATAATTGACCTGCAAATGCTTGTCGTCCTCCAAGGTGACGAAGCCGGCGGACTGGTTGCCCAGCTGGGCGTCAGTGGTGTAGCCGTTGGTCACATCGATAACCGCATCCTTGAGCGCTTGGTATTTTAAACCGATGTCGATATCAGAGACCGTTTTGAACTTCAGCTCGTAGGCTTCGCACAGGGCCGGGAACCCGTCCGCGCGCTCAATGTAGTCCGGATTGCCGCCAAAATTGAGCTCTCCGGCCACGGCGGCGAGGTCGCTGGTGGTTTTTAAGCCATACTGCTGGGCGGTCTCCTCCCGGAGGGCGATGGTGTAGGTGTTGTTGAAGCCATAGAGCCCCACCCAGGTCATCTGGAACTCCTCCTGATATTCCGATTTGAGGCTGTCAAACATCTGGGTATCGTCCACACCGGCGGCGTCGCGATCCAGCACCATTACCCAGCCGCTGGAGGTGTACTCCGGGTAAAGGTCGAACTCCCCCATCTCCATAGCGGGATGAATATTGTTGGTGCCCCCGCCGATTCCCTTGGTGAGCTCCACCTCATAGCCCGCGTCCTCAATGATAAGCCCCAGCATCTCGCCCAGGATGTACTGCTCCGTCATGGGCTTGGTGGCAATCCTGACCGGCCCGGCGCTGTCGGAGGGGGACTTGCCGCAGGCGGAAAGGCTCAGGACGGCGGCCAGAGCCAGGGTCAACGCTGAAATTCTATGTTTCATTGTAATCAGCTCCCGTATTTTTTAAAGTGTTTTTCCACGCGGCCCAGAATGAAATCCAGCAAAACCGCCAGGGACGCGATCAAAATGCTCCCCGCCGCGGTCATGGCGGGGTCGTAGATGGTGATGCCCCGGTAGATGGACACGCCCAGCCCCCCGGCGCCCACAAAGGAGGCGATGCCCGCCACGGAGACGGTCATGACCACCATGTTCCGCACTCCCGCCAGGATAACCCCGGCGGCAATGGGCAGCTTGACCCGCAGCAGCGCCTGCATGGCGGTGCTGCCCATGCCGTTGGCCGCCTCCAAAATATCCGGGTCCAGGGTGGTCAGACCCACATAGGTGTTGCAAACCATGGGCATGACGCCGTAGATGGTCAGGGCGATCACCGCCGTCTGATTGCCGATGCCGGTGAAGGGGATCAGGATGCCCAGCAGGGAGATGGCGGGAATGGTGTACAGCACGTTGCACAGCCCCATCACGGCGGGGGCCAGCTTTTGGTACTGGGCGATGAGGATTCCCAGCAGCAGGCCGATGGCCCCGGACAGCAGGATGGCTTGGCCCGACAGGAGGAAGTGGTCCCACAGCAGGCCCAGAAACCAGTGGCTGCGCTCCCCATAGAGGGCGAAAATAGAACGAATCAGCTCCATCATGGCGGTCACGGGTGCAGCCGGTCAGCGGCACTGACCGGGCCGATGGCGCGCGGCGTTCCGGGTGTGACGATAGACGTCCCGCCGTCTCCGGCGGCGGTTTTCGCCTGCCGGAGCAGGCCGGTATATTTTCTTGCGATTTCATTTATCATAGGAACCTCCGATGTTCGGGGCGACCATGCTTCCCCATTCTCAGGAACCAGTATAGCGCAAAATCCTGCCGCCGTAAAGTACGTACATGATCGCGGCATGGCGGAACGGGCAAGATCCGGCCCCGGCCTAAACACGCAAACCGCATCGCAATAAGACGCAAGGACACGGGGGCCGCCGCCGTGTCCTTGCGTCATATTGTGATGTCCGCCGCGGTCCGCTGTGACCGCGGAATAAGTTCCATAAATTCACGTTTCCTTTCAAACATGGAGGAAAACGGCTTCTGCAAAATTATCTCAGTTGATTTCAGAATGCTTTTGTAGTATGATTAATTTACCAACTGTTTAGCCGTAATACCGGAACGACTTTCCACCGAGCCGTGAGAAGAAAGAAGGTCTCCGACGTGAATGAGTATTCCGTTTCCATTTTTCCCAATGAGTCGCTGCTGGATCTGCGGCTGTTCCAATTCGGCTGGGAGCAATGCGCGCCCCTGCACTCCTTCGGGCCGTTCGTCCGCAACCACTACCTGTTCCACTACATCATTTCCGGGCGGGGCTTTCTGGACGCGGCAGTGGAGGATGGGCCCGCCCGGCGCTATGACCTGGAGGCCGGGCAGGGCTTTCTCATCTGCCCCGGGCAGGTCAACACCTACAGCGCCGACCAGAACCAGCCCTGGAAATATGTCTGGCTGGAGTTCGACGGCCTGCGGGCCAGGGGCTATTTGAGCGCGGCGGGCCTGGGGACCGACCAGCCGATCTACCGCCCCAAAAATATGGCGCTGGCGGAGGAGATGAAGGACATCATGCTTTATGTGGCGGACCACCCCACCGCCTCGCCCCTCCATCTGATCGGTTACCTGTGCCTCTTTCTGGACGCGCTCATCCAGTCCTCCGCCACCCGGCAGGAGACCCCCGGGGCCAAGCTCCAGGAGTTTTACATCCAGGAGGCGGTGAACTTCATGGAATTGAACTATCAGCGGGAGCTGACGGTGGAGGAAATCGCCTCCGTGTGCAGGCTCAACCGCAGCTATTTCAGCAAGCTGTTCAAGGAGAACAAGGGCTGTCCGCCCCAGGAATTTCTCATCCGCCTGCGCCTGTCCAAGGCGGCGGAAATGATGAAGACCACCTCGGCGTCCATCGGCGATATCTCCGCCTCCTGCGGCTATCCCAATCAGCTCCACTTTTCCAGGGCCTTCCGGCAGCGCTACGGGGTCTCGCCCCGGGAATGGCGCAGCCAGAACAAGCTGTATCGAATCGATTGACCCGAACCGGCGGAAAAAGCAGCGCTTTTTCCGCCGGTTTGATTTTATTCTGCGCGCAGATAGAACTGGAGCGCCTGATAGTCGCCCTGAAGGATGGGCAGGGGGATGCCCACCTGCATGAGCACATCGCCGGGCCAGCCGCCCTCGCCGTTGACCTGATAGCGCAGGCTCGGGTCCAGCCCTCTGACCTGCAGGGCCAGGAAGGGGGGAGCGCCCCGGAAGGGCCCGGTGACCAGGCTGACCAGGGCCTCCCGCTTGTCGGAGGAGACATGCTCCCAGGCGGTATAGGGGCCGTTCTGGAAGGGATCGCTGAGGCGGTAGTAATCTCCGTCCTGGATCAGCCAATAGTGCTCCTTAAACTGGGCGACCTGCCGCCGGACGGTTTCCTTTTCCTCTTGCGTGCATTTGCTCAAGTCCATCTCATAGCCGAAGGTGCCTGACATGGCCACAACGCCGCGGGTCTCCATGGGGGTGACGCGGCCCGTCACCCCGTTGGGCACGGCGGAGACGTGAGCGCCCATGGTGGACACCGGGTAGCAGAAGGAGGTGCCGTACTGGATGCGCAGACGGTCGATGGCGTCGGTGTTATCGCTGCACCAGATTTGGGGAGTGTAATAGAGCATGCCCCCGTCAAAGCGCCCGCCGCCGCCGCAGCACCCCTCGATGAGGATGTGGGGGAAATCCCGGCGCAGACGCTCCGCGAACTCGTACACGCCCAGGACATAGCGGTGGTATACCTCGCCCTGACGCTGGGGAGGCAGGGCGGCGGACCATACCTCGGTCAGGCTGCGGTTCATATCCCATTTCACATAGGATATGTCGGCGCTGGAGAGAACCGCCTTGATCTGGCCGTAGATATGGTCCCGCACGTCTTGGCGGGAGAAATCCAGCACCAGCTGGTTCCGGCCCCGGGAGGAGCCGCGGCCCGGCACGTTCAGGGCCCAGTCCGGGTGGGCGCGGTAAAGGTCGCTGTCCTCGTTGACCATCTCCGGCTCGATCCAGATGCCAAACTCCATCCCCATCTCCTTGATGCGGGACACCAGGGCGCCCAGGCCGCCGGGAAGCTTTTTCTCGTTGACCACCCAGTCCCCCAGACCGGCGTTGTCGTCGTTTCGCGCGCCGAACCAGCCGTCGTCCATGACGAACAGCTCCAGGCCCAGGCCGGGAGCGTCTTGAGCAATTTCCACCAGCCGGTCGGCGGTGAAATACATCTCGGTGGCCTCCCAGTGGTTGATGAGCACCGGCTTGCGGCGGTCCTTCCAGGGGTCCCGGATGAGGTTTCGCCGAATGGCGTGATGGAATTGGCGGCTCATCTGCCCAAAGCCGCTGGGGGAGCAGACCAAGGCCGCCTCCGGGGCGGTGAACGCCTCGCCGGGCTCCAGAGTCCAGCCAAACTGGTAGGGGTCAATGCCCATCACCAGGCGGGAATTCTCAAACTGGTCCACCTCCGCCATCGCCTGAAAATTGCCGCTGTATACCAGCATGGCGCCGTAGCACAGGCCGTGCTCCTCCGCCGCGTCCCTGTCGCACAGGACGGCGAAGGGGTTGTGCTGGTGGCTCGAGGCGCCCCGGATGCTGTCTACGCCCTGGACGCCGGGGCGGAGGGGGGCGCGGCTGGGGCAGCGCTCCATGACGTGGGCGCCGTTGAAGGTGATCATATCCAGGTCGGAGCGGATGAAGTCCAGGCACAGGGAGGCGCACCAGCACAGGCGGACCGCGCTGTCCCGCCGGTTGACCACCCGGACGGCCCGGGTGATGAGGTCGTATTCCTCCAGCACGCCGTAGAGCAGCTCCACGTCCACCTGAGCGGCGGCGTCGGTCAGCGTGACGCAGAGTGTCTCCCACTCCTCCTCGCTTCCGTAGAAGGCGGGCAGGCCCTCCAGGGTGTATTTGCCCCGGCGAACCTCGCTGTCCACATAGCGCAGGTCCGCCGTGCGGCTCCCACAGGGCAGCTCCAGCTCAATGGAGGGCAGGCGAAAATCCCCCACGCCCCGGGTGGAGTATTCCTGGGGAAAGGTGTCCAGGGAGAAGGTGCGGTCGCTTCCCGCCTCGTTGGGATTGGGGGAGAACCCACGGTCCTTGCGGCGGAGGAGATAGGACAGATCGCCGCCGGTGAGCCGGGGGCCGTAGTAGCTATGCAGCAGGACGTTGTAGTCCCAGACCTTCATCTGATAGGTGGTGTTTTTGGTGTGCAGGGTGATGAGCTTGTTTTCCTTGTCAAGAACGATCATAGAGGGTCCTCCTCTGAATCAAAGTAAAGGACAGCGTGATGATTATAATGTATTTTTCGCGGGAGCGCAAGAGCCGGTTCAGCCCAATGAGGCCAACAGCCCCGGTGCCTGAGCGCCGGGGCTGTTGGACAAAGGGGAGAGGGTGCGGGTTTTATTTGCCGCCGGTCCCGGCAATGCCTTCCACGAACTGGCGCTGGAAGATGAGGTACAGGACGACCATGGGGAGCATAGCCAGCAGAGAGCCGGCCATCAGCATGGGGAAGTTGGTGGTGTCCATGCCCCGCAGGGTGGACAGGCCGGCGGACAGGGTGAACATATTGATGTCATTGTTCACGATCTGGGGCCACATCAGGTCGCCGTAGGCAAATACGGCGGTGAAAATGGTCAGGGCGGCCACAGAGGTGCCGGTCAGGGGGAACATCACCTTGTAAAAGGTCTGGAACTGGTTGCAGCCGTCCAGATAGGCGGCCTCGCCGATCTCCTCCGGGATGCCCATATAGGTCTGCCGGAGGAAAAACACGCCGAAGGCGCTGACCAGGCCGGGGAACACCAGGCCCGCGATGGTGTTGACCAGGCCCAGCTTGGCCACCATCTGGTACTGGGGGATGATGAAAATCTGGCTGGGCAGGGACATCTGCATCAGCACGATGGTGAACAGGATGTTCTTGCCGCGGAACTTCAGCTTGGCAAAGGCGTAGCCCGCCATGGAGCTGAAGGCGATGGCGAAGATCACGCGGAGGAATACCAGCAGGATGGTGTTCCAGTACAGCTTGACGAAGGGCAGGTTCTCAAGGACCTTTTTGTAGCCGTCCAGCCGAAACTCGGAGGGGAAGAAGGTGGCCGGAATGCTCACGCTCTCCGCCTGGGTCTTGAAGCTGGTGAGGACCATCCACACGAAGGGAAAAATCATAATGAGGGCGCCCACGATCAGGGCGAAGTAGGTGAGGAATTTGGCAATGGCGTAAGAGCGATGCAGCGAATTTACACTTTTCATTCCAGACTCCTCCTTAAATGTCGTAGTTGACCCACTTCTTCTGGGCCCAGAACTGGAACAGGGTCACGAGAAGGATCAGGCCCACGGTCCAGATGACGATGGCGGAACCGTAGCCGCGGTCGCCGCTGACAAAAGACGAGCGGTAGAACAGGTACATCAGGCTCTGCATATCGGCCATGGCCGGGTTGGTGTCGTCGGACATCATGTAGATCAGGTCGTACACCTTCATGGAGGCCATCAGGCGCATGATGAGCACGGAGAACATGGTGGGGGAGACCATGGGCAGGGTGATGGTGAAAAACTGCCGGATCTTGCCCGCGCCGTCGATGCTGTTGGCCTCATAGAGGGTCTTGGGGATGTTCTGCAAGCCCGCCAGCAGCAGCACCGCGTCATAGCCCACGCTGCTCCAGATGGAGACGATGGACACGGCCACAATGGCGGTCTTGGGATTGGTGATCCACTGGATGTTGGCGCCCAGGAGCTGGTTCAGGATGCCGCTGTCGCCGTTGAAGATGACCTGCCACACCATAGCGATGGCGGCGGGGGCGCACACCAGGGGCAGGAAGAAGATGGTGCGGAAGCCGCCCTTGAACTTCACCTTGGTGTTCAGCAGCATGGCCACGAACAGGGCCAGGATCACGCCGATGGGCACAGTGAGGATACAGAACTTGACGGTGTTCCAGGTGGCCTTCCAAAACTCGGGGGTCTGGAACATCTCAATGTAGTTGTTTAAGCCGATGAACTTGTAGTGGCCGAAGCCCAGGTGCTCGCAGAAGCTGGTATAGATGGTCTGGATAAAGGGCCAGATGTTCAGCACGAACAGGCCAATGATGGTGGGGGCCACCATGATCCAGCCCCAGTTTTCCTCCCGCCGCTCGGCGACGGACAATTTTCTTTTCACAGTACGCCCTCCTCTCAGTTATCGGCCAGTTTTTTCTGGGTCTCCGTGTTGACGATGCTCTCGATCTTCTCCAGCCCGGCGTCAACGTCCTGGTTTCCGGCGTAGATCTGAGTCAGCACGTCCAGCACCTGGCTCTTCCAGCGGGGGCTGGCGGGGTTGTAAGGCACTTGGATGGCGTAGTCGAACTGCTCAAAGATGCAGTCGATGTTGATCTTATAGTCGAACTTATCCCAAGCCTTCCGCCAGCTCTCTTCGGTGCCCAGATAGGCGGGGATAGCCGCGCCGGATTCACCCTGAATGATCTGCGCCTCCTCGGTGCCGAAGTATTTGATGACGTCCAGCGCGATGTCCAGTTTTTTGCCGTGGGCGCCGGTGGAGTAGCACAGGCCGTTGGACATGCAGGCCCGGCCGTCCTGGTCCAGGCTCTCGTCCGTGTGGACCGGGTTGGGGGCCTTGGGCAGCTTGGCGATGTCCCACTTGCCGTCCATTTTGGGGTTGTTCTCCAGGGCGCCCAGCAGACTCCAGGAGCCCTCCATGAACATGGCGCCCTTCTCGGACCAGAAGGTGGCGCCCGCGCCGTTCTGGGTGAAGAAGTTCTGGTCCGGGCACCAGTCGTTCTTTTGCAGCCCGATGTAAAACTCCATGGCCTCCTTGCCGCCGGGCTGGTTGAAGCCGGAGGTGGTCTTGTCGGCGCTGAGGATGTAGCCGCCGTTCTGGTAGACGTAGGACCAGTAGCCCAGCTGATCGTCCAGATAGGCCAGGTAGCCATATTTCCCGGTGGCGTCGTAGATTTTCTGGGAGGCGTCCGTTAGGTCGTCCCAGGTCCAGTCGTCGTCGGGATAGGCCACACCGGCCTGGTCGAACATCTCCTTGTTATACACCAGCACGCCGTTATCCTTGTCCTTGGGCACGCCATAGTAGCGCCCGTCGGAACCGCTGACGTTGCCCAGGGAGATGTCGGAGAAGTGGTTCTGATAGTAACCGCTCTCCACATCGTCGTACAGGTCGGTCACGTCGGCCAGCATGCCGAAGTCAGCGTAGTACAGCAGCTGGTTGGTGTGCATCCAGAAGATGTCCGGCATGGTGTTGGACTCGGCGGCGGCCTCCAGCTTGGTCCAGTATTCGTTCCAGCTGACCACCTGCACGTCGATGACCACATCGGGGTGCTGGGCGGTGTAGGCGTCGCACATGGCCTGCATACCGGCGCGCTGTGCCGTGTCCCAGATCTGGAAGGTCAGGTGCGTCTTGCCGTCCGACGAGCCGCACCCGCACAGGGACAGCAGCAGCGCAATGAGCAGGACCGCTGCCGTTATGCGGGGGATTTTTTTCATCAAAACCACTCCTCTTCTTTCATTTCCGTTTCGCTGCGGCATTCCGCAGCGTTTATATAGACTATAGTCTTTCCGCCACTATGTGTAAATGGAGGGAAATTATCTAAATATTTGAGGATGTTACTTAAAACGTTTCATATGAAAGTAAAGACACATATTGGTATATTTGTGTGAGGCGTGTTCTTTTTATCCGCGCAATTCACCAAAAGTATGGAACAAATTTACAAAAAAATATTTGCTTTTACATAAGTTTTCCCAACGCGCTTCGCCGGGATACCCCATGGACTTGTCCTTATGTGTGCCTCTCCGGCTGAACGTGAAAGTTTCGGTTGAATTGAGGCGCGGGGCATAGTATAATGACGATGGAATGGATTTTGTGGTCACAGTGAGGAGGAGACGCTTTGTTTTCCCGAAAAGAGGACGCGTTTCAGGGCCCGGATCAAGAGGCGGACGCGCCGGAAAAGACAGGTCCGGCCCGTCTTTGGGAGCTTCTCCAGGGGGAGCTCGCCACAGTGCTGATCGTTAACCTGCTGTTCCTGGCTGCCAGCATTCCGATCGTTACGATTCCTCCGGCGCTGTTCGCCCTGCACAAGGTGGCGCGCAAGATCGTTTTGGGTGAGCCGGTGGCCTGTGTCCGGGACTATTTCACGGCGTTCAGGCAGGACCTCCCCTGCTCCTACGGCGCTTTTTTTCTGACGGCGGCGCCTATGGGGCTGGCCGGATATGGCGCCGTATTTTATCTGCGCCACGCGATGACGCATCTCGTGCTTCTGGCGCCGTTTGTGCTGTGCACCACGGCCTTTTTGGTGGCAATGCTGGCCTCCACCTACCTGTACGGACTTTTGTGTGACGGCAAACCGCTGCGGGACGCGGTCAGGTCCGCCCTGCTGCTGGGTGTGGCAAAGCCGCTGCGGGCGCTGCTGGCGGCGCTGTGCTATTACGGCGTGCTGCTGCTGGCGGTGCTGTTTTTTCCGCTGAGCGCATTGTATTTATTCCTGCTGGGGTTTTCGCTTCCCTGTCTGCTGGGGAATTTCTTTATCCGGACGGTTTTAAGGCAGTATTACGGAGACTAGCGGCGGGGCACCGCGGGCCTTGCGGGGCAGGCCTGGATAACGTCCGATCGGCGCGGACCGCTTGTTCTTTTGGGGAAAACGCGTTATCATAGGCCAAATCAAACTGATTCGGGGGTGGCAGGATGCCGAACCGCCCAACCTTAAAAACCATAGCCCAGATGGCGGGATTGTCCCATGTGGCGGTGTCTAAGGCGCTGCGGGACGCTCCCGACATTTCCGCCGCCACCAAGGAGCGGGTCAAAAAAATCGCCGATGAGATAGGCTACACCCCCAACCTGGTCGCCCGAAACCTCTATCTTCAGCGGACCAGCGCCATCGGCATGGTGGTTCCCGCCATGGGGGACAACACGGCCTACGACCTGATTTTTAACGAGGTCAGTACTGCGGCGGCGGAGCGGGAGTTCTGCGTGATGCTGGGCAGCAGCCACCGCAGTCTGGAGCTGGAGGAGCGCCACTGCCGTATGATGGTGGGAAACCAAGTGGGGGCGCTGATCGTGGCCCCCTGCACCAGCGACGTGTCTCGGATCAAGGCCGCCTGCGGCGCCACCCCCGTCATCTTCATCGGCAGCAAGACCGCCCCGGAGGAGCAGTACGCTATTCTGTGCGACTACCGCCGCAGCGGAGCGCTGGCGGTGGAGCATCTGGCCGGTCTGGGCCACAGGGACATCGTCCTGCTGGCCTACGGGCCGGAGAACCGGACGGTTCAGCTAAAGGTGGCGGGCTTTGTCCAGGCTATGGAGGAGCGGGGCCTTATCCCCCGGATCGTCCGGACCGGAGACGCCGCCGACGCCCTGCGGGCCGGAATGGAGGGGGTGGAGCTGCTGCTGGCGGAGGGGACGCCGCCCACCGCCCTGTGGTGTGCCAGCGACTACATGGCCGTGGGGGCCATCAGCGCCCTGAAGCGCCATGGGCTGTCCGTCCCCGGCGATATCTCGGTGATGGGACATGACGACCTGTATTCCGGACACTATCCGGGCACGGGCCTGACCACCCTGCGCACCCCCATGGCGGAGCTGGGCCACGCGGCGGTAGAGCTGGCCATCGCCCTCATTGAGCACGGCGGGGAGGTTCAGCCCCGGCAGGTGTTTCAGCCCGCCCTGGCGGTCCGGGACAGCACCGGCCCCGCGGTCCGGCGCGTTTGACGGGCGATGGAACGGGAACGCGGGACGGAGCGGCGGCCGCCCTGCGGCTGGTTTTGACCCAGGGCGGAATTATGGACGCCATTGTCCACGGACTGATTAGCCTGGTGGAGGGGCTTCCGGCCTGGGCTCAGCTGCTGGGGATGTACTGGAGCAACCCCATGCTGGACCTGCTCATCACCTCCGGCTCCGGCCACGCGGCGGTGGCTGTGCCGCTGATGGTGCCCCTGGCCGACGCGCTGTCTCTTTCCCGGCAGTCGGCGGTGCTGGCCTTCCAGCTGGGGGACGGGCTGGTGAACCTGGTGTCCCCCGTTTCCAGTACGCTGGTGAGCTGTCTGGCCCTGTCCGGGGTGAGCTATCTGAAATGGGTGAAATACTTCCTGCCCCTGGTGGGGGTTTATCTTGTCATTGGGACGGGATTTATGCTCCTGGCGGGAGCGGTGGGATATTGAAGGACCGCAGAGCGCGGTCCTTCTTTTTGGCCTGGCTCTGGTTTTTGCTGACAAGGACGGCGGAGTCCGGTGAGGACGCGGCTGGGTGGGAGATCCCATCCTGTTTCACCATCAAAAAACCGCCGCCGGGACTGAGAATGCTCAGCCCCGGCGGCGGTTCTTTGATGATGGAGGTGTGTTGGTTTCGGCGGGCCGTTCCCGCAGGCGCTCTGCGCTCGCGCCAATTTGCGCAAAGCCGCTGTAAAATCGTGAGGGCCCCAGCCCTATTGAAGCCGCAGGTCGTCGCCGTAAAAGGTCAGCTCCCGGTACAGTCCCTCGATGCGGGAGGCCAGCTGCGGGCCGTATTTGCTGCCAATGTCCCTGGTGGACAGGTTAGAGGAGATGATGGTGTGCCGCCCGGACTGGAGGCGGCCGTTCACCAGCTCGTACAGGCTGGCCTTGGTGGAGGCTATGGTGTGCTCGCTGCCAAGGTCGTCCAGGATCAGCAGGTCGCACCCCAGATACCGGCGGGCATTGCCCCGGGCCTGACGCTGTTCCTCGGGGTCCCGGTCAAAGCGGCGGCGGGTCTCAAAGGAGTCAAACACGCCGCCGGCGGTGTCGTACACCACGGAAAAGCCCCGGCGGGACACCTCCCGGGCGATGCAGCCGGACAAAAAGGTCTTGCCCAGCCCGGTGCCGCCGGACAGCAGCAGGTTTTTCAGCGGGTAAAAGGGGAACTGCCGGGCATAGCCCTCGCACACCATGACGATGCGGCGCATGTTCTCCCGGGGGGAGCGGTCCTGACTGCCCCAGGGCTGGTCGCTGTAGACGTCCAGCCGGAGCTTGTCGAAATCCTGCTCGTCGGTGAGGTTCAGCAGGGCGGTGAGGGCCTTGAGCTGCTCACGCATGCACAGCTCCTTGAGGCAGACGCACATTTTGCCCTCCGCCCGGCCGGTATCCCCGCATTTGGGGCAGGCGGGGACGTCGTCCAGCGCGTCCGGGGCGTAACCCAGCTGGGCCAGCAGGGCGGTGCGCTCAGCTTGAAGGGCCTCGCTGCGGGCGCGGATGGCGGCGATTTCCTGACCGTTCGCCGCCACAGGCCTGCCGCCGGTGGCCAGCATGGCCAGGTCGATCATGGTGCCCCGCAGAGCCGCGTCCAGCTGGCGCAGCCGGGGAGCTTTGGCGTACAGCTCCCGCTCCAGCTGGAAGCGGCGGCGCTCCCGGTCGTCCTTCCTGCGCTCCAGGCGGGCCAGGGCTTTTCTTGTGACGTCTGGCTCGTAGGACATATCAGCCGCCCCCTCTCTTTTGCTGCTGTTCGGCTAAGAATTGGTCCAGCCAGTCGTTGTTCTTTTGGATGCGCTCCTGGCTGGGCTGGAAGTCCTGGGGCTGGGCGGCGCTATGAGTCCGCTTGGGCGGCCGGTCCCCCGCCTCCACTTGGGCGGGGGTCTGATAGCCCGCCTTGTGCCAGGACTGCAAGATCTTATTCATATAGGGCCAGTTCATAGCCTTTTTCTGGTACACCGTACGCTCATAGGCCATACGGATCAGCTCGTTGCTCAGGCCCATATCCACCCAGGCGGCGATGAATTGCCGCTCCTGCTCCACAGCGGGGCGGCGGTCGGTGACGCCCACCGCCTGGAGGACGTCCCATTCCCGAGCGTCCACTCCCTCCTGCCGGCGGAGGTAGTCCTCCGCCCGTTCCAGGGTGTCCGCCCCCAGCCGCTTCCAGCGAAAGGCCTCCCGCTGAATCTGAGGCATTCTGGGACAGGCGGCGGGATTGTTTTTCTGCCGCCGCTCCCGGCGGATGGCCCAGCCGGTGAGCAGCACAATGACCTCGGGAGGGAGCCCCAGGTGGTCGTATATGGTGTACAGGCATTTCAGGTCGTTGTCGGAGAACACCCGGCCCAGCATTCCCTCCAGCTCCCGGCACAGGCCCTGGAATTCCGGCTCCCGCTCCTGGGCGGCGGTGAGCTCCTCCCGGGTGTACTCGGGGAGGCGGTCGTCCTGCCTGGGGGACGGCGGGGGCGCTTCGGTCCGGGGCTGGGCCAGACCCAAGGCGGCCAGGCGGTTCCAGGCGGAGCGCAGGCGGTCCTCCGGCCAGCGCAGGCGGGCGGCGGCCTTGTCTTCGCCGCCGCACTCCAAAAGGGCTAGGTAGAGCAGCGCTCCGTCCCCGTCGCCAGACTCCACCAGCAGCCGGGCGGCCTGGGCGGTCATGGATAAGATCTCGTTTGGCAGCAGCAACGTGGACATAAGCGTTCCTCCTTTCTCCATGCTTCGCCGGATTTCTATTCTACCTGATTCCGGCAAAAAAATCAACCGCCCCGCCAAATCCGGCGGAGCGGTTTCTTTTTCGCTCAGCTGTTCAGCTTGGACACATCCTCCAAGTAGATGGATACCTCGCCGCACTGGGGACAGATGGCCACCTTGGGCCTGCCGACGCGTCCGCTGAAAATTTTGCTCTCCTCGGTGGACAGCACCACGCCGTAGCCCGCGCCCTCCACCTTGATGGTGCAGCCCTCCTGCATGTCTGCGCCGCACCGGATACATTTCCTCATGTGTATTCCTCCTTATTTGATTTCGTCCTGCGCTGAAACAGGCCGCGGCGGGCTCAAACCCTTCCGCCGGGCTTGGACAGCTTGAGGGCCCAATAGCTGTATACCGACTGACTAACGCCCCAGATGATGCACACCGCCATAGCGGGCAGGAGGCCCCACTCAAAATAGATCCCGCCCAGGACGAACACCACCCACAGCACCAGACAGGTGTAAGTCACCGCGCGGAACGCCTTCATAGCACATTGCCCGATGACGGCCCGCTCCGCCTCGTCGCAGCTGTCCAGCCACTTTTCATGGAACTTGGTGTCGTACACTGAGCCGCGCTTTTCCGGGTTGAGCCGCTTTGTGGCGTCCACCAGCTTTTGCTGGAAAAGCATGGTTACCATTAAATTGACCAGAAACGCGCCCAGCCCCCAAAAGGTGTGGACCGGCCGGCTTAAAAATCTGCCGTGTATCATTCCGGCCAGATGGCCCGGCAGCAGGAAAAAGCCAAGGATCGTGGCCATGCTGGTAATCCAGATGCACACGGACAGCCTCCGCTCAATGGCTTCGCTGACGGCTTCGTCCTCGCCGTCCCAGGCGGCAAACTGCCTTTTCGCGCTGAAATACAGGGGCAGCCCCGCCGCCAGCTCCACCACCGGGCAGGCGCACAGCAGCCAGCCTGCCAGCCGGGCGGCAAAAAAGTGCCAGAAAGCCTCCAGCAGTTCTCCGAAGCTTTCAAATTCCAGGATGGCCGTGACAAAGCCGAGAACCAAGCCCGCCGCCATGCTCAGTATAAAAACAAGGGCAAATTTGTGCATAGCCTTCTTGTTTTCCTGCTTGATGGGATCATTGTTATCTTTCATCGTTCTCCTCCCCCAGGATAAAGATATCCTCCACCGTCACCCCGCAGATTTTGGCCAGGGTGAGGGCCAGCGTCACCGACGGGGAGTAGTCCCCCCGCTCGATGAGGCTGATGGTCTGCCGGGACACCCCGGCCATGCGCCCCAGCTCCTGCTGGTTCACGCCCAGCGCCGCCCGGCGCTCCTTCAAACGGTTCTTCAGCACGGCCGCGCCTCCCCTCTACTCGGACGGAGCGTCCTCTGAGACGATGACGTCCCACAGCGCCTGCGGGCCGCTCTTCTTTCCCCCGGCGATCTGGGCGTGGGCCTCCACGATAGCGCTGCGCACCGCCCACTTCACCACGAAGTACAGCGCGCACAGCGCGATCCCGCCGCTGACACCCAGCTCATTCCAAATCATTTTCCCATTCCTCCTGACAGCTTCTTTTGTCGTTATGACAAATAACCTTGTCGATTTGACAACTTTATTTGTCATCCGTAGGATACCACATCCTGCCGCCGCTGTCAACGGCAAATTTTACAAAGCTGTTAAATTTTCATTGGGACTTGCCAGAACGTGTCGAATTATGTAAAATAGAAGTCACGACGCCGACCGCCCCCGAGAGGAAAGGAGAACCCATGAAAAAACGCATCGCAGTCCTGGCCCTGGCCGCCCTGATGGCGGTCACCTCCAGCACCACCGCTCTGGCCGCCCCCGGTCGCGGTTCCCCCTTTGTGGATCTGCCGGAGGAGCACTGGTCGTTCCCCTATGTCAGCGAGCTCTACGCCCAGGGCGTGGTGGCCGGCGACCCGGAGGGCACCTTCCGGCCCGGCGACCCGGTGACCTGGGGCGAGGCCTTTAAGCTGATCCTGCTGGCCATCGGCGAGGAGGAGCCCCAGCGGGTCCCCAACACCCACTGGGCCTGGTGCTACATCGAGCCCGCCATTGCCAATAAGCTGATGTTCTCCTTCAGCGCGGAGTATCTGGACACCGTGCCCACCCGGCTGGACGTGGCCCGGATGGCCGCCCGGGCGCTGGACCTGACCGACATTGCGGGGGAGAGCCCCTATGAGGACTGCGACGACGGTTATGTGGTGGAGCTCTACGAGAAGGGCATCATGGAGGGCGTGCTGGAGCCGGACGGCACCCGGTGGTTCTCCCCCAGCCAGCCCATCAACCGGGAGGAAATGGCCACGGTGGTGTGGCGGCTGATGAATGTGGACTATACCCAAGGTATGTTCCGCTTCAATAATTACTGGCTGGATAAGCTGGAGGGCGTGCCCCCCACCACCTTCTCCGACGAACAGTTCAGCAGGGACGACAAGGACCGGGTGATTTATTCCGGCGGCTACTACACCCGGGGCATCGACGTGTCCGGCCACAAGGGTGAGATTGACTGGAACGCGGTGGCCGGGGACGGCATCGATTTTGCCATCATCCGGGCGGGCAACCGGGCTTACGGCTCCGGCGTGCTGATGGACGACTCCTGGTTCGACCGGAACATGCAGGGAGCCATCGCCGCCGGAATGGACGTGGGCGCCTACTACTTCTCCAACGCCATCACCGTGGAGGAGGCGCTGGAGGAGGCCGACATCTTCCTGGCCAAGCTGGAGCCCTACCGGGAGCATATCAATTACCCTGTGGTGTGTGACTGGGAGTACCTGGGGGGCAACGACTCCCGGGCCTACGGGGTGGACGCCAAGGTCCTCACCCAGTGCGTGGCCGCTTTCTGCCAGCGGGTGCAGGAGGCGGGATACATCCCCATGTTCTATTTCAACTCGTACTGCGGCTATGTAAAGTTCGATTTGAGCAAGCTCACCCAGTACGGCTTCTGGTTTGCCGAGTACACCAGCAAGCCCAGCTGCCTGTATAACTTCCAAATGTGGCAGTATTCCTCCAAGGGGAAGGTGGCGGGCATCAGCTCCGACGTGGACATGAACCTGTGCTTTGTGCCCTATCCCGACGCCGCCCGCGGGCCCGGCCTGGCGCCGGCGGACCCCCTGCCCACGGTGTCCCAGGAGCCTGGGCCCAACTCCACGCCCACACCGACGCATTATGTGAATCCGGTCGGGCCCTGAGACGGGTCCGCAGGACAGGAAAAGGCCGCCGGTCCCGGTTTGGGACTGGCGGCCTGCTTTGTGTCGGGATTGACTGGAGGGGCCTACAGCTTTTTCTGGGCGCCCACCTGCTCCAGGTCTTCCAGGATTTCCTCCAGGCTGGAGCCAGATTCGGCGCTGACGGTGCCGGTGACCGCCCCCTCGGCGATGGGGCAGTCGGCCATCACGATTTTCCGGCCCTCCATGGACTCGATGACCATCTCGGCGGTCATGACGGCGCTGCCCATGTCCATGAGCAGAATCACCCCGTCGTCGGAGTACACCTGGTCGATGGCGTTGGAGATTTTCTCAAAGCTGGTGCCGAAGGAGCCGTCCTCCAGCCCGCCTGCGGGGACGATGGGGACGGTCTTGGCCATCATCCGGGCCAGGTCGGCCACGCCCTCCGCCAGCTTGGCGCTGTGGGATACGATGACAAAGCCTACCATATCACACCTCGCCCGCCACGATCTCCAGCAGCATGGTGAAGGAGGTGGCCCCGGGGTCCTGGTGGCCGATGGACCGCTCGCCCAAATAGCTGGCCCGGCCCTTGGTGGCGGCGATGGTCTTGGTGAACTCCACGCCCGCCCAGGCGGCGGCCACGCCCGCATCAAAGGCGGCCTTCGGGTCCTGAGACTCGTTCCACTTGGCCTCCATGGCCTCCTTGGCGGGGATCATGGCGTCCAGCATGGTCTTTTCCCCCTTGGTGGAGCGGCCCCGCTGCATGATGCCCTCGATAGCAGTCTGGAGGCCCGCCAGAAAGTCCGGGACGGTGACGTCGGCCTTGCCCTTGAGGGAAGCGCCCAGCTTCATAAAGCCGGTGCCGTACAGGGGGCCGGAGGCCCCGCCCACGGTGGACACCAGGGTCATGCCCACGGTTTTGAGCACGTCGCCGGGCTCCTTGTCCCTGAGACCGTCCAGCTTTTTCTCCACCTCGCCAAAGCCCCGGGCCAGGTTGATGCCGTGGTCGCCGTCGCCGATGACGTTGTCCAGCTCGGTGAGAAAGGCCTTTTGCTCCTCAATTTTCGCGCCGATTTTCTGAATGACTTGGATCAGTTTTTCTGTGTTCATAGGTCCTGCCTGCTTTCCTGGAAAATTACGCCCTAAAGGCTGGGGTGTCCGCGTGGGCGTCCAGCAGCTCCTTGAGCTGGCCGTCCAGCTTCAGCAGGGAGATGGAGAAGCCCGCCATCTCGATGGAGGTCATATACTCGCCCACAAAGGTCTTGTACACCTTGACGCCCTTCTCGGCCAGCACGTCGGCCACCCGGTTGTTGATGATGAACAGCTCCATCAGCGGGGTGGCGCCGGAGGAGTTGATCATCACGGCCACCTCGCTGCCGGTGTAGTCGAGATCGGCCAGGATCTGGTCCAGCAGCAGGTCGGTGATCTCGTCGGCGGTCTTGATCTTCTCCCGGTGGGTGCCCGGCTCGCCGTGGATGCCGATGCCCACCTCCATCTCGTCCTCGGCCAGCTCGAAGCCGGGCTTGCCCGCGGCGGGGACGGTGCAGGGTTCGATGGCCGCGCCCATGGTGCGCACGTTGTCGACGACCTTCTGGGCCACGGCCTGGACGGCGTCCAGGTCCGCGCCGGTCTCCGCCATAGCGCCGGCGATCTTATGGACGAACACGGTGCCCGCCACGCCCCGGCGGCCCACGGTCCAGGTGCTGTCTTTCACGGCCACGTCGTCGTTGACCACCACCTGGGCCACCTTGATGTCCTCGTCCCGGGCCATGTCGGCGGCCATCTCGAAGTTCATCACGTCGCCGGTGTAGTTCTTGATGACCATCAGCACGCCCGCCCCGGCGTCGATGGCCTTGATGCCCTCATAGACCTGGTCGGGGGTGGGGGAGGTGAACACCGCGCCGGCCACCGCCGCGTCCAGCATACCTGTGCCTACGTAGCCGCCGTGGGCGGGCTCGTGGCCGCTGCCGCCGCCGCTGATGAGGGCCACCTTGCCCTCCTTCTTATTGGCGCGGACCACCACGTTGCCGCAGTCCAGCTTGCGCAGATACTGGGGATAGGCCTTGACCATGCCCTGGATCATCTGATCCTCTACCTTGTCTACGGCGTTGATGAACTTCTTCATGTTGACACGCTCCTTTTGAAAAATAGTGAGAGATATGACAAAAATTTTGGTGTGGTGAGCGGGAAAAGACATTGCGGAGAGGGCGGGGAACGGCTATAATTTCATGTTGGTAAGCCGCCGGGCGGCGGCCAAAAAACGCGGGAGGAGATCGCTTTGGACCAACGTTTTTATGACGCGGTGCTGGCCTCGCCGGTGATCGCGGCGGTGAAGGACCTGGAGCAGCTGGAGGACTGCCTGACCCTGGACAATATTCAGGTGGTGTTCCTGCTCTTCGGCGACGTGTGCTCCATCGGGGAGGTGGCGGCCAAGGCAAAGGACGCGGGCAAGATCGTCCTGGTCCACGCGGACCTGATCTCGGGGCTGTCCTCCAGCCAGGAGATCGCCGTGGACTTCCTGCGCCGGAACACCCGGGTGGACGGCATCATCACCACCAAGCCCAACTTTATCCGCAGGGCCCGGGAGCTGAAGCTGTTCACCGTGCTGCGGCTGTTCGTCATCGATTCCATGGCGTTGGCGGGCATCGACAAGCTGGAGTCGGTGCGCCCCGACTTCATCGAGGTGCTCCCCGGCGTTATGCCCAAGACCATCCGCAGGATCGCCCAGACCACCCGGATTCCCTTGCTGGCCGGGGGGCTCATCAAGGACAAGGAGGACGTGATGGCCGCCCTGGGCGCGGGGGCTATGGCGGTGTCCGCCACCAGCCGGGAAGTCTGGCGAATGTGACGCCGGACCAGCGTTTCCCATAAAACGGAAAAGCCGTACAGGCGCGGGACGGACCCCCGCCCTCCGCTTTGGAGGGACGGGGCCTTTCCATGCCGTACGGCTTTTCAAAGGCAGAGGCGGGACGGCTTACTTGCCCTCGCAGTTCATGTCGTCCAGGCTGCAGCTGGTGTCCTCGTCCTTGGCCACGGCGTTCATATCGGTGATAGAGAAGCTCTGCTCCTCCTGGCCCTCCAGACAGTTCATATCGTTCAGGGCGCAGCTGCGGTCGTCATCGCTGGTGATGCCGTTCATGTTGGTGATGCCGAGGCCGCTCTTGATCTTGCTTTCCTTTTTTTCCATGGTTTGGTTCCTCCTCTCATGGTGTCGTTGACAGGCGCGGCAAACGTGCCGGCAGGAGGGCGGTCCCTTCCTGTCGGTTGGAGCTTCAGCAATGCGAACGGATTGCTTTCATTTTAAGAGTATAGCCCAACCTGCCTAAAAATACAAGGGGCGCCGCAGATATTTTTGACAAATCCGCCACTTTGTTGGATGGGTTGGCGGGATTTTTGGAAAATCACTTGCAAAATAAAAGGGAGTCTGATATCGTTGAACAGAAGAAAATGCCGGACGGCGGGCATTGTCCGGAAAAATTTAACACGCTGGTAAGGAGGAATTGCAATATGGCGCATATGATTGGCCAAAAGCTGGAGCCCTTCTCCGCCATGGGCTATCACGAGGGTGAGTTCAAGCCCTACACCGACAAGGACCTGCTGGGCCACTGGTCCGTGCTGTTTTTCTATCCCGCCGACTTTACCTTTGTCTGCCCCACCGAGCTGAAAGACCTTGCGGAGCAGTACGAGGGCTTTAAGGCGGAGGGGTGCGAAATTTACTCCGTCAGCGAGGACACCCATTTTGTGCACAAGGCCTGGGCGGACGCCTCCGACACCATCAAGGCCATCAAGTATCCCATGCTGGGCGACCCGGCGGGGGTGCTGGCCCGCCAGTTCGGCGTGCTGGTGGAGGAGGAGGGTCAGGCCCTGCGGGGCACCTTCCTGCTGAACCCGGACGGCAAGATCGTGCTGTATGAGATTCACGACATGGGCATCGGCCGCAACGCCGAGGAGCTGCTGCGCAAGCTCCAGGCCGCCAAGTTCGTCCACGAGCACGGCGACCAGGTGTGCCCCGCCCACTGGCGCCCCGGCGAGGATACCCTGACCCCCAGCCTGGATCTGGTGGGGCTGCTGTAAATGGTTGCCACGGTCACTGTGGCCGCTCGTATCATCGCCGCTGTGGCTTATGCGGCCGTCGCGGTCGTGACCGTCGTCAGCGGGCTGAAAAAGGGCGCAAATAAAGGCTGGATGAGCGTCGAGGCCGTTGCCTGGCTGACGGTGGGGGGCTTGTTCCTGCTTGTTCCGGTGGATTATATCCTCATTCCGGCGGTGCTGGGCGTCCTTTTGAATGCCGCTCCGATGCTGCGCGGCGCGAGAAAGCGAGGACAATAGAAAAAGGAGGAGTCTCTTATGCCGCTCCAACCCGAGAATTATCCCGCGAAAAGCCCCTTGATATCCTCTGAGCTGGAGGGCCAGCTCCAACCGCTGCTGGACAAGCTGGCCGCTCCCGTCACCCTGGTGTGCGTGCTGGATGAGGGGGACAAAAGCGGCGAGATGGCCGCCTTTGTCAACCACATCGCGGGGCTGTCGCCCCAGCTGTCCTGCAAATTCCTGAGCGTGGGAGAGGACCCGGCGGCAGACGAGGTCCTGGATGCATCCATGCTGCCCGCCACCGGCGTCTATGCCGGGGAGACCTTCGGCCGCATGGTGTTCCACGGCGTCCCCGGCGGCAAGGAAATCACCGGCTTCGCCGGGGCCCTGCTCAATGCGGGAAACGCCGCCAAGCCCTTGGACAAGCCCACCATGAAGGACATCGGCAAAATCAAGAAGCCGGTGAACATTCAGGTGTGCGTGTCCCTGGCCTGCCACCACTGCGCCCAGCTGGTGATGAGCGCCCAGCGGGTGGCCTGGGAAAATCCTCTGGTCACCGCCCACATGATAGACGCCAACCTGTATCCCGAGCTGGTGAAGCAGTACCAGATACAGCGGGTGCCGCTGACGGTGCTCAACGGGGACAAGACCGTCCCCGGCGGCAAAACCATGGCGGAGCTCACCACGCTGCTGGCCAAGCTGTGACGCTCTGCGGAGGGCAGTTCCTGACAAATTTGCTCCGCTGACAAAGTTCTTGGCTTTGTCAGCGGAGTTTTTTGGCTATTCTTGCAAAAAATGGGGGAGAATTTTGTGGGGATTGTCAAAAATAACAGATGAGAGCCAAAAAAGATTGATTTTCTCTGGCATATATGCTAAATTATAAAATAGAATATGGTTAGAGGGCACTGAGCTCCGGTGAAAAAGGGCCGGAAAAACTGAATACCATGAGCCTTTGAGATGAGCGCTGCAGGGTCGAGACAGTGGGAAACCGCTGATGTTGGTCCTACGCTCTTTTTTTACCCTGAGAAAGGATCAGGCTGGGTTTGGTATGGGGTGCACTGTTTTTGAGTTCGGAATCTGGCGCGTGGGTCCGCCGTACCGCGAATTGGGAGGAATGTACCATTGTGCAGCAACACAAAGCAAAAAATCGCCCGGGCGCTGCGGCAGATGATGTGTGAGCGTCCCCTGAGCAAGATCACCGTGCAGGACCTGATGGAGAGCGCCCAGATGAAGCGGCAGAGCTTTTACTACCACTTTCAGGATATCTACGATGTGCTGAGCTGGATCTGTGAGCAGCAGTTGGGCGCGCCTCTCCGGGAGGACCCAGAGATGGATTTTGAGGAGTGGTGCCTGCGGCTCATCGGTCTGATGGAGGAGGACAGGGCCTTTTACCGCCGGGTGTTCCTGGCGGGCAATCCCGAGGTGGTGCGGGACTTCTGTGAGGGACTGGTGCGGCCCAGAATCGCCCGCCTGCTGTTCCTGGCGGAGGATTTCCGAACGCTGCCCCGGCAGCAGGGCTTTGTGGTGGACTTCTGCACCAAGGCGCTGACCAACTACTTTGTGGAGCTGTGCTCCTCCCGGAAGGAGCTGGACTGGGCGGAGGTGCGCTGCTGCCTTCACGGCCTGCTGGCGGTGTTGCGGCCTGCCGAGGAGCGGTGCGTCCAGGTGCAGGCGGGCTGAGGACAAGCGGCTCGTCAGAACCTTGACGATTTGTACAAATACTGGGCGGCAGTAAAATAGAAATTAATAAAATTCATACAAATGGACCCGGTTGTCGAATGACTTTTCTCCGGAAGCCTGTTATAATATCTGTCAGCATAAGCGTTCCTGGGACTGGGCGCAGCTTTTCTCAGCAGCGGCCCCGGGGCCGGAACCGGCAGGAGCGAACGGCCTGCTTTCAACATATGGACGACATTTTATAAAGGAGGAACACGACTATGGCTAAGTACGTTATGGCGCTGGACGCGGGCACCACCAGCAACCGCTGCATCCTGTTCAATGAGAAGGGCGAGATGTGCAGCGTGGCCCAGAAGGAGTTCACCCAGTTCTTCCCCAAGCCCGGCTGGGTTGAGCACGACGCTGAGGAAATCTGGTCCACCCAGCTGGAAGTGGCTCAGGAGGCCATGAAGAATCTGGGCGTCACCGCCGCGGACATCGCCGCCATCGGCATCACCAACCAGCGTGAGACCACCATCGTGTGGGACAAGAACACCGGCGAGCCCATCCATCACGCCATCGTTTGGCAGTGCCGCCGTACCTCCGAGTACTGCGACTCCTTGAAGGCTAAGGGGCTGGTGGATAAGATCCGCGCCAAGACCGGCCTGGAGATCGACGCTTACTTCTCCGGCTCCAAGGTCCGCTGGCTGCTGGAGAACGTGCCCGGCGCCCGGGAGAAGGCCGAAAAGGGCGAGCTGCTCTTCGGCACCGTGGAGACCTGGCTGATCTGGAAGCTGACCAAGGGCAAGGTCCATGTCACCGACTATTCCAACGCCTCCCGCACCATGCTCTTCAATATCAACGAGCTGAAGTGGGACGACGAAATTTTGGCCGAGCTGAATATCCCCAAGTCCATGCTGCCCGAGGTCAAGCCCTCCAGCTGCGTGTACGGCGAGGCCGATCCCCAGTTCTTCGGCGGCCCCATCAAGATCGCGGGCGCGGCCGGCGACCAGCAGGCCGCCCTGTTCGGCCAGACCTGCTTCACCCCCGGCGAGGCCAAGAACACCTACGGCACCGGCTGCTTCCTGCTGATGAACACCGGCGAGAAGCCCGTGTTCTCCAAGAACGGCCTGGTGACCACCATCGCCTGGGGCCTGGACGGCAAGGTCAACTACGCGCTGGAAGGCTCCATCTTCGTGGCGGGCGCCTCCATCCAGTGGCTGCGCGACGAGATGCGTCTCGTTGACTCCTCCCCCGACTCCGAGTACATGGCCCGCAAGGTCAAGGACACCAACGGCTGCTACGTGGTCCCCGCCTTCACCGGCTTGGGCGCGCCCCACTGGGATCAGTACGCCCGGGGCACCATCGTGGGTATCACCCGCGGCGTGAACAAGTACCACATTATCCGCGCCACCCTGGAGTCCATGGCCTATCAGGTCAACGATGTGCTCCAGGCCATGAAGGCCGACTCCGGCATCAACCTGGCCGCGCTGAAGGTGGACGGCGGCGCCTCCGCCAACAACCTGCTCATGCAGATGCAGGCCGACATCAGCGGCGCGCCCGTCAACCGCCCGATGTGCGTGGAGACCACCGCCATGGGCGCGGCCTATCTGGCCGGTCTGGCCGTGGGCTACTGGGCCAGCAAGGAGGACGTCATCAAGAACTGGGCCATCGACCGCACCTTCGATCCCGCCATCGGTGAGGACGAGCGGGCCAAGATGTGCAAGGGCTGGAATAAGGCCGTCAAGTGCTCCTACGGCTGGGCCAAGGAGGACTAAGTCCCAATCGTTCGCGGCATTGTGCTGCACGGTCCGACCAGATACACCCCATGTGTCTGTCCCCTGGAGCGGGCCCCCTACGGCCCGCTCCGGGATAGAGAATAAAAGAGGAGGGTTTTGTCAATGTTAGTGAAGTTTTTGGCCGAGTTTGTGGGCACTATGCTGCTCATCATTCTGGGTGACGGCGTGGTTGCCAACGTCACCCTGAACAAGTCCGGCATGAAGGGCGCCGGTTCCATCCAGATCACCCTGGCCTGGGGCCTTGCCGTCATGGTCCCCGCGTTCATCTTCGGCGCGGCCTCCGGTGCGCACTTCAACCCCGCCCTGACCATCGCCCTGGCGGTGGACAAGAGCCTGCCCTGGGCTGAGGTTCCCGTGTACATCATTGCTCAGTTCGCCGGCGCCATCATCGGCGCGTGCATCGTTTACCTGATGTTCAAGGATCAGTTTGACGCCACCGACGATCCCGGCACCAAGCTGGGCGTGTTCTCCACCGGCCCGTCCGTTCCCAACCTGCCCATCAACATCTTCTGCGAGGTCGTGGCCACCTTCGTGCTGGTCTTCGCCATCAAGGGCGTTCCCGCCGCCGCCGCCGACGTGGCGCTGAACAACTTCTTCGTGTTCGGTATCATCGTGTCCATCGGTATGTCTCTGGGCGGCCTGACCGGCTACGCCCTGAACCCCGCCCGTGACATCGGTCCCCGTATTGCCCATTCCTTCCTGCCCATCAAGGGCAAGGGCGACTCCAACTGGGGCTACGCCATCGTTCCCCTGGTGGGGCCGATCATCGGCGCCATCCTGGCCGTCCTGGCCTACATGGGCCTGGGTGCTGCCGGCGTGTGGGGCTGATTCCCATCAAGTCTTGATTGAAGCTCAGCATATGGGCTGACCGCCTTGGATAGAAGGGCCCTGCGGGCCGCATAATACCCCTGGTCTCTCATGCTGAGTGATGAGAATGCTGTGAGCCGGGCAGTCCAATCCCTCTTTTGAGAGGGAGAAACCGGGCTGCCCGGCTCTTATATTCCCAAATTGGAAGAAATTAGATGCAAAAGGAGTGAAACCTGCATGGTTGATATCGTCATCATTGGCGCGGGCGTATCCGGCTGCGCCATCGCCCGGGAAATCTCCCGGTACAAGGCGGATGTGCTGGTGCTGGAGCGGGAGGAGGACGTTTGCTGCGGCACCTCCAAGGCCAACAGCGCCATCGTCCACGCGGGCTACGACGCCACCAACGGGTCCCTGATGGCCAAGCTGAACGTGGCGGGCAGTCTGCTCATGCCCGAGCTGAGCCGGGAGCTGGATTTCGCCTATGAGCAGAACGGTTCCCTGGTGGTCATGATGAGCGAGGAGGACCGCCCCGCCCTGAACAAGCTGTACGCCAACGGCGTGGCCAACGGGGTGGAGGGCCTGCGCATCGTGGAGCGGGACGAGCTGGTGGAGATGGAGCCCAACATCAGCGACGAGGCCGTGGCGGCGCTGTACGCCCCCACCGGCGGCATTGTGTGCCCCTTTGGGCTGACCTTCGCCCTGGCGGAGAACGCCGCCCACAACGGTGTGAAGTTCCAGTTTGACAGCGAGGTCACGGGCATTGAGAAGATCGACGGCGGCTGGAAAGTGACCACCCCCAAGGGGGACGTGGAGGCCAAGGTGGTGGTCAACGCCGCCGGGCTGTACTCCGACAAGCTCCATAACATGGTGGCCGACGACGAGATGACCATCGTCCCCCGCCGGGGCGACTACTTCCTGCTGGACCACTCCGCCCAGGGCCACGTGAGCAATACCATCTTCCAGCTCCCCGGCAAGTACGGCAAGGGCGTGCTGGTGGCCCCCACCGTCCACGGCAACATCATCGTGGGCCCCACCGCCATCGACATCGAAAACAAGGAGGGCACCGCTACCACCCAGGCCGGCCTGGACGACGTGCGCGCCAAGTGCGGCATGGCGGTGAAGAACGTGCCGCTGAACCAGACCATCACCAGCTTCGCGGGTCTGCGGGCCCATGAGGCCCGCCACGAGTTCTTTATCGGCGAGATTAAGCCCGGCTTTGTGGACTGCGCCGCCATCGAGTCCCCCGGCCTGTCCTCCGCCCCCGCCATTGGACGTATGGTGGCCGGAATTGTGAAGGGTATTCTGGGCCTGGAGGTGGACCTGTCCTTCGACCCGCGCCGGAAGGGCATTTTGGACCCCAAGGAGCTGGACGACCAGGCCCACGCCGCCCTCATCAAGGAAAATCCCGCCTACGGCACCGTCATCTGCCGCTGCGAGACCGTCACCGAGGGTGAGATCATCGACGCCATCCACCGCGTGCCCGGCGCCCGCAGCGTGGACGGGGTGAAGCGCCGCGTCCGGGCCGGTATGGGCCGGTGCCAGGGCGGCTTCTGCTCGCCGCGGGTCATGGAGATCCTGGCCCGTGAGCTGGGCGTGGACCAGAGCGTCATCACCAAGTCCGGCGCGGGGTCCGAGCTGATTGTGGGCGTCAACAAGGACGCGATTTGACGGGAGGGCTGAACCATGAGAGAATATGAACTTGTCATCATCGGCGGCGGCCCTGCCGGGTTGGCCGCGGCCGTCGCCGCCCACGAGGCGGGCTTGCGCGACATCCTGATTCTGGAGCGTGACAACGAGCTGGGCGGCATTTTGAACCAGTGCATCCATAACGGTTTCGGCCTGCACACCTTCAAGGAGGAGCTCACCGGACCCGAGTATGCCGGGCGCTTTATCGAGCAGGTCAAACAGCTGGAGATTCCCTATAAGCTGAACACCATGGTGCTGGACCTGGCGGCGGACAAGACCGTCACCGCCATGAACCGGGAGGACGGGCTGTTCCAGCTCCACCCCAAGGCGGTCATTCTGGCCATGGGCTGCCGGGAGCGGCCCCGGGGTGCGCTGAGCATCCCCGGCTACCGTCCCGCCGGCATCTTTACCGCGGGCACCGCCCAGCGGCTGGTGAACATGGAGGGCTATCTGCCCGGGCGCAAGGTGGTTATCCTGGGCTCCGGCGACATCGGCCTGATTATGGCTCGCCGCATGACCCTGGAGGGGGCCCAGGTCCAGGTGGTGGCCGAGCTCATGCCCTACTCCGGCGGCCTGAAGCGGAACATCGTCCAGTGCCTGGACGACTACGGCATCCCCCTGAAGCTGAGCCACACCGTGGTGGACATCGAGGGCAAAAAGCGCGTGGAGGCCATCACCATCGCCCAGGTGGACGAGAAGAACCGGCCTATCCCCGGTACCGAGGAGCGCTATGAGTGCGACACGCTGCTGTTGTCCTGCGGCCTGATCCCCGAGAACGAGCTGAGCCGATCCGCAGGCGTGGCGCTCAACCCCATCACCAACGGCCCCACCGTCAACGAGAGCCTGGAGACCAGCATCCCCGGCGTGTTCGCCGCAGGCAACGTGCTCCATGTCCATGACCTGGTGGACTACGTGTCTGAGGAGGCCGGGGCCGCCGGCCGCCACGCGGCGGACTATATCGCCTCCGGCTGCAAGACTGAGGAGCATAAGGCCCTGCCCGTGAAGTGTGAGAACGGCGTGCGGTACACCGTACCCGTGGCCATCCGGCCCGACGCCGCCGGGGAAAAGATCACCCTGCGGTTCCGCGTGGGCAATGTGTACAAGGACAAAAAGGTGGCCGTCTATGCGGGGGACGCCTGCATATTCAGCCGCAAGCGCCCGGTGCTGGCCCCCGGTGAGATGGAGACTGTGGAGCTGAAAACCAGCCTGCTGAAGGACCACCCGGAGGCGGAAGGCATCACCGTGACCCTGGAGGAGGCGTGAGAGATGGAAGTAAAGAATCTGATTTGCATCAACTGCCCGCTGGGCTGCCCGCTGACCGTGACGCTGGACAACGGCGAGGTCGTAAAGGTGGAGGGCAACACCTGCCCCCGGGGCGAGGCCTACGCGAAAAAGGAGCTGACCAACCCCACCCGCATCGTCACCAGCACGGTGAAGGTGAAGGGCGGCAAGCTGGCCATGGCGTCGGTCAAGACTGCCGCCGACATTCCCAAGGGGAAGATTTTCGACTGCGTGAAGGCCATCCAGGACATCGAGCTGGACGCCCCTGTGGCCATCGGCCAGGTGGTGCTGGCCAACGTGTGCGGTACCGGCGTGGATATCGTGGCCACAAAGAACGTGCCCGCAAAGGGCTGAGCACCCCAAAGTTCAATTGAGAAAGCCCCCGCCGTGAGGCGGGGGCTTTTTGTGTACTGGGAGGGCGATAGGAGCGCCCCGCCGGGGGAGGATAACTCCCGGCGGGGCGGTTTGCTGTGCCGGTCCTTGTGCCTGCCGCACCTTGCCTGTCTGGACGGACAGGCTCAGTACAAAGCGCTTTCCTTGGGCATAATCAGGGCGGCGATGATATAAACCCACAGGGACATGCCTCCGGGCACCACCAGGAGGACAGTGGCCAGGCGCACCAGCGTGGGATCGACACCAAAAAAGCGGGCAATGCCTCCGCATACGCCGCAGATCACGGCGTCACGGCCTTCGGTACGATACAATTTCTTCATGAGTTCCGGCTCCTTTCAACATTTACTGTATTCAATATAAGGCAAACATGTTAGGAAAAGTCCTGTAACGGGATAAAGCTTTTATAAAGCCTGCGCCTTAATGGCGCTTTACCGACACATCGCCGCTGACGGTGGTCATGGAGTAGGCCGGACCGGAACCGTCGCCGTAGATGGCCGTCTGGCCGTCATATTGGAAGGGAAAGGCAAAGTCCGCCTCGCCGGTTACGGTCTTAAACCGCAGGGTGAAGGGCCCCGCGTCGGGCAGACGGGCCGTACAGTCGCCGGATTTGGAGGACATCTCCATCACCTGGGGCAGCTGGGAGGTCTCCACCGATACGTCGCCGCTCATGGCGCCGCCGTGGAACCGATTCACCAGGCCCTCCAGCTCGATATCGCCACTGGCGGAGTTCAGCACGGCGTTCTCCAGCTGACCCCGGAGGCTGATGTCGCCGCTCATGGTTTCGGCCTGCAGATTGGCGCAGGAGCCCTCCAGGTCCAAGTCGCCGCTGGCGGACTTAAAGCACAGCCGGCCGCAGGCCCGCAGGCGGACGTTCAGGTCGCCGCTGGCGGTTTTGACGGACAGCTGGTCCACGTCCAGCCCCTCCCGGTCAATATCCACGTCGCCGCTGGCGGTGCTGATGGAGAGGGTCTCCCAATGGCGGCGGGGCAGGAACAGCTCCACGTCGGCGGAGCAGAAGCCCCGGCGGGAGAAGAAGGAGGAGGAGGCCGTGCGGCCCTCCCGGATGGTGAGCACGCCGTCGGCGGAGCAGGTCACGTCCAACTCGTCCACATCGCCGTCGATGATGACCCCGGCGTCAGAGGCCTCGCTGACATGAACGGTCACATCCCCTGCAGCGGTAAATACCTCGATGCCCCGCAGGTCCCGCAGGGCGGTAACGGAATAGGAGCCGTCGTCCTGGTGTTCCATGTGAGATCCATCCTCTCCGCAGAAATGGGGCCCGCGCGCGGCGCCCGAGCTGTCCTGGTGCTCACCCCACTGGGTGAAGAAGCCGCCCCGGGTCTTGTCGTAGCCGAAGCCGTAGATCACGTCCTTGCGCTCCCTGGGGCCGCCTCCGGCAAAAAATTTGCCCTCGTCGGTGTTCAGCTCGGCCTCAAATTCCCAGCCGTGGCCGTCGGAGGGCTGGGCGTCCGCAGAGGGCTCGGGCGGCGTGGGGGGATCGGAGGGCGCGGGGTCGTTGGGACAGGAGTTGAAATGGACCCGCACGTGACCGCTGTCCCGCTGGACGGTGGTGCGGCGCTGGATGGCCTCCTTGGCCTGCTTAAGAGCAATCTTTGCCTGGTCGATGGCGGTATTGCAGGCGTCCGAGACCCCGGCCAGGATAGCGTCCAAGTCGCTCTGGGGCGGCTGGCGGTCGTAATGGACGCCGCCGGGGCCGTCTGCCCGGCTCTGAGAGGCGTCCTGGGACTGTGCCCCGGCGTAGTTGGTGATAACGGTTTTGCCGCTGCTGCTTGTGGTCCGGGTCTGGCTCATGCGGGGCTCCGCGCCCAGGTAGCTCAGCAGCTCGTCCACATCCCCCAGGTCGTCCATGGCCCGTTGGAACGCCGCATCCTCGGGGACGCCCGCGCCGGTCATATCCAGAAAGCGGCGGTACAGGTTGTCGGACAACTCCTCCACCAGCTCCACCTTGGCGGTGGACGGGGGCGCGGCGGACAGCTTGGCGGCCACCACGTCGGTGAATCTGCGTTTGATGTCTTCCATTGTGTTCAGTCCTCCTCTACTGAAGTCAGCGCGTCCAGCAGGGCGCGGGTGTTTTCCCATTCCTGGCGGCCCTCCGCCCAGCGGCGGCGGCCCTCCTCGGTGATGGCGTAGTACCTCCGGCGGGCCCCTGGGCCGTCGTCCCCCCAATAGGAGGCGATGAAGCCGCTCTGTTCCAGACGCTTGAAGGCGGTGTATAGGGTGGCCTCCTTAAAGCCGTACTCCCCCTGGGTGCGCCCCAGGATATTTTTATTGATCTCATAACCGTAGTTGTCCCCGCGCATCAATTGTGTTAAGATAATGATATCCGTGTGTCCGCGCAGGGTGTCCGCTGAAATCGACATGGCGTCCTCCTTTCCGGTGTGCGTTGGTTTCCAGGCGCTTGAGATACCCGGATATATCGAGATACCTCGTGAGACGAAGTAACCTTGTGAGGATACTATAGCACGAGATACCTCGCCTGTCAAGGTATTTTGCCAAAAAATTTTTGCGCCCTTTTCCAGTGTATTTTGGGCGCGGTAAGGAGATGTATCAAAATGAG
Organism: uncultured bacterium; assembly: GCA_948469375.1. Classification (GTDB taxonomy): domain Bacteria; phylum Bacillota; class Clostridia; order Oscillospirales; family Oscillospiraceae; genus Enterenecus. The sequence goes on along the minus strand of CAOKLO010000025.1, from coordinate 3,073 downwards.
CGATTGCAGCCATGACTGCTCCTCCTGCGGCCAGACCTGCGGGGAGCGCACCGAGCCTCAGAGCTTCCTCAAGCCCGTCAACGCCCAGTCAAGCATCAAAAAGGTGATCGCTGTGGTCAGCGGCAAGGGGGGAGTGGGCAAGTCCGCCGTCACCTGCACCCTGGCCGCCGCCATGGCCAAGCGGGGAAGGAAGGTGGGTGTGCTGGACGCGGACATCACCGGACCGTCGGTGCCCCAGGCCTTCAACATCCACCAGCGGGCTCTGGGTTCCGAGGAGGGCATTCTCCCCGCCGTCACCGAGGGTGGCGTCAAGCTGATGAGCCTGAACCTGCTCATTGAGCGCGAGACCGACCCGGTGGTGTGGCGGGGACCCGTCATCGCCGGGGCGGTGGAGCAGTTCTGGACCGACGTGGTATGGGGCGAGCTGGATTACCTGTTTGTAGACATGCCGCCCGGAACGGGGGACGTGCCGCTGACGGTGTTCCAATCCCTGCCCGTGGACGGAGTGGTGGTGGTCACCGCGCCCCAGGCTTTGGTGGGGATGATCGTCACTAAGGCGGTGCGGATGGCGGAGATGATGGACGTGCCCGTGCTGGGCCTGGTGGAGAACTACTCCTATTTCCGCTGCCCGGACTGCGGCGGGGAGCACCCCGTGTTCGGAGAGAGCACCATCGACGCCCTGGGGAGGTCGCTGTCCCTGCCGGTGCTGGCCAAGCTGGCCATCGACCCCGCGCTGGCCCAGGCCGTGGACCAGGGCCGCATAGAACAATATGAGAACAACCCCATGGACAAGGTGGCGGAGCAGTTGGATAGACAGTAAAATTTTGAAAAGCGCCCGGAGCAGCGGCTCCGGGCGTTTTTTTGACCTCCGCGGGCTTGCCAAAAGGTGCTCGACCTGCTACAATGGCTGAGATTCGACAAATTTCGACAAAATTTGACGGAAAAGCGGAAGCCATTCCCAGGAGAAACAGGGAAGAATCCGCATAACATAGTAGCAGAGGAGAAAGGGGGCGGGAGCATGGACAGACCGAGCATTGACCAGGGCGCTGCCCGGACCGCAGCGGAGCTGCGCGCCCAGTTGGCCCAGATGACGGCGGCGGCTCAGGTGCTGGAGCGGACGGCGACAGACGAGAAAAGCCGCCGGTATCTGGCGGTGATGGAGCAGAGCATCTGCCGGATGCTGCGCGTTGTGGGGCGGCTGGAGCTCACCCAGCGGCTGGGCGGGGACGATGAGCCGGCCCGGCTGGAGGCTGTGCTCACCGATTTGGCCCGGCTGACCCGGGAGCTGGGCGGGCGGATGGGCCGGCTGCTGGCCAGCGCCAGGGTGGAGCTGACGGTGGACACCCCTGACTGGATGGGGGCTTTGGCGGACGAGGGACTGATCCGGCAAATGCTGATGGAGCTGGTGTCCAACGGAGCCAAGGCCGGGAAGCATATCACGCTGACGCTGACGCAGCAGGACCGCAGGGCGGTGTTCACCGTGGAGGACGACGGGCCGGGCGTGGAACCGGAGCGGCTGGGCCGCCTGTTCTCCGGCCAGGAGGAGGCTGTGCCGGACTGGCGGCGGGCCGGGGTGGGCGTGGCCATCGCCCGGCGGGTGGCCGACCTCCACGGCGGGGCCCTGGTGGCGGACTGCGCCCCTGGAAAGGGGCTGCGGGTGGTGGCGTCCATCCCACTGGGAACGCCGGGGGGCAGCGTGTTCGAGACCCCTGCCCTCGCCTGGGATCGGGGAGGGTTCAGCGAGGAGCTGGTTGCCCTCAGCAGCCTGCTGCCCGTAGGGGCGTTCGGGCCGGATTCGGAGCGGCGGTAGCGGGGCGGTGCGCAAAAAGGCGTGCCGCTCCTTTTTTGCGCTCCTCATTGGGCGCGTGGAAGGGAGCCCTCCCGGGAGATGGTGTCCGCCACCGCCGCCAATACCTCCCCGTGGGTCTGGTCGAACAGGTGGGTATAGATGCGCTGGGTGATGCTGGGGCTGCTGTGCCCCATGGCCCGGCTGATTTGGTACATGGGCACCCGGGCGCTGTTGGCCATGCTGGCGAAGGTGTGGCGCAGGCCGTGGAAGGTGATGGGGGGCAGGTTATGACGGCGGATGAAGGTGGAAAAGGCGGTGGACATCAGGTTGGGGTGCAGAGGCTGGCCCGCACCGTCCAGCAGGAGAAAATCGTCGGGACCGCAGGGCATTCCGTCCCGAACGCGTTTGGCCTGAAGGGCCCGGAGCAGGTCCAGCAGGTCGTCCAGGGCGGCGATGGACAGGGTGCGGCAGCTGTCGGTGGTTTTGGGCGTTTTCTCCACCACCCGGGAGCCCACGGTGGTGCGCACCCAGCGCACCGACAGCTGACCGGAGTGCAGGTCCACATCCCGCCAGCGCAGGCCCAGGATCTCGCTGCGGCGCAGGCCCAGGAAGCAGGCCAGCCGCACCGGCACCTCCAGCGGGTCGCCCTTCACCGCCCGAAGGAGCTGGCCAAGGCGGACGGGGGTGTAATAGGCCACCTCCACCGTGGTGGCCCGGGGCGGGATGGCCCGCTGGACGGGGTTGGTGGGGATCACTCCCTGCCGAAAGGCTGATTTCAGGGCGGTGTGGAGCAGAACGTGGTGCTTGCGGATGGTGTTGGAGGACAGGCCCTTTTCCTGGGACAGCCACTGGTAGTAGCCGTTGATGAGCTCCGGGGACAGGTCGGCCAGCCGCACCTTGCCCAGGGCGGGGCGGATGTGGTTGTTGATGATGCTGTCGTAGCCGTTGATGGTGGTGTCCGCCCGGAAGGGCTCGATGTCCTTTTCCATCCAGATGTCCAGCCAGCGCTCCAGAGTGACGCTGGCGCTGGCGGGAGGCTTGGCCTGGGGCAGGGGGAAGCCCACCGCGGGAGCGCTGGGAATGGGGCGCAGAATGATGCGGCCGGTGCGGGTGTGGGGATGTGACATACTAACAGCTCCTTTTCTTTGGTTTCTGCGGCGGAGACGCCGGAGGAAATAACTGGGGGTTATTTCTAAAATCTTTATTATAAACGGTTATGGAGGGGGAGGGCAAAATGTCAAGACTAAATTACAAAAAATTATAAAAAGTTTTTAATAGCCCTAA
>CAOKLO010000024.1 GCA_948469375.1 uncultured bacterium | reverse complement strand
GAAGATGGACCAGCAGGCCCCCGAGGCCCTCGAGCGCATTAAGCGGGAGCTGCTGGGCAAGTGACTGCATACCCGGGGGTGTCTAGCGGCATGCGGCGCGGGGGCGGACCTGCGTCTCCGCCCGCCTATCGGAAGCTCGGAGAGGGGCGGACACATAGGTCCTCCCCAACAGGAGAACAGCTCCGGATGGACACAGTCCTGGGCAGCGGCACAAACCGGAACTCTCTGTTTTCTCTGTCCGGCCTGCGCCAAAGGTAAAAAAGAGCTGGGAGGCGTTGGGACTCCCGGCTCTTTTCCAGTTTGTGGACGTCAAATGGGGCAGGCACAGTCAGTTGATATAGCGCAGACGCCTGAGAAACGCCTCATTCTTGGTTTTCTCGCAAATGGCGTCGATCCCCGAGGAAATCACCCAGATGGCCATGCCTCTCTCCGCGCAGGTCACCAGCAGGTCAATGATCATCTCGTGGTGTGCTGGCTCCTGGCCCGCGAAGGGGAAAAAGCAGATCAGCAGGCGCGGGTTCAGGAGATACCATTTATAATAGGAAAAGCGCAGACGCTGGGGCAGCGGCCATGTGTACAGGGGACGCTGCAGGTCCTCCCGCGGGAACCACCGGGACGCCTCCTCTAAAATATTCTCCATGACCCGCCAATCCGCGATACTCCGGCCAGCCTTTGGGAGCAGGCAGATGCTCAGGTTGTCCAGCGCGCTCAAATTGCCGAAGAGCACTCCGCCCGGGCGGTCCGGGCGCTCCAGCTGGATTCCGATCTCCGTGCCAATCAGCCTGGACAGCTCTCCCGGGGCGTAAGCGGTTCCGTCCAGGTGGAATGTACCGCCGTTCCATCGCTGGCCGCCCAAAAGGCAGTCCCGCAGCCTGGCGGCCGTGCTGTAGTTTTCGTCCCGCAGGAAGGCGATTTCATCGCTCTGGATCTGAAAGTCCAGGGGCGGGATTCCGGGGAGCTCCAGGCCGGAGGCCTGAAGCACGACCCTGCCGCCGCCCTGGCGTCCGCCCGGTTCCACGCCGCCGCTGCGGCATTTCCAGCCCAGGATTTCATACAGCTGCTCCCCGTACTCCTCCGGGTACAGGCGGTAACAGGTCTTTCGATTTTTGACCACGTCGATCCGGTCCGAATAGCGGCGCATAAACATATCGTCCAGGTCCAGCAGGATCACCGCCGCCCCCTGCCCCAGCAGCAGCTGGACGCACCGCATCATCTTTTCCAGGTCCCTTTGGCGCAGAATCTCCGTGAGACGGTCCAGGATCAGCAGCCCGCCCCTCCAGAACCACACCCGGAATACGCAGAGGCGGTAATAGTCCAGCATGGAGAGCTCCGCCAGCTTTACGTCTGGAGCGGCGTCCAGCTCCATCTGCCGCAGCACCGCCGCGGACTCCGGGCCCCGCAGCCGCTGCTCGGCGCGCTTTCTCTGCCGCCAGCCCGCCAGCTTTCCCAGGGAGATTACAAAGTCCCCCATGGTCAGTTCCGTGGAGTCAAAGCGGTGCTTATCGATGATGACGCTGTTTTGCTGGAGCCAGCGTTCCAGCTCCGGCATCCCCACCCGGCGGCCGCAGGTAAAGGCCCTGCCGCTTTTGATGCGCGTGCCGCCCTTGAAGACCTCCAGATAGGCCGTGCCGGAGGAGAGATGGTCGTCTACATACACGCCGACGCACTCCCCCCTGGAGATGGAGATGTCAAAGCGGTACGACAGGTCCTCCCGCCGGAAGCAGCCGTGTTCCACCCGGATCACTTCCTCTTTCATGGCCCTACTCCTCCTGGAACAGCAGCGGCAGCGTCACGCAGCACTCTGTGCCGATCCCCTCCACGCTGAAAATGCGGAGCCCATAGTCCTCGCCGAAGATCAGGCGGATGCGGCTGTTGACATTGCGCAGGGCAATGCCGCCCCGCTGCTGCCCCGCCGCCGTGCTGGCGTCCCCTGCGAACTGCTGGTTCAGCCGCTCCACCTGCCTGTCTGGAATTCCGACGCCGTCGTCCCGCACCCGCAGGAACAGCGTCCGGTCGCTGTTTTCCACAACGATGCGGACGGTGCCATATCCCAGCTTGCCCTCCAAGCCGTGGGCTACCGCGTTCTCCACCAGCGGCTGCAAAATCAGCTTGGGCATCCGCGCCTCCAGCAGCTTCTCGTCCTCCATATCCAGCTCCATGGAGATTTTGTCCCCAAAGCGGCACCGCTGGATCGTAAAATAGTTCTCCGCGTTGTCCAGCTCGTCGGAGAAGGTGACGTACTCCTGCACGTTGGAAATGGTGTAGCGGAAGAAGGTGGCCAGCGCCTCGGTTGTCTCGGCGATTTCCCCGCAGTCCGCCAGCAGCGCGTCCGTCCGGATTGCCTCCAGGGCGTTATAGAGAAAATGGGGGTTGATCTGGTTTTGCAGCGCCAGATATTCCGCCTGCTTTTGCCGCAGCCGGGCAATTTCCTCGCCGTGGAGCCGCTCTTCGATATCGGAGAAAAAGTCCCGCAGCGCCGGTTCTCCCGCCCAGTCCTGCAGCAGGACGGCCTCCAGGTCGCGGTCATCCCGGTAGCGCCGGAGCGCCCGGCGCAGCTTGTTCATAGCCCGCAGCCACATGGAATCACCTACCTGTACAACTTTTTATAGTCCGACGGACTGACGCCGGTGACTTTCTTGAAGAGCTTGGAGAAGTATTTCAAGTCCTGATACCCCACCCTCTCCGCGACGTCCTGGACGGACAGGTCTTCGCCGGACAGCAGCTCCTTGGCCTTGCCAATCCGCAGGTCCGTCAGGTAATCCACGAAATTCTGCCCGGTTTCCTTTTTGAACAGCGTGGAAAAATAGGTGGCGTTAAAGCCCACGGTACTGCTGACGTCTTCCAGGCGCAGCGCCTCCCGGTAGTGCTGCTGGATATAGCGCTTGGCGTCGGTGATGGGGCGCGTCTCCCGCAGGGAGCGCTCGGCCTCCAGTCGCCTGATCTGCTGGCATATGCTCTCCCGCAGCAGCGCGAGCACGCCCTGGGCGTCCGCGCAGAGCCAGAAGCGGTCCTCCATCTCCACGGGGAAGTGCTCGTCCACCTGGCCCGTCTGCCGCATGCCGTAGAGGCACGCCTCCAGCACCTGGTAAAACCAGTCCTCCAGCATCTGGCCGTTCAGGCCGGGGCAGGACAGCAGCGCGCCGCAGCTCTCATCCAGCTCCTGCCGGAAACGCGCCTCGTCCAGGCACTCCGCCGACACCTGAAACCGCTTTTTCTGGGCGGCCTCCATCATATACCGCTGGCCGAAAGCGGGCCGCTCGGTCTCCGCGTCCCGCCAGGACTGGGCCCGGCACAGATGGTCCCGGCAAAGCCACTGGGCCTGGCGCATGGAGAGAACGACCTCTTCAAAGGAGGCCTGCCGGCTGCCCAGGCACACGGTGCAGCGGAGATTCCCAAACATATCCCGGTGCTGCTCCACCTCCTTTTGAACCTTCGTAAAGCACTGTTTCACCGCCACCGTCCGGTAGGCGCTCATGCGCAGCACGATGGCGACGCCCTCTTTCCGCACCGCGGCGGCATAGACGTCCGTCAAGGCGTGCAGTTCCCGGCGGACGATTTCCAGGGCGTACCGGAGAATGATCTGATAGCTGCCCGGAGTCCAGGCGGCGTCCGTCATATCCACCCGCACCAGGGCCGCAAAGCAGATTCCCCCGGAGGAGTGGAAGCGCTTGTCCGCATAGGCGATAAAGGACTGCTGGTGCTCCGACACGTCGGCGAGGGACGCCATCAGCAGCTCCTGCTGCCGCTCGCCGCTTTTCTTCAGCCGGAATTCCAGGGCAGCCTCCTCCCCCAGCTTGTCCTTGAGCCGCAGCAGGATGCCAATCAGGTCATCCTGCTTGATGGGCTTGAGCAGATAGTCCTCCACGCCGTATTTCAGGGCGTTCTGCGCATATTCAAATTTCCGGTATCCGCTGATGATGATAAAGTGCAGGTTCGGCTGCAAGTCCTTTGCCCGCTGAATCAGCTCGATTCCGCTGCACCCCGGCATGCGCACATCCGTAATCAGCAAATCCGGCTGTTTCTCCCGCACCAGCTCCAGGGCCCGCAGGCCGTCGTTGGCGGTTCCGGCAATCTCGTAGCCCAGGGATTCCCAGTCAATCAGCTTTTGCAGCAGCAGCAAGATTTTGTTCTCATCATCCGCTAGAACGACGCTCAGCATACGCAAGTCCTCCGGTATCGTTTCTATCCCCAAAAGCGGGGCGGGTTTCGTCTTCACCCGGTTCCGGAGCTCCGGAGCCGGGTACACACGTTTGGCCCCAGGGATATCTCCTTGTGCCTATACTATAATCGTTTTCTCCCAGTTTGCCAAGAGGAACGTAAACGCAGGCGGGCCTATTCGTATAGCTTACCATGCGCAAAATGATTGTTGCTGTATAATGAAGCGGCCGCGCTGAATTTGGACAAATTGCGGAATGCGGATTTCTGGCTTCATCTTCCATGGTAAATTGTGAGGCCAGATTTATGCTTCTAAAGTTGATAATGTGTGATTTTTTACTTGTACCCATGTTGCTGAGCGGTAGGCTGCTTTTAGAAAAGCTGAGAGCATGTATCTTTTTGCCAATACTAGACAAATTATGCAAAACCCGCGTATCACCTAAGGTATGCACGGGTTTTGTTAACGGTTAACGGTAATCAGAAATTCTTCGCTGTTCATATCTGCGGGCAAGAACGAGCATATCATCCGACATAACAACAAAGCGTTCTTTGCTGCGTTTGGTATGCGTAATGAGAATCCCGCCGGTTTCAAAATTGATGTTTTCTGCCAGCAGTTCCCGGCCTTCATTTGGCCGCAGGCCGCAGGTATAAATCAGGCGGTATAGGGTATGGGCCATTTCATTCAAAAAGGGTTCTTTTTTTGTGGGCGGCATTTGGTCAATGGCACTGAAAAGAACGGTCGATTCCGTATCAGTAAAAAGGTAGGCCGCTGCCCTGCTTTTGAGCGGAGTATATTTCTCCGGTAAGATATATGCTTCCTCCCCAACAGCACAGAGGTACAAATTCTTTTGCGATCTGTTCAAACTTTGGCGTCAGTTCTTGCCTTGCCCCTCGAAGCGTACTTGATAGAGAATCGATCCTCCCGGTGCAGACATAGCTGACAAAGCGGTCGATTTCTCGCTTAGTCCGCTCATAGTGCTTCTTCTGCATATTGCCCTTGAAATACTTATCATCAATTTCACCCATGTAGCGATTGATGATGGTCTGGTCAAAATATGCCAGACCTGCGTTCAGGTGTCTCCGGATCATAAGCTTCGCGCGTTTTACCGACAGCAACTTTGTGGTGATGCTATATCCTGTCTGGGCTAAAGCAGTTTTATAGCCTTCCAACAGCCGCTCAATCGGTATCGTCTCTTTTGGTGGCACAGTAATTTTCCTCCTGCTATAGTAGTCAGGGCTCCCCCTGCTACCTATAGCATACCGCGCCATAATGTTTTTTCAAACATCACGCTTTACCTTGTCAAAAACATTATCATGTTCATACTACCTTAATATCAATGTAACTCTCGATTGGTTCCAGGTATTCAGAACACATTATAGAGATTTCGGCCTTGAATTTTCCTTTTGCAGAGGCAGTAGCACTTACAGGATTCATCTGTTTTACATATTCTTCTTCAGCCTTCTCAATTGGACTTTCTGGTAACACTGGTGCCTCTGGCTCCTCTATATCTTCTATATCTGAACTATCATATAGCAAAAATTCTTCTGGAAAATCTATAAAAGCACGTATGTCTGTTGCTTTAGCTGTTCCGTCATTGGATATTTGAAGTTTAAATGCTACTCCACCTTTACGTACTCGCTGATACGCTCCCAATTCTTTGATATATTTATCTATCTCATCTTTTGCGGGAAGCGCTTCATTATATTGGCGTAGCGCTTCATCTGAAATATAATCCTGTAGATATGAATCAACGCACGACCTATCAAGGGGTTCATAATGGTTTCTACAATACTCAGCATAAATAGGTTGGAGCTTAAGCTGCATACTGTGTTCATTTAGCAATAACAGTCAACACCCGCATCGAAGGCGGAACTCCAGCGGAAAGCGAAAACAAATATTTCCAGAGGAAGAGCACAGCCGAGGCCGTCGGCTGTGCTGTTTCGGCATGCCCCCAATAAGGCGCAGCCGATTTCGGAACACAAAAAGGTTTCAATCACAAACACAAGTAAGCCTGCCTAACATGTAAAATTTGGGTAAGGTGGTGGTAACGTGGATGTAAAGCTGGGCATTCCCGATATTCTCGGAGAGACCATTCAGATCTGCCGACTGAACCGCGCAGTCAAAGCGGAAGAGATGCTTCGGCTTCTGAATTGTTCCGCGCATCATGATTCTTCCATTGAAAACGGACATTCTCATCCCAGCTATAATGACCTGATCGCAATTCTACGGCATTTATGTATTGACCCGAACGTCTTTGCTTTTCCTGAAAGAGAGCATCTGGATTTGGAGCGGTTTTAGATGATTCATGCTGTTGAAACCTGTGATGAGGACCAGTTAAATGTTTTGATAGCGGTTTGGAATGGCCTTCCCAAAAGATAGAGGGGCATTACCCTGGTTTTCAGAGGCCAAAAAACATGGCTGATTTAGAACCGCCAAGGCCGGTGATCTCCGGGACCTTGGCGGTTTTCGATCAGGAAACGTGCGATCCCAACGAGTGGGAGAATTTCAAACGCTCGATCCGGCCCTCTTTCCAAAACAGGCGGCCCAGGACCGCCGCAGACAATCCAGGGGTTGTTGTGGCAGAAGACGGAGCCGTTTTCCTTGAAGCCCGGGGAATAGGAGGAAATCTCGCCCAACTCCGGATGGTATTCCCTATAGCAGGGGGCCAGCAGCTCCACGCCGTACTTCCCCAGCAGACGCGCCTGGGAGGTGGGCGCCTTCAGAATTGCCGCCATGTCCTCCACACGGAGCCTCTCCCGAAGCGTCACCAGCGTGGAGGCTCTGAAAGGACATGGACAGTATCTTTTCGCCCCAATGAAGAATCTCCTATAAGTATCTTTGCTTTGTAACATCAAAGATCCCCTGAGTAGTAAGCCGCAAAGTCGGAATCACCGGAAAAGCCATAAAGCTCAGCGTCATAAAGGGGTCGATCTTGGGATTTACCCCCAGGGCGTAAGCCGCTTTTTTGGCGGCCTCCGGCTCACTGTTGACGGTTTCCAAAGGTCGGTCGCTCATAATGCCAGCGATGGGCAGGGGAACTTCTGCCGCCGGTTTTCCATGGCTCCAGACCACGATGCCGCCGTTTAAATCAGCCGCTTGGTTTGCGGCAGCGGAACAATCCTCCGCGCAGGTGCCCGCAACAATGATGTTATGAGAATCGTGCGAGATGCTGGTCGCCACAGCGCCGGATTTCAGGCCGTAGCCATGGAGCAGACCGATGCCGATATGACCGGTGCCCCGGTGCCGCTCTGCTACGGCGGCCCACAGAATATTCTGGGAAGTGCCAGGCTCTCTCGCGCAGCCGGCGTCCACGGTGGTGATTTCGCCGTTGACCATGCCGATGACGTGGTACGGCTCGCCGGGTTTGAAGTCCTCGGGACGGAGCCTGACCGGCTGGAACGTGCGGAGAGCCCGTTCTGTCAGGCGGACATCTATGGATGGAATACGGAACACGCAGGCCGCTTGATTTTCCGCAGCTAGAATACCCCGTTTATAGACCGCCTCAACGCAGACGTTTTCAAAATTGTCTGCCACTGCAAGATCAGCCAGCCATCCCGGCGCGATAGCGCCCGGTCGTGCATCCGGAAATATTGGGCCGCGTTGAACGTGGCGGCTTTTATGACGGCGATAGGCTCCGCCCCCATATGGATGGCCTCTCGGATGATTCCGTCAATATGACCCTTTTTTATAAGGTCGATGGGGTGCTTGTCGTCCGTGCAGAGCAAGCACCGTGCTCCATACGTCTCATTGAGAAGATGCGCCAGAGCCTCCAAGTTTCGGGCGGCAGTTCCCTCCCGGATCATAATATACGCCCTCGTTCCAATTTTGCGATGGCATCCTGAATGTTCCGGCATTCATGGTCAGAGGAGGCACCGGCGGCAATATCCCCCGTGGAAATCTCGTTGGTAAAGACGTTGACATACGACGCGTTTTTCAGCACTAAGTCCGCCGGCTCCCGGCGCATGGCCGTGCCGATGATCCGCCGTTTCTTCTGAACCGCTTGAGCGATGTTCTCGTTTTCACGTTCACACATAATAGTTTTCTCCTTTTTCGCCGCGTCTTATCGAACTGTGATCTTGCTTTTTGTTGTACCGCGGCCATCTCGGAAAATTGCCCACTGGTCCCGAAATCCCCTGGAATACGTCTCGCCCCTCATCTCGCAGATATACCCGGTCAGGAGAGACGGCACCGTCATTTCAACAAGTCCGGCCGTGACGTCGGAGATTCTTGGCACGTGTATCGCCATTGCCGGGCCGACATATCCGGCGCTGTCGGTCACCACGCAGGCCGGACGTCCCAAATGCAGAAGGTACGCCAGCGCCTCCTCTCCCCGGGAGAGGGCCGGAGAACCGGAGGCCAAAAACAGCATGGTGCCAATGTTCTCCGGACCGGCCATAAAGAAGTTGCAGTGCAGCCACTGCTCTGGATCTTCATCCACGGCGACGGCGCCCGCCTGGCCCATCATCTCGATTTTCCCCAGAAAAGCCGCGCCCCGCTCATAGCCCGCCCCGATGAACTCAAAGGCCGCAGCTTCCCGAACATGCGTCGTGAAGGCGTAGGTTTCCTCGTCCATATGGGGTAATGCCGCTTCCAGCTCTCCCGCGCACCGCATGATCTCGGCCGTAATCTCAGAGACGGAAAAGGCGGGATCTCCCATCTTGGCCAGGGTGCATCCAATGGACAGAAGGGCAAGATACGTCATGGCGAAGCCGCGCAGGGGCAGCGCCCGCTCCAAGGGCGGAGCGGACGCGGGAATAAGAAAACGGCAGTATTCCCGCATCTTCGAGGCCGGGTTTCCGGTGACGCCGATGGTCAAGGCGCCGTGTTTTTGATACAGCGCCAAGGCTTCGTTGATTCGAGAGACCTCGCCGGAATAGCTGATGGCGATCAGCAGCGTGCTTGACAGGCCAGGATTCCCAAGATCCGTAAAGCGTGAGACCTCAATGGCGGGGAGTATCTGAACGGGGAGCTTCGTGATTCGCTGGAAGGCCTGCTTGACCGCGAGACACGCCGCGTAGGAATATCCGCATCCTGTGAGAAGGACGGACTGGATGCGCTCCCCGGCCAGGCCGCTCAGACTCTCGGGGGAGGGGTGAAACATGTTCTCTGATTCCGCCAGGAGCAACGGTGGAATACTATATATGTGCTTTCGGATTTCGTTCTGTGAAAGTTGTGAATTCATTGGATAGCTGCCTCCATTTGTGAAAGTTGCACGGTTGTCCGTGCCATGGTTGAAAAAGGGAAGCGCCGGGCCGCCGCCTTCCTATCTCGTCTGTGTCAGCTCCTGCAGATGCTTGGAGGCGCGTTCCCGGCTGGCGGCTAAAAATTCAGGCGGCCCGTACTGCCGGATACACTCCCCCGCGCTCAGATTGCCAAGCAGTCCACACCGCAGAGCGTCGAAGCCCTGGCAGCAGCCGTAGAGCACCGCGGCAGAAGAAGCGTTCCCGGCGCCGGTAGGGTCCACGGCGGAGACGGGTATGCTGGGAATCCATACGCTTGTCCCATTTCGGAGGATTACGGCGCCCCTTTTCCCCATACGCAGATAGATCAAGGGAATGTCCCATGACAGAAGATTGGCGATGACTGCCTCCGGCTGGGTTTCATCCAGCAGGACACGGGCCTCCGCGTGGTTCAGGGACAGGATGTCGCAGCGCTCCGCAATTTTCCTGACATCGTATTGTTTGGGGGGACGCAAGGCGGTTTCATTCACTTCCCACTCCAGTGCGAAGTGGTATTTCGATTTGGCGGAGAGCAGCTCCTCCCAGTACCCTGGGGGGATTTCCTGAAACACATAGACGCCCTTCGTGTTTCCGTCGATCATGGCGGTGATCTCGGAAGCGGACGCCTCCATCTTCCGGTAGTGCTCCCACCCGTACAAGGGCTGGTCGGTCCTTCTCCCCTTGGAATCGTATCGAACGACGGTGACGGGCGTCGGTTCCTCCCGCGGCAGCAACCCCTGCTCGGAGCAGTGATTTCGATGAAACCAGTCTGCGCATTGCCCCGCAAAGTCCGTTCCCCTGCCGGTGACCAGCAGCACGTCCCTGCACCACAAGCTCAGACCGCTGAGCGCATAAATACCAGCCCCGCCGAGAAAGCGCCCCGCATGAATGTGCCCCGGAAGCCATATGTCATCGGTGACGATGGTTGAAGCAATGATGTATTCTGGCATAATAGTACGAAACCCCCTTCATAAGTGGAAACCGGAAATGTTTCCGCCCCCCAGGAATGGGGGGCGGAAACAATAAACGCGAAAAGGATACCGCCGCTTTTTGCCACTGCGATCATCCCTTGACCGACCCTGTGGACATCCCGCCGACGATGCGCCGCTGGAAGATCAGAAACACCAGCAGCGTGGGGATCAGGATAATCATGGCGCCGGCCATGGTGCCGCCGTAGGAGGCCTCCTCCGCGAAGTTCAGGGTCTTCAGGCCCACCTGAACCGTTCGCATCTCGTTGCTGGAGTTGGCGACGATCAGCGGCCAGAGGTACATGTTCCAGGTGCTGATGAACGAGGAGATGAAAACCGTGACCAGGACGGGGCTGGAGATGGGCAGGAGGATCTGCCCGTAAAAGCGGAGGTCCCCGCAGCCGTCGATCTGGGCCGCCTCCCGCAGGGTCTTGGACACCGTCAGGAAGTGCTGGCGCATCATGAAGATGTTGTTGGCCGAGACAAAGTACAGCAGCATGATGCCAAGATAGGTGTTGACCAGGCCCAGCTGGGAGATGGTGAAGTAGTTGCTGGTCAGGATCACATCGCCGGGGATCAGCATGGTGCCCAGGACCAGGTAGAACAGCAGGTTCTTGCCCCTGAAGTCGAGAAACGCGAACCCGAAGCCCGCCAGGGAGGCGGTCAGCACCCTGACGATACTGCAGACCAGAGAGATGATCATGGAGTTCAGCAGGAACCGGGGGATCATGGACTTGGTCAGCGCGGTTTCATAGTTGCCCAGATACAGCCCGCCGGGGAAGATCTTGGGGGGACGGGACAAAATCTCCGACACTCTCATGAAAGAGAGGGACAGACAATACAAAACGGGTATGATGATGATCAGGCCGCAGACCAGCGCGATGAACTGGACCAGCCAGTCCTGGGTACGCTGCTTTTTCCGGCTGGAGGCCCGTGGGAGAGTGTTGTTGCCGCTCATGAGTAATGCACCTTCCTTTTTTCCAGGATGAAACTGGCCAGGATCAGCGCGAAAGCGATCAGGAAGGCCAGCACCGCCGAGGCGTAGGCCGCGCCGTAGTTGTAGATATAAAACGCTTTGCGGTACATGTAGTAGATGATCGTGGAGGTGGAGCTGTTGGAGGTCCCGCCCTGAGTGAGGGCGATGACCAGGTCGGACATCATCATGCTGGAGGCCAGGTTCGTGCACAGCAGGTAGAACAGCGTGGGCGAGGTCATGGGGATGTAGATGCTGATTACCTGCCTGGAAAGGGGCGCCCCGTCCAGCCGGGCGCTTTCCAGAAGCTCTGCCGGCACGTTCCGCACAGCGGACAGGAGGAACAAAAACGCCATGCCCACATGGAGCCAGATGCCAATGAGGATCAGCGTATAGATGACGGTGTTTTTATCGGTGAGCCACTCGATATTCAGATGGAGATAGTGGTTCACGGGGCCGATATTGGGGTTGAGCATCAGATTGAAAATAGTGGTGGCCACGGACATGGAGACCGCCATGGGCAGGGCAAGCATAGTCTCATACACCCGGGAGAGCCGCCGGGTGCGGCAGCAGAGCATGGCGAAGAAGTAAGCCAGGATCAGGGTGACGGGGACGGTGACGGCGGTGTATTTGATGGTGTTCACCACGGAGCTGAGGAACTCCTGGTCCTCCAGGACCCGCAGGTAGTTTTTCAGACCGGCGAAGGCGACCACCTCGTTGCTGGAGTTGATGGTGAAAAAGCTCAAAAAGATGGTCTTGATGAAGGGAATGTAGCTGAAGACGACAATCAGAAGCAGCGCGGGAAGCAGATAGAAGTACCCGTTTGCCCGCTTCAGGCGCCTTCCGGTTTTTGGCTGCTGAACAGCTGGGGCGGTGTGTTGCTTATCCATAGTACGCTCCTTCTCAGCGGGGGCCGTTTTTTGTATTGGGCGAGGCAGGATACGGGAGTATCCTGCCTCGCGAAAATCCGGGGACTCGCCGGATCAGACGATCGGATTTGCCTCGTTATACTCATCCAGGGCCGCGTTGCAGCGGGAGGCCATCTCGCTGACCGCCCCGTCCACATCCACTTCACCGGCGGCGAACTTTCCGCAGACCTCCTGGAAGATGGTGGTGAACTCCTGCTGGGTGGGGGCGAGGTGCTCCTGGACCTTGGGGTTGGAATTGCACAGCGCGTCGTAGAACATCTCAAAGCCCGGGTTGGCGGCCGCGTATTCCTGCATGGGGGCGTAGTCAAAGGTTTTGGCGTTGACAGGGATGGTGCCCGTCACGGAACAGTAGGCGTACTGCTGCTCAGGCTCCAGCCAGAACTTGATGAACGACCAGGCGGCCTGGATCTTCGCATCGTCGCCCTTACCCAGGATGTAGATGCTGCTTCCGCCGGGGCAGACGCCGCCAGTGTCCCCGGCGTCCACCTTCGGCAGGGGGGCGACGCCAAAATCGAAGCCCATCTCCTTGGACATGGTGGTAAACTGGCCCAGGGCGGAGTTGGAGGAGCACACCATGGCGCTCAGGCCGGAGGAAAACTCATCCCGGGCCTGGTTGCCGGACTCAGCGGTCTGCACGGCGCCGGTGTCCAAAACCTTCTTCCATTCGGTCAGTAGCTTTTTCATAGTGCCGTCTTTGTCAAAGGTGACCTCGGTCATGCGGCCCGCGTGTCCGCCCTCATTGTTTCCGATAAAAGAGTACTTGCCTTGGCCGCTGATCCAATGGTTGAAATAGACGTTGCCCATGCCAAGTGTGATGGCATACTGGGTGATTTTGCCGGAGGCGTCCTTTTTCAGCAGCTTTTCCGCCATCTGGGCCATCTCGGCGATGGTGGCGGGAGGTGTCTCCGGGTCCAGCCCGGCCTCGGCGAAGAGGGTCTTGTTCCAGAAGAAGCCCATCGTGGAGGCATGGAAGGGCATGGAGTACAGCGTGCCGTTATAGGTGTATGTGTTCAGCAGAGAGCTGAGAACCTCCGCGTCGAATTCGCTGTCTCCGTCCATGAGATCGTCCAGGGGGACCACTGCGTCCACGGTACTCATGTACTCCACGTCGCCGGCGAAGATTTGGATCATGTCAGGATAGTTGGCGGTGTCCTTGGCCTGGACCAGGGTCTTCAGGGTGCTGACGGTGTCGTTTTGGTAGACGGCGGTAATGTGGATGCCCGCCGCGGCCCCGGCGTTCTCATTGAAGTCCGCGACAATTTTATCCAGGGTCTCACCGGCAGAACCGCCGCGGTTGTGCCAGAATACCAGTTCCACAGGACCGCTGGAGGTCTCGCCGTTGGAGCCGCCGTTGAAACCACTGCTGGAGCCGTCTCCGGTGCTGCCGGAACCACCGGAGTTTCCTCCGCAGGCCGTGAGAATGCTCAAGCACAGAAATACTGCAAGAGCGGCTGCGAAAATTCTCTTCATGTTGTATCCTCCTAAAAAATGATGATTATACAAACTCCCTTGGACGGAGTTCATATTCCTTGGGGAATCGAGGGATTGTCGGTTCGCGGATCGGGGGCTATGGTATCAGTGTTTGTAGAATCTGGACGGCACCTTCCCAGCAGGGCAGGGGGGAAACATAGTCTGCGGCCTCTTTGAGAGCGGCACAGGCGTTTTCCACCGCCGCCCCAATTCCTGCGTATTGCAGCATGGAAATGTCGTTATAGGAATCACCGATACAGAGGATGCGTTCCCTCGGGATGCCGCAGTACCGGGCCAGAATTTGGACCCCCTGGGCCTTTGTGCAGCTGGCGGCGGAGATTTGGATGCTTCTGTCATCCTGGAGGCAGACTGCGTATTCCTCAGCGAAGGGGCGCAGGTCCTCTAGGCAGTCCGCCAGGTGGGCGCCCTCCGGGTGGTAGAAATACATTCTCCGGGTCTCCCGGTTCCAGACCTCCGGCCCTGCGGGACTGTCCAGTCCTGGAAAAACCTCCGCGTGGGCACGGGACCAGGGAGTGGATCGCAGGGGGCGCTCCAAGTCCCCGTCGTTGAAGATCACCGTGACGCCCAAAGCGGCGTAACGTTCCGCGATACTCTGGAGCGGACCCGGGAGGAAGCGCTTGTCCTCCAGCAGGGTATTCCCCCATTTCAGAATGGAGCCGTTTCCCCCCACATAAGGGACTCGCTGGGGCGGCAGCCCCTCCAGCAGGCCGTCCGTTTCAAAGGGCAGGCGGCCGGTGGCGAAAGTGAAAGGAATCCCCCGGCGGTCCAGCCGCCAGATTTCCTCCTGAAGGGCCGGGGAGAGAGTGCGCTCCTGGCGCAGGAGGGTCCCGTCAATATCCGATACGACTAGTTGGATGTCCATCCCGTGTCCTCCGTCCCTCAGCGGAAGCAGAGGGCCTCGATGGCCTCCACGACACCCAGGGCGTAGGGCTTGGACGCGACATAGTCCGCCGCCTCCTTGATCTCCGGCAGGGCGTTGTCCACCGCCACGCCGTATCCGGCGCCGGAGATCATCTCAAGGTCGTTGCGGTAGTCGCCGCAGGCCATCACCTGGGACAGGCCGACGCCCAGAAGCGCCGCCAGCTCCTTCATGCCCGTGGCCTTGTTGCAGCCCTTTGGTCCAAGCTCAACCGCTTTATTAGAAAAAGTTGTGATCCAATACTGGTTGGAAAAAGGCTCCAGCCGGTCCCGGATCTCCTGGATATTTCCCGAGCGGGCCTCGTCCATGATCATGATCTTCTGAAAGCGGTCCGCCTCCCAGTCAATGGCGGAGAGGGGGAGGAGCGTTTGGAAGCGGTTCCCCAGGGACTGGTGATATCGCACATAGTCCGTTTCCCTGACAGCCCGCTCGCATTGGGCGTCGGCCAGGGTGATCGTCATATCCAACTGGTCTGCCCGCTCCAGGATTTCCCGGATGGGGGCGGCGGAGAAGCCGTGCTCCACCAGGCACCGGCCGCCCTGGAGGATGTAGGCCCCGTTGGCCTCGACGCAGGGCGCGTCGATCCCCAGGGCCCTGACAAAGGGCTCTGTCAGCTCCGCCGTGCGCCCGGTAGCCAGGGCGAAGACGATGCCCGCGTCCCGGCACTTTTGGATGGCGGCGGTCAGTTCCGGCGGGATTCGCTCGGTCCGGTCCACCAGGGTTCCGTCGATGTCGCTGACGATCAGCTTGATGTCACGCATGAAATGCCTCCTCCTCTGGCTGTTCTCCCGCCAGGCGCAGCAGGTAGGTTCCCACCTCCAGCGAGTGCCGGATGGCGCTGGGGACCAGCTCGTCCGGGGTAAATTCTGTGTGGTGCTGAATCTCAAAGGCGAAATCCCCCTGGTATCCGATGTCCCGCAGGGCCACCATGAAAGGCTCCCACTCCGTGGGACCGCTGAAGGGGAGAAGGTGGTTGGCGCACATGTCCAGGTAGTCGGAGATGTGGGTCGCCTTCAGGCGCTTTCCAATGAGCCGGGTCAGCTTGGCCGGGTCCTGCCGGCTGATGGCGGCGTGCTCCACGTCGAAGCAGATGCCGACGTTGGAGCAGGGGAAGGAGTCCACCAGCTCGACCAAATCCTCCACCGAGGCGGTGTAGCGCTTCCTGGGGGCAATGTTCAGGTCCCAGAGGTTTTCAAAGGCGATGCCCACGTTCCGCTTTTCCGCGTACTCCAGTACCGGGAGGAAATAGGCCCTGTTTTTCTCCAGGGAACTCCGGCGGGGTTCCGCCGCCTCGAAATCCGTGCCCGCGTGGATGGCCACCCAGGGAATCCCCATCAGCTGGGCGCAGTCGATGGACCGGAGGATCAGGGCGTCCAGTTCCTCCCTGCCCTCCGCCAGGGGATCGCAGAAGTTATAAAAAGGGGCGTGGGCCTGGCCGAAGGTGATGCCGTACAGGGCGGCGGTCTCCGTGGCCCCGCCGATCCACCTCCGCCAGTCACTGTCCACAAAGGGGAAGCGGAAATTGGTGTAGTCCACAAGGTTGAGGTCCATCCGCTTGTAGCCCCCCTGGCCGCAGAAGCGGATGCACTGGTCCAGGCTTCCCTTCTCTCCGCGGGGGCGGTTAAAGTAGATGTTGGTTGACGTAGATAGGCGCATGTGCGTTCCTCCCTTGGCTGTTGGGTGCGGCCGCCGGCCTGTCAGGCTTCGTCGGGGTCCCGGATGAGCTTTGCGAAATACTCGCGGTTTCTGGGGCCGTCGAACTCCAGGAAGTAAATCCCCTGGGAGTGGCCCAAAAGCAGTTTCCCCTCGTGGATGGGAAGGGAGAAGCTGACGCCGATCAGAGAGGACTTCACATGTCCCGCCGCGTCCTGGGGGGTGTCGTGCTGGTGCTTGAAGTCAATGCGGGTGGGGATTAGCCGGCAGATCTCGTCCTGGAGGTCCAGAAAACCGTTAGGGTCCCAGAAGGACGTGATTGTCAGTCCCGCCGTGGTATGGGGGGTGCAGATGGTGCAGAGACCCTCCCGGATTCCGCTGCCCTCTACGAAGGCCTTGATTTCCTCCGTGAGAGATACCACGTCCCGCTCGGCGGTTTGAAGTTTGAAATGCTTTAGCATAAGGTGCTGCCTCCTCAGTCTAAGATGATGGCACTTTGCGTGATGCCCGCGCCGTGGTCGGCGAAGGCCCACCGATCTTTGCAGCCCCTGCCGTAGGTCTCGCCAATCATGGCGCTGACGAATCCGGCCAGCAGGGCCAGGGGGACAAAGTTTGTCAGGGCGGAGGAAAAGTCGTATTCCGTTTTAGGAATCTCGAAAATCTCCACGCCCTCTCCCTGGAAGAGCTCCGGCTCGTCGGTGACCACCGCCGTGGGGCGTCTCATGTCGGCGGCGGCGTGGTGGACCATCTCACGCACCCGGCAGATGCCCCGATTCCGCCCGGTGCAGACGACGGAGGTGCCGGTGGTGTCCACGTTGCGCATGAAAAAGTTCAGGTGGAGCCACTCCTCCGCGTTGACGCACATGGCTCGTTTCCCGGCGGCCTCGAAGACCTTGGCGTGGCCGTACCAGGCGGCGGCCAGGTCCTTGCCTGCGCCGGCGAAATCGAAAGCGTCAAAGTCCTTCCACCGCTCGGCCAGGGCCTCGGCCTGCCGGTCCATAGAGGGGAGCAGGCTGTCCAGGGCCTCGCCCTGGCGCAGCAGGTCCCTCCGATAGGCGTTGGCCTGGTCCATGGTATAGCGGCCCCGGACCTCGCCCAGGCGAATGGCCAGCAGCAGCAAAGACAGCACCGACACCAGATAGGAGCGCACGCCGGGGGCGTTCTCAAAGGAGGGAATCTCCAGGTCCAGGACCCGGGAGGCGCTGCAGCCCAGCAGGGAGTCCCGCCGTCCGGTGATGCCCAGGGCGAAGGCCCCCGCCCCCACGGCCCGCTGGATGGCCTCGCCCACCCGGGCGACGCCGCCGGAGCTGCTCACCGCGATGACCAGGGGATTCCGCGGGGCAAAGCCCAGTTGTTTCGAGTCGTAGTACCGACTCAGGTCCAGGGCGGTCACCACCTCTGTGGGGATGCCGGTGAGCTTCTCGAAGGCGAGCTTCACCGCCATAGACGCCGCCCGGGAGTCCCCGCAGCCAGTCAGGATGATCCGCTGTGTGGAGAAAATTTCCTGGAAGGACAAGATACTCCGGGCTTTGGGCTCCAGATCGTGATACTGGTCCGCAAGAAGGGCCGGCAGGCTGAGAACCTGCCGCCGCATGGCGTTGTCAAACTTGCTCATATCATTCCGCTCCTTTGCTGTTTGGGCTCAGGTTATTTTTCAGGAATTCCAATTCTAAGCTCTGAATTTCGGGCTGGCTGAAATCCGGGGAGGCGTGGCCCGTCCCCTCCAGCAGGACGAGCTCCGCCGGGACCTGGCTCTGAGTGAGCTGGTCGTGGAACAGGATGCTCTGCTGGTGCGGCACTAGGCGGTCCTCCGTCCCGTGCAGCAACAGGAAGGGAACGGAGTCCGCGGCAATATAATACGTGGGGCTGGCCTCGATCAGCGTAAGCATGTCCTGGTTTCTCAAAAACTCCCAAACAACGGCTTGCCCCTGCGTGTTCTTCTCTGTGGAGAGAGTGACCATCAGCTTGGGAAAGTCGTAGATTCCATAGAGGCAGATTGCCCCAGAGACCGTGTCTGGGATATCCGTGTACTCCGCGCCGCGGAATTTGGGCTGCCCTCCGGTCAGGGCTGCCATCGCCGCCAGGTATGCGCCCGCCGAGCCGCCGCAGACATAGACGTGTTCTGGGTCAATGTGGAACTGATTGGCGTGCAGCCTCAAAAAACGGATGGCCGTGCGGACATCCTCAATCTGGGCGGGGAAGCCGTCGTGGGCGGTGGTTCGGTACCCGATGCTGGCTACTGTGAAGCCGTTTTCAGCGAAGAAGGCCAGTTCCGGGAGGTGGCGGTCCGGCGCGGAGACCCGCCAGCCTCCTCCTCCGATGTAGACCAGGAGGGGAAACCGTTCGCCGCCGATGGGAGAGATCAAATGCAGCTGGAGCGGGAGCGCCATGGCGCGGGCTGTCCGCGCCTGTGTATAGGTAATCCCGCAGTACATCCGCGTGTCATAGCGGACCTTGGAAACCGATCGTTGTTGAATCATGGCATGTCCTTTCCGCTGTCGTTGGACGGAGAGCCCCAGCCGCCGGGGGCTGCTACAGGGCGGCAGCCATCTGGGCGAGAGCCTCCTCAAAGGAAGCGGCCTTGAAAATGGGCATGGAGGCGGAGAACATCAGGTTGATGGGGTAGTCGAAGTTCTCCGCGTTGCGCCCGCACTCATCCCGGTACTCTCGCTGGCTTCCGTAGTTGGGGATGCGCTCTTTCATGATCCTTGTGTCGTTCATATAACCAAAGAGTTTTTTCCCAAGCTGAAAGCCCATTCCGCATTCAAAGCTCACGTCCGTGCTGGGCTCGAAGCCCCGGAAATCGTTTAGGTTGGCGAGAATCATGTCACAGTCCCGCACGTGCCGCTGGAGGCGGTAGAACTGCCCGGCGGCCCGCAGGTACAGGTTCTCCCCGGCGTCCTCCGGCTCTCCCCGGGCCGGGTCCAGGGGGGTCACGGCGTCAAAGCCGTACTCCCGGCAGAGCCGCTTCCTTTCCGCGTATTCCGCCTCCGCGTCACGGCCATAGCGCTCAGGCCCCGCCAGATAGATGACGGGACGCTCCTTGCGAAGGGGCGGCAGGTCCTTCTGGATCGGGACAGAGGGACGCAGAACGCGGTCCTTATGTTCCTGCTCAATATCCAGCGTCAACAGGCCAAGGCAGTCCTGAAAGGACCCCTCCAAAATCTTGCAGGCTCCAAAGACAGCGGGGGAGAAGGGAAGGTCCGGGTAGGGCAGGACTTGGCCTCCGGCGTCCCGGACGGCGCCGTCCCGTAAAGAGATTCCCTGCTGCTTCCATACGATGGACCGCTTGTCCCGGGTGAAGCCGTAGCAGCGCAGCCCCCTGGCGTAGGCCATGCCCAGCTCGAAGATGGAGCCGCCGTCCGGCTCAGAGCCCCGGAAAGCCTCCAGGTCCACCAAAATAGCGGTGGATTCGTTCATGCACTTGGCGCAGTTGCGGAAGATCTCGTCGGCGTTTTTCCGCAGGTCCTCGTGGCTGAGGTCCAGAGGGGTGTCGCTGGGCATGGCCACCCGGAAGCCCAGGTACTCCGCCTGGAGCCTCATGGCGTTCCACAGGGTGTAGCCGTTGGTGTAAAAGCACTCGGGTCCGGCGATATAAAGCGTTTCTTTTTCAAACAGCCTCAGGGCATCATCATACATATTCGGAAGCTCCTTTCCGAGATCACGCCAACACCAGCTTCATCAAAAGCCGGAGAAAGCGCTGGTGATCTGCGTGACGGGCGATATGGATCAGGGGGAGCTGCTCCCAAACGAAGTGGTGCCGGGCGTCCAGAACCGTCATGCCCAGGGTCAGAGAACCCGCCGTCTCGATGCCCACGCGGCCCTCGAAGGTCTCTACCAGGGTGGGGTCGATGGCGCAGCCTACTGCCATGCAGTCGATGACGGCGCAGTAGGCCTCAAAGCCCCGGTCGTTGACAAAGCGGATAGCCTGGCGAAGGAATCCCGCCTCCTTGTTGGGACTCTCCTCCAGCGCCGCAACGTCCGCCTCGGTCAGGTTCACATCAAAGTGGGTGGCCACGTCCAGGCCCAAGGCCGTCAGCTTGACGCCGGACCGATAAACCAGGTCCGCCGCCTCCGGGTCAACATACACGTTCCACTCGCTCATGGGGGTGTCCCCCGTGGCGTTGGCCCAGGCGCAGGCGTTCAGGCCGAAGGCACCGGTGATGGCGATGATTTCCCGGATCATGCCTTTGATCTCCGGGGCCTTCCGCATGGCCATGGCCACATTGCTCATAGGCCCGGTGCACAGGATGGTGATCTCCCCGGGGGCAGCCTTGACCAGGTCGATCAGAAGGTCCACGGCGTGTTTTTCACAGGGGCGCGCCGCCGGTTCCGGCAGAAAGTTTTCCGCCTGGCCGTCCTCGCCGTGGGTAAAGGGGTCCCGGGGGGAGGGACGGACCATGGGGCTCTCCATCCCCTTGGCCACGGGGATATCCGTTCTCCCCAGGAGCTCCAAGGTTTTCAGGGCGTTGACGCAGGTGATCCCGGCGGGGTAGTTTCCGTTCACAGTGGTGACCGCCAGAAGGTCCAGCTCTGGGGCTTTGCAGGCCATCACGATTGCCATGGAATCATCCATGCCCGGATCGCAGTCCAAAATGATCTTCTTTCGTTCCATATCCGCTCCTCATTTCCTGTTAGATAAATATTTGATAAATATTTTTTGTTTGATAAAACAGTAGCATACAGCCTGCCGTTTTGCAATTCACCAAACAGCTAAACTTTTAATAAAGTTTTTGTGAGAAACGTGATTTTTTGGAAATGAATGCGTTTGGCACTTGGCGGGATCGGGAGAAAATGGGGTGATTATTCCAGGAATATGGAGGTTTCTCTTGACGGAACTCCCTGGAAAAGGTAAGATAACAGTGATAAAATTCGTTTAGCAGATGAGGTGGCGCCGTGAGAGTTAAGGTAAAGGACATTGCCAAGGCGGCGGGCGTCTCGACGACGGCGGTTTCCCTGGTGCTGAATGGGAAGCCTTCCCGCCTTTCAGACGCGACCAAGGAGAAGATCACCCGGGTGGCCCGGGAGCTGGCGTTCCAGCAGGATTCCCTTCACTCCGAAAGCGGGGAGCGGGTGAAGACGATGGGGCTGGTGGTGCCGTCTGTCAGCGACCCCTCCTATCTGAATCTGCTGTCCCGGGTCCAGAGCTGCGCGGATGGGGTTGGGTATACCGTGTTTGCCTGCGTCAGTGAGGAGGACTCGGAGAGAACGTGCAGGGCGGTGGAGAGCCTGGCTACAAAGAACGTGGACGGGATTTTGCTGGTGGCCCCCGTCACCGTGGAGCACGACGACCGGCTGACGAAGATGCTGAAGACCCTGGTGAGCGGGGCGGTCCCCCTGGTGCTGGTGGACCGGGCAGTGTATTCTGTCTTCGGCGATTTTGTCACCACAGACAACAAGTACGGCGGCCGGACTGCCGCGCTCTATCTGGCGGAACAAGGGCACGGCCGGATCGGATATCTGGGCGGTCCCCAGAACGTGTACACCGCCAGAAAGCGCTTTCAGGGATACCGGGAGGGCCTTGCGGGCAGGAAGCTGCCCTACAACGATGCCCTGGCCTTTTTTGGGGACTTCTCCAGGGAGAGCGGCAGGGAGGGGGCCGCGGCGCTCTATGAAAAGGGGTGCCGGGCCGTTTTCGCCGCCAACGGACTGATGACGGATGGGGCCGTGGAGTTCGCCAGGGAGCGGGGCCTGCGAATTCCAGAGGACTTCGCGATTGTGGGTTATGACGCCCCCGGGGCGCAGGTGCCCTGTATTTGCCAGAACGTTTCCCTGATGGCGGAGAAGTCCGTGGATCTGCTGATGGAACAGATCGAGGCCCATGGGGCTAAGGTCCCTCCTCGGAATTTCTATATCACACCGGTGCTGTCCAACGGAGAGGGGCTGCCCGGCTTCTGAGACCGTGGAGCCGGGCGTCAAAGAGAGAATCAGCCGTAGAGGGGAACGCTTATGAGAATCACCGCAAAGGACATCGCCAGGGAGGCGGGGGTATCGGAGACCACCGTATCGCTGGTTCTGAACGGCCGGCCCGCCCGCATTTCGGAAAAGACGCAAAAGCGTGTGCTGGAGATTGCCGCAAAACACCGCTTTACCAGTAACCAGATCGCTGTGTCACTGGCAACACGAAAGACTTACACACTGGGAATCATCCTGCCGAATTTGACGAATCCGCTGTTTCCGCGTCTGGCCGCCGGGGTGGAGAAGTACGCTCAAAAAAACGACTACGCGCTGTTCCTCTGCAACTGCGAGGAGAGCGCCTCCTTATTCCTGCACTATCTGGAGGTGCTGCAAAGGCGGTGCATCGACGGGTTGATCGTGCTCCTCCCCAGCGAGGTGGACGAGAGGCCGGACCAGTTCTATCAAAAGGTCCACGAGGCCTTGTCGGCCTCCCAGGTACCGGTGGTTTTGGTGGAGCGGAGGATGAAAAACCACCCCTGTGATTTTGTCTGCATCGATAACCGGAGGGGCGGGAAGCTGGCCACGGAATACCTCCTCTCTATGGGACACACAAGAATCGGCCACATTACGGGAACCCCGTTTTTTGCGGAGAGGACCAACGGTTACAAGGACGCCCTGGAGAGCCGCGGTATTTCTGTGAAGCCGCGCTGGATCGCGGAGGGGGACTTTTCCATCGAATCCGGATTCCAGGGGGCGAGGAGACTGCTGGCGGAACGGGTGACGGCCATTTTCGCCGGAAATGACGAGATGGCGCTGGGCGTGTTGAAGGCCGCTGCGGAGGCGGGCCTGCGAATCCCGGAGGACTTATCGTTGGTGGGCTTTGATGATAATCCAATCGCGAAGGTTATGCCGGTTCCCCTGACCACTGTCCTGCAGCCTGGCGAGACCATGGGGGAAAAGGCCTGCGAGGTTCTCCTGGACCGGCTTTCCGATCCTGAAGAGAAAGGGAAGCCCCAGGACTTCCTCTTTGAGCCCGTGCTGATTACGCGGCGCTCCGTCTGCCCGCCTCCTGGAAAAAACGGTTGACAAGGCGGGAAGACGGCTGTATGATGGAAACACGAAGTAAAGCGCTTTAGCAAGAACGATATATGGAGGTTCCCTCAAAGTAGGGGCACATAAAGCAGGGCGGTTTTTATGTGCCTCTTCTTTACACCCGACTGATAAAGCGCTTTATCAAAAACGGGTTTCGGCTTTTGAAACCAGAATATGAAAAGGAGAGAAGTTATGAGAAAGCTGTTTGTCTTGATTGCCGCCTGGGCGCTGGTCCTGGGGACCCTGGCAGGCTGCGGCGGAGATCAGTCCACCTCCGCCCCGGCTCCGGAGAAGGGAGGAGAGCTGGAGCTGGTTCTGTGGCACAACCGCAGCGGCACCAATGGGGAAACCGTGGACGCCCTGGTGGAGGAGTATAACAGCACCATCGGGGCGGAAAAAGGCGTCAAGGTGGTTTCCGTGCGGCAGGACGACTCTATCGTTTCCACGTTTAAAACCCTTCTCTACGCCAAGGACATGGAGAACATGCCAGACCTAGCCACGCTGTACGCTGGAGATGTGGAATACGCCAGCACGGTGAGCTGCATCGAGCCTCTGGACGAGCGGATGGCCAACGACCCGGATTTTCACGCCGAGGACATGGTGCGGTCCCTGATGAGCACCTATAATTATCAGGGGACCCAGTACAGCCTCCCCTTCCACGGGGACACCATGATTATGTACTACAACAAGACCGCCTTTGAAAGAGCGGGGCTGGACCCGGAGGCGCCCCCCACCACCATCAAGGAGATGGCCGCCTGCGCGGAGAAGCTCCTGATTAAGGACGGGGAGACGGTGAAGCAGTACGCCATTACCCTGGGTCTCCAAAACTGCTATCTGAACAACTGGATTGCCAACCAGGGGAATGTTTACTATCTGGGCAATAATGAGGCCGGGCGCACGGGGAGAATGACCGAGGTGACCTTTGACAAGGACGGGACCATGCTGACGCTTCTGAATGAGTGGCAGAAGGTCCTGGACACCGGGGCGGTTCAAAGTGTGGACTCCGGAGATCAGCCGAAGGACGAGTTCATCTCCGGACTGAGCGCTATGTTCATCGGCGGCAACTGGGCCATGACCTCCATCGAGGAGGGCGCGGCGGAGACCGGCTTTGAGCTGGGAGTCTGCCCCATGCCCAAGGTGCGGGAGAGCGACATCGGGGGAAGCTGCCCTGGCGGCACCTCCCTGTATATGATTAACAAGGGGTCCAAGGATCGCACGGACGCCGCCTGGGATTTCATGAAGTGGTGGACATCCGCCGAGACCCAGGCCAGGTTCTGCATGAAGACGAAGTACATCCCCGTAAACGCCAAGGCCCTGGCGGGCCAGGAGATTCAAACCTGGCTGAGGGAGAATCCCCGGTACAGTGTCGCCTTTGACGTGCTGAGCCAGTCGGATCCCCGCATTCAGGAGCAGCTGGCTCCCACCCAGCAGGAGTTCCAAATGATTTTCCAGGACACCTGCCTGCAGTGGGCCAGCGGCGAGCTGACCGCAGAGCAATGCGTCCAAGTCATGGCGGAGAAGTGCAACGCGGCCCTGGATGAGTTTAACGCGGCAAACCCTGTGGGATAACTGTAGCAATCTTCAGAAGAAAAGCGCGGGTCCGGCGGGGGGCCGCCGGACCGTGCCCCCACTGGAGAGATGGCGGCCCATTGGGAAGCCGTCTTTCCAGCAGGAACGATTACAAGGGAAGGAGGGTGCTCGATGAAAAAGAAGCACGGCTTGGCGCCGTATGCTTACCTCTTTTTTTCCATGTTGTTTATCATTGGATTCATCTATTATCCCGCGATAAAAACCATGTTTAAGAGCCTGTATCTGGTGAATGCGGAAAACCATCCCGTGGCCTTTGTGGGTCTGGCAAACTACCGGACCCTCTTCTCGGACCCGGAGTTTCGCGGTGCAGTCCGCGTCACTTTTCAGTATGCGCTGTGTTCCGTCCCGCTGACAATTGTCATCGCCTATGCCCTGGCGCTGGTCTCGGCTCGAAAGAGGCGGCTGTCCAGGCTTTATGAGCTTTTGTACGCGCTTCCCATGGCAGTGTCCATGTCCGTTGCCTGCGTGATTTTTCGGATTCTGTTCAACGGAAACCTGGGACTGATTAACCACGTTTTCGGATGGAGTATTCAATGGTTTACGGATAAAAGCTATACGCTGGTAGTACTGATTATCATCGGCGTGTGGCTGGAAATCGGAATGAACTATCTGTTCCTGCTCTCGGCGGTTCGGGGGGTGAACCGGGACCTGCTGGAGGCGGCGGAGCTGGACGGGGCCTCCGCCCTGAAAAAAGTCCGGTACATTTACACGCCTCTGATTTCGCCCACGGTGTTCTACCTGTTCTGCGTGGACATGGGCGCGGCGCTGATGATGTCCGGCCCGGTAATTATCCTGACCAACGGCGGGCCCAACGGCGCCACGACGACCATGATTTATTACATGTACCGCAAGGGCTTCTATATCTTCAACTATGGGCTGTCCTACGCCTCGGCAGTGGTGGCCTTTGCCATTGGCTTCGTTGTGATTTTGGCCGCCTTTGTCTGGGAGCGCAAGGGGGTGCAGTATTGAAATGACAAAGCTCAAACGAACGAAAAGCGCGCTGCTACAGGCGTTATTTGTGGTGCTTGGAATCGCCATTGCGTTTCCCGTCCTGTACGCGCTCTGCGCTTCCTTCATGAAGCCCACGGAGATCGTGGGCCTGGACCCCAAGGTGATCCCCACCGGAGGCAGCCTGAGAAATTATCTGGAGGTGTTTGAAACCACCAATATCCTGCGCCAGTCCTGGAACTCCATCGTGATTACGGCGGTAACCACCTTCCTGCGGCTGTTTGTGGCGGCTCTGGCGGCGTATGCCTTCGCCTTTTTCGATTTTCCGGGGAAACGCCTGTTTTTCTACCTGACCATCTGTACCATGCTGATCCCCGGAGAGGCCACGCTGCTGACCAACTACGAGACCGTGTCGGGCCTGGGTCTGGTGAATCGGTACATGGGATCCATTATCATGTTCATCGGTTCCGGGACCGCAGTTTTCATCATCCGTCAATATTTTCTGAATCTGCCGAGGACTTTGTACGAGTCTGCGGTCATTGACGGCTGCGGAAACTTCCGCTTTTTCCTCACCATCGTTCTCCCGCTGTCGAAGCCGGTGCTGTCTGCCTCCGCCATCAATGGTTTTGTGCAGATTTGGAACCAGTATCTCTGGCCCAAACTCATCGCCACCAGACCGGAGATGTTCACAGTCCAGGTGGGGCTGGCGCAGCTGAACTCAACGGAGGGCTCAGCCTACGGCGTCATTCTCGCGGCAGCGGTTGTGGCACTGATTCCGACCCTGGTGTTTTTCGTTGTCTTCCAAAAACAGATCGCCGGAGGGATGATTGCCGGTTCTATCAAGGAATAAAAAGGAGCGCCTATGTTATATACGACAAAAAAGGTAGACTTTGCCGTCGAGATCAACGAGTATGGACAGCCCTACGTGAATCCATATTTCGGCTGTACGGCGGGCTGCCCATTCTGCTATTGGCTCAGCATCCCCGGCTGGGAGGGCAAGATCGACATCCGGCTGAACATCGCGGAGCAGCTGGACCGCTATTGCCAGGAGCGGGAGGCGGAGAGACCCAGGCTTTATATGGGCAGCTACTGTGACCCCTATATGGAGGAGGTGGAGGCGGAGTATCAGCTGACGCGGCGCTGCCTGGAGGTGGCCGCCAGGCGGCGGTTTCCCCTGACCTTGTGCACCAGTGCCCGGTCCGAGCTGATTCTGCGGGACGTGGACCTGCTGAGGCAGATTCCGGGGCTGACGGTCGTGGCGGAGCTGTGCCGCTTGGACCAGACGGAGCGATTGAACCGGGGAGAGGACCACGTGGGCATCCGCATGGCCAACCAGCTCTCCGGCGCCGGGCTGCGGGTGGAGGCCACCTTTGCACCTGTCCTGCCAGGGGTCACGGACCTCGCCGCCGTGCGGGAGAGACTGGCGGAGCACATCCCGCTGTACATCGACGTGATGCATGTGGAAAAGGGCTCCGTGCAGGAAACGCGGATTTTAGAGCGTGTGTCGGCCCTGCGGCCGGCCCTGCTGGAGGTCTACCGGGCCTTTTTCGCCGGGGAGCGGCCGGAGATGGACCGGGAGATCCTGGAGATGGCGGGCGGGGACAACATCCGCCTGTTTCCAATGGAAGATTGACACGGGGAGGGAATCGGATTGGAGTTGAGAGAACTGCGGGAACGGATTTACGCCGGGGTGCTGGGGAAGATCATCGGCGTATACCTGGGCAGGCCTGTGGAGGGATGGAGCTATGAGGCCATACGGGAGCGCTTCGGCGAGATCGTCTATTACCCCCATCGGGCCGCCGGAGTGCCCTTGATCGTGGCGGACGACGATATCTCCGGCACCTTCGCCTTCTTCCGGGCGATGGAGGACCACGGCTGTCCGGCGGACCTGTCCGCAAGGGAGATCGGGGAGACATGGCTGAACTACATCATCGAGGACAAAACCATCCTGTGGTGGGGCGGGCCTGGACGCTCTACTGAGCACACGGCCTATCTCAACCTGAAAAACGGGATCCCCGCTCCGGAAAGCGGGTCCATCGCCAGAAACGGGCGGGCGGTGGCGGAACAGATTGGCGCTCAGATTTTTATTGAGGGCTTTGCGATGTGCTATCCGGGGGACCCGGAAAAAACAGCCGCCTTGGTGCGGAAGGCGGCCTCGGTAAGCCATGACGGACTGGCTGTGGACGCCGCGTGCCACCTCGCCGCCCTGGACGCCCTGGCTTTCCAGGAGGAGCGCCTGGAAACGCTGCTGGACGAGGCGTTCCGCTTTATACGGGAGGACCGGCTGCGGAGGCTGGTTTCCGACGTGCGGGAGTTCTGCGCGGCGGAGGGAGACTGGCGGAAGGTTCGGGAGAAGCTGGATGTCCAATATGGCTATCGCCTGTATCCGGGAAGCTGCCATATCGCGCCGAACCACGCCATGGTGCTGGCCGCGCTGCTGTGCGGCGGGGACGACTTTCAGCGCGCGGTGTCCATCGCGGCCTCCGCCGGGTGGGACACGGACTGCAACGCGGGAAACGTAGGGGCTCTGAACGGCATCCGCCTGGGCCTCCGGGGGATTGACGCCGGGGGAGATCTGCGGACGGAGGCGGCGGACCGTCTTCTTGTGATCACCTCCGACGGCGGAGAGGCGGTGTCTGATGCCGTCCGGGAGACCCGGAACATCGTGCGGGCTGCCTGTCGGTTGAACGGCTGGGAGGAGCCCGCCCCGAGAAAACGGTTTTCCTTTGATTACCCCGGGTCCCTCCAGGGATTCGCCCCCTGTCCTTACAGTGATGGCTCCCATCACGGGTTCCGCTTGACCCACGAGGAGGGACGCCTCGCGGTCCGGTGCGCCGGCGTGGGGCGGGGCCTCCCGGCGGAGTTTTCCACGCCCACGTTCCTCGAGTTTGAACCGGCGGCAGGGAGCTATTTATCAGAGGCGTCCCCAACGCTGTACGAGACGCAGACAATCCGAAGCCATACCCGGCTGAAAGAGGCGGCGGGCCAGCCGGTCCGGCTCCAAATGTACGTCGTCTTCCGAGAGGGAAATGCGGTCCGCCGGGCGTATTCTGATGCCTGGACCCTGGAGGATCAGTGGAAAGAGTGCGTATGGACAGTCCCCTCTCTGGAGGGCGGGGCGATTTTGCGCATGGGCTTCTCGGTCTCGTCGGACGCCCGGTTTTCCGGCACGGTCTGGATCGGAGACGCCGGATGGGAGGGGCCGCCAAGGCGCTTTGCGCAGTCGGGCGTCCTGATGGGATCCATCTGGGACCTCCTGCCGGAAAAGCTGCGGATGTGGACCAGCTCCGCCAAGTGCTTCTCCGCCGACGGGGTCCACACCTATTCCATCGCGCAGGCGGAGGGGACGGGGTTGGCCACCCTGGGAACCAGGGACTGGTCTGATTATACGGTAAAGGCCAATTTGACCTTCAGCCTGCACGAGGCCGCCGGGCTGGCGATGTACTGCCGGGGACACCGCCGGTATTACGCGGCCCGGTTTCGGGAGGGCCGGCGGGTCGAGATCGTTCTGGAGCGGGACGGAGAGACTGCCGTCCTGGCGGAATGTGTTTTTCCCTATGAACAAGACCGGGCTTATACCGTGGCCCTTTCCTGCCGGGAATGGTGCTTTCAGCTGACGGTGGACGGCCTGCCGATTTTGTCCGCGCAGGACGAGGGGCGCGTCCACAAGAGCGGTGGCTGCGGCTTCCTCGTCTGTGACGGAAGTATGCTGGCGGATGACTTTGCCGTCTTGGGGGAATGAGATATGGCCTATCCTGTCGCGGATGCCCACTGTGACCTGCTTTCAAAAATTATGACGGCCCAAGCGGACTTTTCTTCGCCACATCCCGGACAGATGGTTTCCCGGGAGGGTCTCAAAACTGGCGGTGTTCGTCTGCAAGTGTTTGCCCTCTGGTATGATCCCAGGCTTGGAAGCTCCCCGCTTGTCCAGTGCCGGAGCATGGCTGCGGAGTATCGGCGGCTCTTGGCGGATTACCCGGAATTGCGGAGCGTTTCCGCCGGCCATGAGTTGAAGGCGGGAGAGGTCGAGACCGCCTTGGTACTGGAGGGCGGGGAGGCACTGCTGGAGAAAGGCGCGAGTCTGTTGGAATTTTGGGAGGCCGGAGTCCTGGCGCTGTCGTTGACTTGGAATATTGACAACCCCCTGGCGGGAGCGGCGGAGGGAAGAGCCGGGTACGGACTGACGGCCCTGGGGAAACAGATGGTCCTGGAGGCAAAGCGTCTGGGTATGGCCATTGACGTCTCTCACCTCAGCGACAAGGGGATTCGTGATATTCTGGATATGAGGGATGTTCCGGTTTTTGCCTCCCATTCTAATTGCCGAAGTGTTTTCAATTGCCGCAGATCGCTGCCAGACGAGACGATCCGCAGGATCTCAGATCGAGGCGGCGTAGTAGGCGTCAATTTCTTTCATGAGCATTTGGGAACGCCGTTTCCCTCTACAAAGGAAGCCGCCGCCCAGCTGCGGCACCTCGCGGACGTTGGGGGAATTACCTGCTGTGCGATAGGCTCTGATTTTGACGGGATACCCTATGGCCTGTCAAATCTGCAAACCAGCGGCGAGTTTCAGCGGCTGGTACCGGCGTTAAAAAACGCAGGCTTTTCAGAGGATGAAATCGAGATGGTTCTGTACAAGAACCTGCGCGGATTCCTCTGCGGCTTGTCTGTGGATCCAACCGGCTGATTTCTGACGCCGTGGGGCAATCGCTTATTTTAAACAGTGTGGAAATGCACGGAGGAATCTGAATGAAAATTCTCAACTTTGGCTCTTTTAATATTGATCGCGTGTACAACGTTTCGCAGTTTGTCTCTGAGGGAGAGACTATTTTAGCAAAGTCCTTGAAGATTTTTCCTGGCGGCAAAGGCTTGAATCAGTCTATTGCCGCGGCAGGTGCGGGAGCATCTGTTATCCATGCTGGCACGGTCGGTCCTGAAGGGGAATTCTAGTTGATTTTTTACGTTCAAACAATGTCAATGTAGAAAATATCAAGCGTACAAACGAAGAAACCGGACATGCGGTTATCCAAGTAAATTCTTCGGGGCAGAACTCCATTATCATATATGGCGGGGCCAAGCAACTCCTTGATGATGCGTATATTGAGCATATCCTAAATTGCGGCAAAACCGGAGATACATTCATTTTGTGAGTCCTCCTATCATGTGGCGGCTCACATGATATCACCTTCTCCCAGCAGCATCCAGATAATTTGCCAGACAGTTATACCATTTCGATTTACGGCGAGGGTGTCAACGTAAACACCCTCGCCAGAGCAACACCCCGATATGTGGACAGACAGGGTGTCACACATAACACCCTGCCCTCAGCCCTGCTCCTTATCAGATGGCGCGCCAGACCACTGATGTACACACGAAATCGCGTTCTTGAGCAGATCTCCAATGGTCTGAAACGTCTGGGCTAACTCATAGGGCTCCTTCACAGAGCTCCCAATTTCTTCCTGGGTTATGCGGGTACACTCCGTCCAGATCCGCACGTTTTCCGCCGTGGGGGTCAGCAGGACAGCTCGCCGTTGTCTAAGGCTTCCTTTATAGCGGCGGGGGCGCGTTCATCGATCTGCATGGCCTTGCCCATGGTGACTTCACCGATGCCAACAGTATTTGCCAACTCCTTCCGAGTGCTGATGGGGGAAATCGGGCCTGACAATGCTGTCAAGCCCGATTTTGCACCCTTGCTTTTCTGATCCCCGCCGCCTGCGGACATATTCTTCCTTGCCCTGGCCTCAATCCCTGGCTTCAGTTTCAGCGCGATCTTGCCCAGCTCCCATTTGTCCAGGTTGCGGCGGCCCTTCTGGGTATTCAACGCCCACTGCTTGGCTTCCAGCAAATCCGCGAACGAGAAAACCAGCATTTTGAACGGCAGGCCGTGTTTTTCGCAGATACGGAAGCGGTTGTGTCCGTCAACGATGACCATATCCTCGTTGACAATGATGGGAGCGTAACAGCCGTCTTCCAGGATATCGCTCTCCAAAGAAGAAAACTGCTCCACACTTAACGGCGGGAGCAGTTGTTCCATCTCCGGCCAAACGACAGAGGTTCGCTCAGAGCTGCCATATTCGGTTTTTGTGTTTTGCAAAATGCCATCTCCTTCAGTTTGATTTTGCGGGTCATCGCCGTAAAGTTCCGTTCTACCCAATCCGGTTCCTGAGGCAACCCTGCTCGGCGCTGTGTCGTATAGCTTCCCTTGGCCCGCTCCCTCAAACTGAGATCATGACAGGCTTCCCCGAAAAAGTATCCGATTGGACGGTCATTTACTTTTACCACAGACACAAAAATGTGCCTGGGGTACAGCGATAAGCCTATAAATGAAATCCAATTCCTTTCGGGAAAGCCTGTTATAATGAGGACAATTATTAAAACGTCTTTTTCAATCAATTGCTGTAACGCCAGTATAACTCCAGCAAGAAGTCGTGACAAGAAAAATTTGTTTTCTTGACATAAAAGTTAATAGTAGCGCAGTTATAAATCAATGCCGCAATCCAACCCCTGAACATATCTGGTCAATTTCAGCCTGAACCGCTACCATTTGCGCTCTAATATCTTCCTGCGCTTCTTTGTTGTGATGCTACATCGCCAGCAACAGACGCATATTGAGGGAGTACAGTTCATCTTTTAGGGTATTCAGTGTAACGCCCCGGCTGACAGGCGTGTTTTTGGAACGATAGCCGCTCATAGATATTCACTCCTATAAGGCCAGCGCAATCTGTTGGCAGCCGCATCTATAAATCAGAGCTGGTATAATGTTTTGGGTGTGATTAGTCGGCGATTGCAAAAAGGGCTGCTGTGCATATAGAAACAAAAAGTGTTCCAATAACTCCCAAAGCGCATAATACCATCAATGAAATCCAAACTTCTGGAGGCATTTTCTTTCTGTTTTTTTACAACAGTAACCGCAATAATTGCAAGAACTAATGCTCCCAAAACCAGCAGCATCAGTTTTGGTATTACATCATTCGGTATGAAGGACAGCAATTTCACCACTTTCCATCGTTTCTATTCAAATGTGGCGCACCCAGTACGCCGGCAATCTTCGCAGCTGAGTATATTCCCTTTGGGGGCAGCGCAGCAGTTTTCGCCGCGCTGCCCCCGTTCTGACTGCCTTAGTCCAGCACAATGGTGTGAACCGCTTCAATCAGATCAACCACGGCGGTGCGATCCACCAGGGATGCGCTCTCGCCGTCCACCACGGCGAGACAGCGGCTCCCATCATAGCGGTACAATTTGATTTCAACCTGGGGAAAGCTCTCGTTATCCAAGTGAACGGTCAGGCTGACTTCTTCCCTTTCAGTGGGCCGCTCATCGGTAAACTCGTCTGCGGCTAAGGCTTCCAGTGTGGATTGAAGATCGGCAATTTCCAGGTCCTCCTCCTGATAGACCCAGATGTGATCCTCTCCATCCTTTTCAGAGGTGAGCGTGTAATTGTTCCCTTCCAGAGAGATGTCGATCTGCTGCACATCGGAGAAATCTGCCCATATCACTTCGGGATGCCGGAGGTCATTGTAAGACATTGCCGCCAGCGTTTTGTAGCTGCTGGAGGGAATCTTGTAGACAATTTGCGATTCCCCGACCCGGACATATGCCGAGATTTCGGCCTCCTGGCCCTCGTCCTCCGTTTCTTCGGCGGCTTTGACATCCTCCGGGTCCGGATTGGCATAGAGGACAAAGGTATCCGCAATTTCTTCGCCATCTTCCCCTTCCGTGATGTAATCCACGGTGATTGTCAATTCGGGAGCATCCAGGCCATATGTCTGCAGCTCCTCATCCGTTACGTTATATGACACATAGTTGACCGGATTCAGATTGGTGATGCTCCGCAAGAAGCTATCCACCTTGGGCGTATCCAGCGGCAGATTTTTGCCGCTCCGCCAGGTGAAGTAAACATCATCGGCATTGTAACTATCTACGCTGTTTTCCTGATAGGCAATACTATATGCTTCTGTACCTGTGAATTGAATTTGGGTCACATGGTCAAAGGACGGTATCTCATCGTGGTCGATCATGTCGCTGAGAACTGCGTCGTATTCGTCCAGGGGGTCGTGCTTGACCAGATACACGTTCCCGTCCCCAATGGAAACATACCGCTGGGAATCCATCTTGCTGTAATCGCCCAGCTTGACCTCGTAGCTCTGCTCCCCGGTGGACAGATTGATAGTGCAGATGGGATCGTCCAACCCATACTGTCCAAAGTCCTCCACGTCCTCAATGATAAAGGCCGCGCTGAAGGACTGGAACTGCTCCAGCAGCTCATTGATCTTTTCCTCACTGACCGGGAAATTCTCATCCTTATCATAGAGCCAGGTTTCATCCTTGTGGAATGCCAGCGTTTCCTCGTTGTACTCCCAGGAGAGGGACTGCACTGATTCGCTGGGCAGTTCCAGGATGATCTCTCCGGTTTCTTTGATTTGCTCTTTCCGTTCCTCCATCTGCATCACCGCAAAGGTGGCGATGCAGGCCACAGCTAAAATTCCCAGAAGGATATAGAGCTTTTTAGACCGGTTCATTTTGCAGCCTCCTTCTTCTCAATACCACCCAAATGCCGATGCCCAGATACAGCAGCGGGAACACGCCGATCATAGTCACCTTCAGCAAAGAGGCGGCAGATTCGCTGATGGTCAGGTAGTTGTAGTTCAAAGACTTGCTGCGGATGGCCATCGCCTCCGTTTCACCAATCAGCGAGGACAGGGCGTTCATCCCCAGGTTGGCGTTGGCCCCGGAGGAAGTGGCGTTATACATATCATCCAGGAAGTAGGACGAGGTGAACCATACGATTTTACCTTCCCCGGCGGTGTCAATGGAGACAGCCAGCGCAAAGGGGCCGTCAATATCGCCGTCCTCCTTTTCGTAATCCGTCATGCTGTACCCGGCCAGCTTACTGTAAGAGGTATAGAAGGTGGTCAGCAGCTCTGTCACAGTTCCGCTGCCGGTGTTTTCGGTCACAGTCAGGCCCAGGGAGATGGGCATGATGGGATAATAATTCTCGTCTATCAAGGAATCGGTAATGGCGCCGCTGGTCATATCGGGCAGCAGAACCGCAGGCCCCTGGAAGGAGTAGTGCTCCCGGTCTCCTTCCACGACAATGCCCTCATTGGCCTCCACACCGTAGTCCGCCAACAGGTCATAGAGGTTTTCCAGGATGCCGTCCTGCACCGGCCCGGCCACCACAAACAGCTTGCCGCCGCCCGCCGCATAGTCTGCCAGCAGGTCTTTTTCCTCCTGGGAGATGTCGCTCTCCGGGGCATAGATCATCACACAGTCCGCGTCCTCCGGGATGGCGTCTACCGTCAGCAGGGAGAGGGTATTGGTCTCCATATTTTCTTTCTCGATCTGCTCCTGGAAGGAGGCCGGGAGGTCAGCCTCTCCGTGGCCCTCCAAGATGTAAACCTGGGGCAGCTCCTCGCTGACCACATAGTCAATGGCGGAGGTGATCGCTCCTTCGCCGTCAAAGGAGGTGCTGTAGGAGTAGGAGTAAATATCCGCCTCCTGCACATAGATGTCGTCATACCCGATGAAGCGGTTACGATCCCCGCACTCTACGATCAGGCTGTTGTTCCGCACCGTTTCGTCCGTATATTGCTCTGCAAAAGCGGGGTAGACATCCGGGTTCTTCTTCACCACCTGGATATGGTCGGAGAGGCTGTCGTATTTCCCCAGCAGATTCTCAATCACCTCGTCCTCCTGGCCGGACTGCACCACCCAATAGATGGTCACATCCTGTTCCAGAGCGTTGACCACCACCTTGGTGTTGCCGGTGATGGAGTAGAGCTTGGAGGCGCTGATGTCATACTTGGTTACAGCAGTGGGCAGGGCGGAAGCAAAAATGTTGGCCACAATTAGAATTGCCAGCACCACTACGGAGATAGTCAGGGAGTAGGAGCCTCCGCGAAAGGCGTTCCGGTTCGATCCACTGCCGGATGTTTGGAAGTTCAGTTTTTTCATCAGTTGTACCTCCGTTTCTCCAGTGACTGGATGGACAGGAACAGGAAAAATATAATCACGCTGGCATAGTAGACGATAGAGGTCATATCAAAAACACCGTTGACAAATCCGGTGAAACGGTCAAACAGGGATAGTCTGGTCATGACGCCGGGCAGTAAACCTTCAAATTTTGTGCTGTCCATAAAGCAGGTAATGGCAATAGCCGCAATCAAAACAAAGCAGACGCCATAGGCCAGATTTTCGTTTTTCGTCAGATGCTTAATGACCGCTCCCAGAGCCAGAATGATGACGCAGAGGGCAGCTACGGAGCCGAAGGCAGTGGAGGAGACATACTCCGACAGACTGACGCTGAAATAGTTCAGCAGAATCACCGCAATTCCAATCCCTGCGGCGAAACCCTGGTTGTCCGTCAGGGAGGAGATAAACACCCCCAAGGCAATCAGTGCCGCCCCCATAATGAAGAAGGCCAACATGGAGCCGTAGGAGGTCAGCAGGTACACCTCCCCGAATTGGCTGAAAATCAGGGGATAGACTGCCACGATGCACAGCGGGATCATGTAGACTGTCAGCAGAGCCAGGTACTTGCCCACAATAACCTGCGTGGTGGTAATGGGCAGGGAGTACAGAAGCTG
Organism: uncultured bacterium; assembly: GCA_948469375.1. GTDB lineage: Bacteria > Bacillota > Clostridia > Oscillospirales > Oscillospiraceae > Enterenecus. The sequence continues at coordinate 11,696 of CAOKLO010000024.1, read as the reverse complement.
ATCGGTCTTTTGCTTCCGCTCCTCTGCGATGACCCGCATGGTGAGGATGGGAACGATCACCGCAAAAATGATGCTGAAATAGCTGAGCGCAAATTCAAAATTGCTTACCGCTGCCTCGATGTTGTAGAGCATAGCGCCCAATCCCACCGCCAGAAGCAGGCCCGCCCCGAACACATACGCGGTCAAGGAGCGGAAATAGCTTTTCAGCTCATGCTTTAATACCGCCGTCATTCCTCTGTCACCTCGCTTTCCACAATTTCAGCCTCCACAGCAGGAGGCTCGGAAGCGCCGTCATCCGTTTCCGCCAGTTCCAGGAAAATGTCCTCCAGGTTGGCCTTTTTCACCGTCAGCTCCAGCAGCGCCTTTCCACTGGCGGCAAAGGCGGAAAACACAGACCGGGAAAGATCATAGACGTTGATGAGGTCCGTTTTGATGCGGGCGGTCACAAGGCCGGTCTCCGTTTCCTCCAGTGTCAGGTCTGTGATGTGGTCAACACCCTCCAGCAGTACCCGGATTTCCGCCGCGCTGTCATCGGAGGTCAAAACCACCTCGTTGGGGGAGAGCAGATGCTTTTCCAGATTCTCCGGTGTGTCAAAGGCCACCAGCCCCCCCTTGGAAATCATGATGATCTGGTCGCAGATGGCCTGCACTTCGGAAAGAATGTGGGAACTGAAAATGACCGTGTGGGTCTGCCCCAGTTCTTTAATCAGGTCCCGTATCTCAATGATCTGGATGGGGTCCAGGCCCACAGTAGGTTCGTCCAGGATGATAACCTTGGGATTGCCCAGCAGGGCCTGGGCGATACCCACCCGCTGCTTATAGCCCTTGGACAGCGCGGAGATACGGCGGTGAGCCACCTCCTTGATCCCCGTTTGAGAGATCACCTCGTCTATCTGCCGCTCCAGCCCAGTTCCCCGCAGGCCCTTGGCCTCGCCCACGAAGCGCAGATATTCCTCCGGCGTTTCGTTCATGTAGAGTGGAGGCTGTTCCGGGAGGTAGCCAATCAGCTTTTTGGCCTGATTCGGCTCTTCGAAGATGTCATGGCCATCCATGCGGACGCTGCCCTCTGTGGCGGACAGGCAGCCGGTCATGATGTTCATAGTGGTGGACTTTCCCGCGCCGTTGGGCCCCAGAAAGCCGTATATCTGGCCGCTGTCCACGGTGAAGCTCAGATCGGATACCGCCAGATGCTCCCCATAGCGTTTGGTCAGATGGGAAATTTCGATCAAGGGTGTCCCCTCCTTTTGGTTAGGATGGAGCTATTATAACGGGCGAACTTAAAAGCTACTTAAAAAACGAACGCTGGCTATTGACAAATTTTCAAAAGCGTGCTATCTTTATGGCTGTCAGGAGGGATGTCAATGGAAACACGGCAGGAATGCGGACCGCTTCTTAAACAGATCAACGATGAGATGCGGAAAAATGCCAACAATGCCCTACGGGCCAAGGACTTGACGCTGACACAACTGGAGGCGCTGGTACAGCTGGAGCAGGCCCCGGAAGGACAGCATTCGTTGAAGGAGCTGGAGCAAATTCTCCATGTGGCGCAATCTACGGCGGCGGGGATTATGTCCAGGCTGGAGCAAAAGGGCTATGTGGAAGGGTTCGGTGATGCCGGGGACCGGCGGATCAAGCTGGTACGGATCACACCGGCAGGCGTTGAGTGCGTTCGCACAGCCCTGCATCATCGGGCCGAGGCGGAGGAGCGGCTTCTCTCAGGTTTGACAGAAGCCGAACGGAACATCTTCTATATGCTTCTGCAAAAGGTGCGGAACTCCCTGTAACATTGCCGCCGTAATTTTTCGGCGGCAATCCCTTACGATAATCAAAAGCAGACTATCAAACGTATCATTTCGAATTCAGGAGGAACGATTATGAGCGATACCATGAACCTTTTTGAGAAAGCACCAGTACCCCAGGCGGTACTGAAAAACGCGCTCCCCGCTATGGCGGCTATGCTGATGGTCCTGATTTACAATCTGGCGGACACCTTCTTTATTTCCCAGACCCACAGCGATATCCTGGTGGCGGCGGTATCCCTGGCTACGCCGGTTTTTCTTATCTTTATGGCGGTTGGCACTGTTTTCGGAATTGGAGGAACCTCGGTCATTTCCCGCGCCTTTGGGCAAGGACGGGCTGAATATGCAAAGAAGGTGTGTTCCTTCTGTATGTGGGGATGCGTGGCGGTGGGAATCGCCATGTCCGCTGCTTTCCTGATCTTTATGGAACAGATTCTAGCCCTGATCGGGGCCAGCGCAGACACCTGGGAACCGGCAAAAACCTACCTGACCATCGTTGCTCTGGGTGGCCCCTTTGTCCTGATCTCCAACTGCTATTCCAACATTCTCCGAGCGGAGGGCCAGCCTAACAAAGCTATGATTGGACAGATTTTAGGCAACCTTCTTAATGTTGTTCTGGACCCCATCATGATTCTTGGATTTCACTGGGGGATTGCCGGAGCCGCCATTGCCACGGTCATCGGCAACGTGGCGGGCGCTGGGTATTATATTCTCTATTTCTTGCAAGGGGAATCAACACTTAGTATCCATATCAGGGATTTCTCCGTCAAAGACCAGATTTTTACAGGCGTTTTGGCTATTGGCATCCCGGCCTCGTTGGGTTCTCTGCTGATGAGCGTGTCCCAGATTATTGTAAATGCGCGGATGGCGGGCTATGGCGATATGGCTGTGGCAGGGATGGGCGTGGCCATGAAGGTGACTATGATGACCGGCATGGTCTGCATCGGCTTCGGCCAGGGCGTCCAGCCCCTGCTGGGGTACTGTGTCGGTGCAAAGCTGTGGGAGCGGTTCAAAAAAATCATGCGCTTTTCCTTCTTCTTTTCTCTGGCTCTCAGCGCGGTCATGACAGGGCTGTGCTATCTGCTCCGCGGCTCCATCATCCGTGTGTTTCTGACGGAACCGGCTTCCTTTGACTATGCGCTCACCTTCACCAACATTCTGCTGACTACCAGCTTTCTGTTCGGTGTGTTCTATGTGCTGACCAACGCTTTGCAGGCCATGGGGGCGGCGGCACAGGCCCTGATTATCAACCTCAGCCGCCAGGGGATCATCTACATCCCGGCGTTGTTCCTTCTCCAGGCCATGTTACAGGCCAACGGCTTGGCCTGGGCGCAGCCCGTAGCGGATTTGCTTTCCACGGCGCTGGTCGCGCTGCTGTACCTGTGGACTTCTCGAAAGATGATGGCAGTTCCTCAAGAGTAAAAATTTTGACACCGCCGTGTTTCTTTTAAGTTATTTTTGAGTATGGCATCTATACTGATAGCAAGGCTTCATTCATAGAAGCCAGCCGAAAGGAGGCGCCTGTGATGCGGATTCAAAAAGTAGGAATTGCGCTGCTGCTGTTGTTGCTTCTGTCCGGCTGTGCCAGCATGAGCGCAGCGCCTCCTGAAAAAACAGAGGAGGACGAGCTTTCTATTGCGGCTCTGTTCCAAACTGAAAATGGGGACACCCTCAACGGAAGCGCGGCCTGTTTCACTACGGAGGCCAACAGCGGCCATTGTCAAGTGGACAGCGAAGGAGTGGCCAGCGTCTCCGGCCTGCCGAGGAGCGGCGAACTGCTGTTGACATTGTTTGACCCGCAGCAGGAGGTACAGGGTGCTATGACGCTTTTCTTTGACCAAGGGGCCGTGATTGACGCGACCACCGGCCAGGACGGTGTGGGACATATCACTGTCAGGAATGACACCAGCGAAGTGGCGTTGATTTTTATTCTGACGGAGGACGGGACGCTGCAATGTACGCTTTGGCTGGAAAGAACCGTCCCACCCAACACGGATCACCCACAGAAGGGAGCTTGATTTGGAAAATTTACCTCTTGAGATCACCAGTGCAGAACGGTTTTTTTATGGAGACTACCTGATTCTTTTGGAAGGTGTGATTGAAGAATTTCTCTCTTGTCTCCAGATGATCCGCCGCTATCAGGCCAGCCGGGGACAGCGTGACCCGATTGCCTCGTTCCAGGCCAGGATTAAGAGTGCGGAAAGCATGAGGGCAAAGCTGGAGCGGCAAAATCTCCCTGTTACGGCAGACAGCGCCCTCCAGGATGTGTGGGATGCCGCAGGGGTACGTTTGGTATGCCCCTTTGTCCAGAATATTGACCAGACGGTCAGCCTCATCCGCCAGATTCCGGGTGTTCAGATTTTGCGGGAAAAGGATTATATCCGTAACCCGAAACCCAACGGATACCGCAGCTATCACATGATCCTCTCCCTGCCTTTGCGCTTTTTGGAGAAAGCACCGGAGCATCCGGTCTGGCTGGAGGTGCAGCTTCGCACCATCGCCATGGACTGCTGGGCCAGCATTGAGCATCAGTTGAAATATAAACAGGACATTGAAAATCAGGCGCTGATCGTCCAGGAGCTGAAACGGTGTGCGGATGAAATTGCCTCCACGGACTTGTCTCTGCAAACCATTCGGGAATTGATAGAAACTCTACCAGAACAGAAAGGAGCGGTTCTATGAAACAAAAAATCCAGAAACGGGCAGTGGTATTGGCCTGTGCAGTCTTGATGTGTGTGTGCTTTCTGTGTGGCACTGCATCTGCTGCTACCCTGGTAGTAATCGACCTGGCCGGCATTGTGGATAGCGCGGCTCCCAGTGTAGTGGAGGTGTTCACAGAGACCAAGCAAGTCAGCAGTTGGTTCCGGGAGTATGTAACAGAAGGGGCTGGGAGCGGGGTTGTCCTGTCTGAGGATGGCTATATCGTTACCAATCACCATGTTATTGATGGGGCCAATACGATCAAGGTTCGGCTGAGTGATGGTCAGACCTATACAGCCGCATTGACCGGCACAGATGCAAAAACTGATCTGGCAGTCTTGAAAATCAATGCGTCAGGATTGGCCACCGCAAAGCTGGCCGATTCATCAGCTGTGCGGGTCGGGGATTTCGTAATTGCAATCGGCAATCCGCTGGGCGAATTAGGCGGCACTGTAACCGAGGGTATTATCAGCGCGAAAGACCGGGAGATTACCATTGACGGAGAAGCCATGACACTGCTGCAAACCTCAGCGGCGGTCAACCCTGGAAATTCCGGCGGCGGTCTGTTTAATCTGGACGGAGAATTAGTCGGAGTGGTCAACGCAAAATCCTCTGGTGATGATATTGAGGGGTTGGCCTTTGCCATCCCCTCAGATACCGTCAAGGAGATTGTCCAGGCCCTGATTCAATATGGCTATGTGACCGGGCGCCCGCAGCTTGGCATCAGCGTGGCCCAAATCACAAAGCCAGGAATGGGGTGGCAAACCTACTACTCCACGCCGGGGCTATACGTTACCCAATCCTCTGCGGATAAGGGGCTGAAAGCCGGAGACCGCATTATCCAAATTGACGGAGCGGCTATTAACAACGCCGCAGATGTATCAGCCGTTTTAAGCCGGCACAGCGTTGGGGATGTGGTCAAAGTGGTGGTATCTCGCAGTGGAAAAGAAACCACGATAAGCGTAAAACTCACCGAGCAAAAGCCAACATAAATACGCAAGGGAGGGTACATTGTGCGGATTTTAGTTGCCGATGACGAGCCGGAGATGACCATGGTGCTGGAGGCCCTGCTCAAGCGGGAGCATTACTCCGTGGATGTGGTCTACAACGGGCAGGACGCGCTGGACTATGGGCTGGCGGAAAATTACGACTGCATTGTACTGGATATCATGATGCCAAAGCTGGACGGTATCCAGGCGTTGCAGGCCCTGCGCTCCAAAAACATTTCCACTCCGGTACTGCTCTTGACAGCAAAAAGCCAGGTGGAGGACAGGGTGGCTGGATTAGACAGCGGGGCGGACGACTACCTGCCCAAGCCCTTCGACAACCGGGAATTTGTTGCCAGGGTCCGGGCGCTGACCCGCCGGGGCGGGGAATATACGCCCAAGATTCTCTCTGCCGGGAATGTTACCCTGGACTGCTCCACCTTTGAATTGAAATGCGGCTCCGCCTGCGTCCGGCTGGGCAACCGGGAGTTTCAAATGCTGGAACTGCTTATGCGGCAGGAGGGGCGGCTGATCTCCACGGAGCAGTTCATGGAGCATATCTGGGGCTACGACAGCGAGGCGGAGATCAACGTGGTCTGGGCCTATATCTCCTATCTGCGCCGGAAGCTGGAGGCGGTAGGGGCCAATGTCTGCATTGCCGCCCGCCGGGGTCAGGGGTATCTGCTGGAGGAAACAACATGATTTCTTCCTTACGCCGGAAATTCATTCTCATCGCGATGGCTTCCCTGATTGGAACCATGGCTGTTCTCTGCACGGCAATCGGTATTAGCAACCACTTTATTACCGCTAATCGTGTGGACAAGGCTATTTCCATTCTTCATCAAAACGGAGGAACCTTTCTTCCCCCAGGCACCCATTTTGACCCCTCGGACTTTAACTTCCAGATCACCCCGGAGACACCCTTTGAAACGCGATATTTTATTGTAGAGCTTACCGCCCAACAGGAAATCCGGTCCGTTGTGTTGGACCATATTGCCGCACTGGATCGCCAGACAGTGGTGGACACCATCAGCCAGATCGTCAATACCGGAGCGAAGCGTGGGTATGTAGACCATTACCGTTTCGGTGTATTCCCGGATGAAGCCGGAGGAAGCACAGTCATTGTGCTGGACTGTTTTCTCCAGCTCCAGGCAGCCAATAATACGCTGCGCATTACGGTTATTATATTCCTGGCCTGTGTTCTGACTGTTTTTGCTCTGCTGCTGGTTCTGTCCAAACGGGCAATCCGTCCTTTTGTAGATAATCTGGAGCGGCAGCGGCAGTTTGTTACAGATGCTTCCCACGAACTGAAAACGCCGCTGGCGATTCTGTCGGCGGACATGGGGCTGCTGGAAGATACCTATGGAGAGGACAAGTGGCTGGAGAGCGCAAAATCTCAAATCACACGTTTAGACAGGCTCATCAAAAATCTGGTGGAGCTGGCCCGCACAGAGGAAACGATCAAAGAGGACACAGTGGAGCTATTTTCTATCAGTGAGATTGCCCAAGCCAGTGCAGATGCCTTTCAGCCGCTGGCTGAGGCGGACGGAAAAACCTTGACATCGGAAATTCCTGATGAGATCAGCTTAAAAGGTGTCCAAGGCAATTTCTTTCGTCTGTTTTCAATTCTGCTGGACAATGCGGTCAAATACTGTGATCCAGCGGGGAACATTCATCTGTCTGTATCTGTACGGGGGCGGAATATCTATATTTCCGCATCAAACCCATGTGCGGGAGTGGACACCGCCCAGCTCTCCCGTTACTTTGACCGGTTTTACCGGGCAGATACCTCCCGCGCCCGCTCCACTGGAGGTTACGGAATTGGCCTGTCCACCGCCAAGGCGATTGTCACCCGGCATAAGGGCCGCATTTCCAACTATTATGCGGATGGAGTCATCACCTTTACCGCAGTGATCCCACAGATGGGCTGACGCTCCTGCGCTCATATATCGTACCAGCCGGAGTTTCCGGCACAACAAACAGGCCAACGATTAGAAAGGAAGGAATTATCATGAGTACGACAATCAGCGGAGCAAATTACCTCAGCAACCTTCCACAAAACAAACGCACCTCCTTTATCGACCGCGAATCCAGCGAAGCGAATCGCGGTCGATAGCGAAGAAATTTCCCGTCCGGCGCAGTTTTCGCCGCGCACGGCGGAAACGGAGCGGTAAGGGGAATTTCTGAGCCGGCGGACAAGCCCATTTCCCACGTCTATGACGGTTATTACCATCAGCTGAATTCCAATGTTTGACCTTGCTTTGCTGAAAATAAAAAGGTCCCGGTGTCCCGTTGTGGAATGCCGGGACGTTGCCGGAGGGTGTTCACCTTTATCTTTCCACTTGGTGGCTGCGCTTGGAAGAGCGCTTTTTTTCGGAGTTTTTCTGCTGTTGTCTGTATGGGCCGTGGCTTAACTCATCCCGCAGCTTCTCCCACAGGGGGTTCATCTCCGTGGCAACGGTCCCGCTGTCCGCGTCTAAGTTGATATGAGCGGCAATAATGGGACTGTCCGGCATCAGCTGGGTCAGCTTTTCCACCATTTTAGGCTCTGGGTCAAGAATAACATCCGTTCCCCATGGATGGCGTATTTCCATATTGCAATCGAACTGTTGGAGAGCCTCCATTATCGTAACGCCGTTGTATACGGAGCGGGCTGTTGCGTTATACAGCAGCTCCAGGGGGGCGAACCGTCCAAAGTGGCGGGTATAGAACTGCGCTGCACACCCGTTTTCATGCACAGTGCAGAGCGCCAGGGAGCTGATTTTATCAGGGGCTTTCTGGGTGGTAAAACCTACGAAATAGTCCCAGGAATCCTCCTTGATCTCCTGCGCCGGCGTATTTGTCTGCAAATAAATTGCCGCGCCTATCATCTCCTACGGCAGCATCCCCTCATTCGCAATTCCGCTCAGGTCGTACACACCTTGTAATGTATCCGGGGTAAAGTGGCGGGAAATGGAGGAAAACGTATTGTACAGGTCCTCTTTCAGCCGAAGCCAGAGGCTGTTGCCAAAGTCCAGCAAATTTCTGTTGGCTTCTTCATTTGGGGCGGGGATGAGCGCATTTATACGAGCGATAAATTCTTGGTTGCTCATCTCGCGGGTTTCCTTTGGGGGACTTTTAGAGGACGAAGCGAAGCCGTCCGCATGCTGTTTCATAATGTTGATTACCTCCTTCTGAAATGCAAAAGAGGCGGAGCATCCCATGTCAGGGATGCTCCCGCCTCACCTCTTTTGCTGTTATCTGTAGACAGCCTTGCTCCAGCCCTTCGCCTTGGGTTATGGGGTGCGCTTGACTTATAGATTTTGCCTTGTCCGGCTTGAGTCGGGTATGCGTTGATTATCGGCGGGATGATTTTACATCGAGCACATACATCAGTATGCAAATAATTGCCAAAGCTGTTTCAACGACTGGCTGTGCCGCAATGACGCCGTCCAATTTCCAGAAATGGTTCAGAATCATGACGCCCGGAATAAACAGCACCGCATTTCTCAGGAGTGTAATGGTCAGCGATTTCACCGCCTTACCCAGCGCTTGGAAATAGCTGGTCATCATATTGATAATCCCAAGCATCGGAGCCGGCAGGCGCAGGATTTTTAAAAAGTACCCTGTTTGCTCAATTAAGACATCATCTTTCAAGAATATGGAGGCAAGCGGTTTTCCAAACAGTACAAAGACAGCGGTAAATATCCCACCCATAAGGACGCCATATAGTGTCGTTCGCTTCACAATATCGGACATTCGCTTGTTCTCATTTCCTCCATAGCAATAGCCCGCCAAAGGAGCAACGTCCTGTGATAATCCCACCGACAGCAAAATAGGAATCATATCGAGTTTATAAGCAATCCCATAAGAGGCCACCGCATCAGACCCATAATTACCGATATAGTTGTTCAGCACAATGTTGGATACGCTCATAAGCACTGTAATGAGCGCGCCCGGGATGCCGATGCTGACTACATTTCGGATCATAGTTCCATTCAGCGAAAACCGTTTCGGTGTCAATGGAACCAGCTGATTGCCCCTGCGGCCTTCGTAAATCATGCAGAACATGTAGTAAACCGTCGCACATGCAAATCCTATAAGCTGTGTGAAAGAGAACGATAAAACCGCACCGTGTTAGTCTCTTTTCTGGCGGCATTTTTCACTATTAGAGAGGGGAAACCCAGAGTTGTGTTCTCCTGCCTTGGTCTCCTTTGCCATTCCATTCCTCAAGAGTAGTGAAAACTTGTATCATTTTTGACTGTTTGGGAAAGCCGATGGACAGCGGAATCTTCTCTACTGCCATCAAAGAAAGCACCACGCCCCGCAGGGCGGGGACGCGGTGGCGATGTGGTGGTTCAGGACTTCTCGGGGGCAGGTCCTCCTCCTCGGGATCATTCGCCTCGGTGGCAGCCCCGGTGGGGCTGGCGCTGTCCATGGAGACGTTGACCCGCTCGGCTTCTTCAGCGGCAGCCGCCTTAGCTTCGATCAGCGCTTCCTCGATCAAGTTCAGCACGAACTCCCGCTGGGCCAGCTTCCTGCCGGTCCGCTGGGCTTCCCACTCCAGGTAGGTCTTGATCCGCCGGAAGAGCTCCTCGGGGATCTGGAAGGCTATCTTTCTCGCATTGCCGCTCATAGTTGCCGTACCTCCGTTTTTCTTCAGATTGTAGTATTCGACCAGCAGGTTCGTGATGTATTCGCTGGTGGTCTGGCCCGCCGACTCTCTGGCCTCGCAGACTTGCGCGTGGAGGCTGAGGGGCACCTGAGCGCAGAGGTTCTTTTTCTGTTCCATGCTGCTGTGCTCCTTCCCGTTTGTTGTAACGACAGTATAGCCGGCAAGCATTGAAAAAGCTATTACCAACACCACCGGAGAACGCTGAACACATGAAGCATAAGCAACAATGGCGGGAAGGGCCGTCCTGAAACGGAAAACCTCCCTCGGAGCGGCTTGGCAGCTCCGGGGAGGTATGTTTTTCTTTTTTAGAGAGAGGGGAGAGTTTGAGTCGTGCTGCCTGCTAAAAACTTCCAAAATCAGGGGGAATCGAAAACGCTGGAAATCATCATAGATTCCCAGCGTTTGAATTACAATGGTTTTCCCAGCAGGCCCTGATAGACCCGGCGCTCCACTTCCGGCACTTTCAGAGCGGTCATGGCTTGGTCAAGAGTCCAGCCCATCGTTTCCATAAGGCTTCTAATAGACGACAGAATGCCTTGCTCTACGCCCTTTGCTAGGCCCTTCTCCATGTCCTTCTTCCAGCTCTTTTCCATGACGCTTTTGCTCAAATTGCACATAGCCGACACCTCGCTTTCCAGTGTTCGCGTCATTTGAATATCATAATCGTCCTGCAAAATTCTGCGTTTCTCTGCCTCGCTGGTTTCGTGCGAGAGCAGCACATCCAGCATCCGCAGCACACCGTCGTAGTTTTCGCCGTCCGGCCCGCCCAGGCACAGCATGACGATGGACAGCAGGTTGTAATTCTGGACCGGCTCCACAGCCTGCCCTACAAGATGTTCCTCCGTCAGACGATACCGGGTGATGGTATTCTCCCGCCTTCTCGGCGGATTCATGCAGATCCAGATGGAATAGACCTTCTTGAGCTTCTCGTAATGAGAGCCCGTAAACTCCCGGCCATACGGAGAGGAAATCATGCGGCTGCAATTGCGGCTGCAATAGTATATAGTATATTCCCCGCTTCGCCAGAGGATACCCTGGGTAAAAATCATTCTGAGGTTCCACGTTCACGATCAGGCCGATTAGCTCCCCGGAGTCAGGGGCAATGGCGCGGAATCGGATATCGTAAGTGACCGTTCCCTCGTGGACAGATTTCCGCATCCAGGCCGCTGATGACGCTTTCTTCCTCGTCCGGCAGCACGGGAACGCTGGACGCCTGGGGCTGTCCCTTGATATACTTTTCCTCTATGCCGCGCACCGGGCAATCCCGGTACTCCTCCAGACAGGCTTTCATAATCCGCGCCAAGATTGCTTTTTCGGAAAGGACCCGCATGCAGGCCGCATCGTAGCCCGCGCTATCATCTGTGGTATGCAGTCCCTGGGCAACCGTGGTTTCCTCGTCCATCGTTCCTCACCTTCTTTGCTTTATTCTATCACAGCCATGCGGCTGCCTCCACTCTTTTTTCGGACGCCTGGGCTTGAAAACAAGCAAATGTATTGGGCCGTTGTAGCGTGACAAAATTTTTGAGAAATCGGGACAACGAAACTGAGAAAAAATCT
>CAOKLO010000023.1 GCA_948469375.1 uncultured bacterium | reverse complement strand
GGGTTTTTGTGCCCTTTTTGGGTGCACCTCTAATCCGGGTATCTTTCACACTATTTGCTCCTTCCCTTGTTTTCTTTTGAAAAAACGTTTAGAATATAGGCAGAACAGAAACAGTATGGCGCAGGGACAGCTTGCTGATGAATGAGGAGGGATTCATATGCCGTTACCGTTGGAAAAACACCATACCCTGGCCGATACACTGGCTTGGGATGAGCAGGATCGCATTGAATTGATTTACGGAGACCCGGTGATGATGGCCCCGCCTACCAGAGTACACCAGAAAGCTGTATCCGAGTTTAACCGGCAGCTGGGCAATAATCTGGACGGGAAAAAATGTGAGGTTTACCCATCACCGTTTGCGGTTCGGCCATTAGAGTGCGATGGAGACTGCCCAGAGAACGTGGACACGATGGTGGAACCGGACATTACAGTGGTGTGCGACCCTTCCAAGCTGGATGACATCGGCTGCAAAGGCGCACCTGATTTGGTGATGGAAATTCTCTCGCCTTCTACCAGCCGCCATGATAGATTTGTCAAATTCAACTTGTACCAGCGCGCGGGCATTCGGGAATATTGGATCGTAGACCCCACTGATAAGTCTGTACAGGTTTTCCTTCTGGAAAACGGATATTACGTTGCAAAAGATTTTGGCACACAGGCATTCTTCTTTCACAATATGTCCCCCTCGCAATCTTTGCCGCCACTATAACATGGAATGCCGCACTGGGACAAGGGAGGCCTATCAGGAGGATACCGTAGTCCAGCAGGATGATGCCCACGGCGCGCATTGGAGAAAATTGGAGAATACTGGATATCATGATGCCCAAAATGGACCGCTATACCGTGTGCAATAATGATACGTAGCGAAAGTACAACGACGCAAGCCGGATGAAGATAGTAAAGCCGGCGTTCCGTATGGCGATTTTTATGCGAATGCCCCGGATGAGCTTGACCGTATCATGGCCAAGGTACAGGACCTTCCAAGAATGGACTGGGAAAGCTGCACACTGGCCCGCTATGACAACAATTATCAGAACGCGAAGGAATCGTTGGAAGGTTTGCAGAACATTGTATTTATCGCTATCGCTGAAAAGGACTGTGCCATAACAGCGTCTGAATGCAACACCCAACGCTCCCCCGTTTAGAGGGCGAAAAATTGTCGAAGCGCTTGTATCCGTTTTTGAATCATTGCCTTTGAAACCTCTTTGCCTGTAAAAAAATCAAAGCCGTGGAAGGTGTCCCGCACATCCTCCACCTGTACCGCCACACCCGCCGCCTCCAGAGCCTTGGCATAGGCGAGTCCTTCATCATGGAGGCAGTCGAATTCTTCCACCTCCACATAGGCGGGCGGAAGATCTGAGAAATCGCGGGCCAGTAAGGGAGCCGCATACGGCAGCATTCCGCGGTTCCCCTCCCGCAGATACAGCTCCCACATTTTTTGATTCAGCCTGGCGTTCCACATGGGGCTGTCGGTATATTTCCGCATGGAGTCCGTCTCCATCCGGCAGTCGGTCACGGGATAGATCAGCAGCTGGAAGCACAGCCGGGGGCCGCCCTCATCCCTGGCCCGCAGGGCACAGGCAGCGGCCAGCGCGCCCCCGGCACTGTCTCCACCCACGGCAATCCTCGCTCGGTCCACGCGCAGTCTCGGAGCGTTATCCCACACCCAGCGCACAGCGGCATAACAGTCCTCAAACGGTGCGGGGAAGGGGGTGATATCCGCTGTGCGGTAGTGGACGAACACCGCCATGCACCGGGCCCCTTCCGCATACCGGGCGGCATAGCGGTGGATATATCCCGCATCCTCCAGGCAGAACCCACCGCCATGGAAATAGACCAGGCAGGGCGCGGCCCAGTCCAGACCTTTTGGGCGGTAGAGAGTCAAGCGGACCGGCGTTCCGTCCGCTGAAAAAAACTGTGTGCCCCAGCGCTCTGTACTTTGGGGCGGGGTGGGCAATGGCATCCGGCTCAGTAGCCGGTTGAAGAGCCGCGCCGTGCCTAGGCTGACGGCACAGCCGGGAATCGCCAGCTTGTTGGCGAAGCGCAGTTCCCGGCGCACAGGGTATTTTTTATTTCGATGGACACACCACGCGCCAATTCCCACACCCGCTGCCAGCGCGGCCCAATACTTTTCCTTCATAAACATCCGTTCCTTTCTGGACATATCTTCTGTTTCATGATACCATAAAAAAGCAATTGAACGCAAGGAGCGGAAGCGTATGTTGGAGTGTTTCTGGTATATCCTGGCCTCGGTGCTGGCTGGGGTGGGGACAGGGCTGGTGGGCCTGTCGGCGGCCACGGTGATGGTGCCCATTTTGATTGTGCTTTGCCCCTCTTTCGCCGGAGAGACAGGGGCCTACCAGGCCACCGCCATCGCCCTGGCCTCGGATATTTTAGGTTCAGCTGTGACCACCGCCACCTACATCCGCCACAAAAACATCGACCTGCGCCGGGGTTGGATTATGCTGAGCTGTATCATCGGGATGTGTACCGTGGGCAGCTTCGCTGCCTGGAGTGCGGGGAATGTGGTGCTGGGGGGCTTCACCTTGATCTTGACCTTCTGCATCGGCATCCGCTTTCTGGTAAAGCCCGGCACGGAGCGGTCTGCCACGACGGCAAAAGGAGCGGCGCTGGGCTGGAAGGGCGTGGCCGTTTCTCTGTTTTTCGGACTAACCATCGGCTTTGGCACAGGCTTTGTAGGTTCGGGCGGGGGCATGATGATGCTGGTGGTGTTCACCGCCTTTCTGGGCATGGAGCGGAAGGTCGCCGTGGGCACCAGCACCTTTATTATGACCTTTACTGCCCTCATCGCCTCAGTGAGCCACATCCTCATCCACCCAGCTATCCTGCTGGAGCGGTGGCCTGTACTGATCCTTTGCATGACCGCAGCCACAACGGCGTCCCTGGCCTCCGCCCGGTTTGCCAACCGAGTGGACAGCCGTACTGTGGGACTGGTAACCGGGGTGGTGCTCACCCTGCTGGGGGCGGCGCTGATTTTGCTCCACTACTGGGAGCAGATCAAGGCCGCGCCGCTGCTGTACGGCGTGTTCGCCTGTACGCTGGAGTTTTTGGAGTACATCGTTCCAGCTGCCGTTATTCTGCTCTGCCTACACCGTTTTTTCAAGATCCCGTCCTACGTATTCCGCAAGCTGCTGCACCTGGCGGCGTTCACCTGCCTGGTGGAAATGATGTGGGCGGCGGAGAAGTGGTATCAGGCGTCCCTCACCGCCCTGCTGTTTGCGGCGGCGGTATACCCCATCCTGTGCGCGTTGGAAGGCCAGCCCTGGTTTGACGGGCTTTTTGTCCAGAAGGGACCAGGAGAGGTCAAAAAGAGTCTGCTTTTGCTGTTCGTCATGGACGCGGCCCTGGTGACGGTGTGCTGGGGCGGGTTTGGACTTCCTTGGGCCGCAGCAGCTTCCATCCTCATGTGGGGGACCGGGGACGGTGCTGCGGCGCTGGTGGGTCACCGGTTCGGGAAGCACTATGTAAAGCTGCCCCTGGCCGATCCCAAGAAAACCTGGGAGGGTTCCGCCGCCATGGCTGGCGTGTCCGCTCTGGTGGGGACCGCCTTCATGCTGGTCATGGCAGATATGCCGTGGTATCAATGACTGCTGTCCGCGCTGGCCACGGCTATTCCCGGGGCGTACACCGAGCTGATTTCCCGGGGCGGCAATGACACTGTGACGGTGCCTGTGGTGAATACAGCAGTGCTGCTGGCTCTCCATTTTGCGTTTTCCTGGTAATGGCAGGGCCTCCCTTTCGCATCCGGCGGGAATCAAGGCCACACCGAATTTTTCTTCCAGGTGGCGCACAAATGCCGCTCTGTCGCAGCGGGGATTACACCCACCGCAATACTTTACTGCGCGTTTCACGGTGTCATTCCTCACCTTAGTTTCAACGGGGAAGCGCTCCTCGTTGAACGCACCCCCGGCCTCGCCCTCTGCCCACTTCTTCCGGCTGCGGCAGGACCAGGCGTCCTGCATCTCACGGGTGACTCCATACGCCTTTCCTGCCTCAGCCTCCACCAGCGCTGTAAGCCAACAGCCGCCGAGTCCCTTATCTACCGCCGCCGTCCCACCAATAAGCGCCGGAAATTGGACGGCACCGGAACCGGAAATGCTGGGGCAGGAATTTATGACTTACTATCAGGCTATGCGGAAGCGCAGGAAAAAGACGGCGTAGCCATAGCTACGCCGTCCAAATAGGAAAATTGTCATTTGGGGCCCCTGCCTCTTAGGGCAACTTCCTCATGGGAGTTGCCTCAAGGTTGCGCCCTTTTTGAGCGTTTTCTATCGGTTATCTCAGGCTGAACGCCGCGATGGCCACAAACAGCAGGATGGTACACAACGTATGAACGGACAAACTGGTGGAAATATATTTGCCCTCCTCCCCCACGTCGGCGAACAAGGGGATGATGAAAGGCGCAGGCAGGGCGTAGAGGATCATCAGCGCGATTTGCAGCCCCTTGTCGTAGGGCACCAGCTGAAACAGAATGAAGCTCACCACCGCCAGCAGCAACGCCATGATGACCAGACGGCATACCACCGTCACCGCCACCGGGCGCAGCAAAGACTTGTCCAGGTCCAGCTCATAGCCCACCACCACCAGCACCAGAGCGCTGGTGGGCGCAGTAATCATAGAAATAATCCCGGTCACCACCCCGGAAGCGGGGCTGGACAGCACCCACTGGCCCACGCCCAGCACGCCCAGCAAAATACCCAGAGCCATGCCGATACAGGATTTATTGGTGACCATGTTCTTCACCAGACCGCCCACCGTGGGCTTGCCTCCATCGGTCAGTGAAAGGAGGCCCAAAAACGCCGTATAGGCAAACACCGTCTGTCCCAGGTCCACGGCGGCAAAGCCGGACTGCTCCCCCATGAGCACACCGTACAGCGCGTAGCCCAGCATACCGCCCTCGGCGCTGGCCAGCAGAAAGGGGAAAAACTTCCCATGGGGCGCGGCCAGCTTCCGCAGGCCGAAACCTGCCGCCAGAGCCAGACCAAATCCGGCGTACACCAGCACAAAGATCAGCGCCACAGCCAGGGAATACTTGGCGGTGAAAAAGGCGTTGAACAGCACCACCGGCAGGCAGATATCCCCCACCACCGCCTTCAGTCCCGCCAGACCGTTCATATCGAAAATATTCTTCCGGCGACACAGCATGCCCAGCCCCAGCATGATCACAATGGGCAGCACCATTTGGATTACTTGTAAAACCATATTCTCCTCCCAATTTCTTGCAAAAGTAGACGATTATGCGCGGATCGTCCCCATATTATACAGGAAAAAGGAGGGGAAAGCAACCGCTTTTCCCCTCCTTCCGTCAACTGTCTTACTTGTGGCACTGGTCCTCGAAGAACTCCAGGGCCTCCTTGTCGGTGGCTCCCTTGTGGACAATCATGGACACCGCCTGGGCCATCGCCACGGGGTGAGTACTCTGGAAGATGTTCCGGCCCATGTCCACGCCGTGGGCGCCCTTCTGCATCACGCCGTAGGCCAGCTTCAGCGCGTCCGGCTCGGACAGCTTCTTGCCGCCCGCCACCACGATGGGCACCGGGCAGGCCGCCACGACCTCCTCGAAGTCCTCGCAGTCGTAGGTCTTGACCACCTGCACGCCCATCTCGGCGATGATGCGGGTGGCCAGCTTGAAGAACCGGCCGGTGCGGGCCATGTCCTTGCCCACGGCGCACACGCCCATGGTGGGGATGGAATAGCGCATACCCGAATTGATGACCTGATTCAGGTTGTCCAGGCTGGACAGCTGGCCGTCGGCACCGATAAAGGTCTGCACCGCCATGCAGTCGGCGTTCATGCGGATGGCGTCCTCAATGTTCACCGCCACCACCTCGTGGCTCATATCGTCCTGGAGCATAGAGGAGCCGGAGGTGACCCGCAGGGCCACGCTCTTCACCGCCTCAGGGGGAACGCAGGTGCGCAGCGCGCCCCGGGTGCCCATAAAGCAGTCCACATAGGGGGCCAGCTGGGGCAGCAGCAGGTCCAGACGCTCCAGACCGGCGGTGGAGCCCATAAAATAGCCGTGGTCAAAGGCAAACATGACGGTGTTGCCGCTCTCTGGGTTGAAAATGTTAGACATGTGCTTTTTCATGCCCCAGTCCAGACTGTTGATACCCTTAAGATAGAAGCCCTTCTGATTGGCGAAGGGGACCTCCACGTGATAGTCCTTGGAGACCTTCAGACCTTCCAAATCAGCCATAAATATATCCTCCTTGTGTTGGTAAATATCAGCGGCGAAGGAAACGCTCCTCCGCTCCCAAAAAAGCGCCGGCAAGCGGCGCTCTTTTGGGAGCGGAGCGGGGCTGCAAAAGCCCCGCTCCACCCGTCACAGGCCCCTGCGGACCTGTTTCAGGACATGGTGACCTCGATTAGAAGTCGTAGTCGTTCATGTTCTCGGAGGTGAAGATCACGTCCTCGGGGAGCAGAACCACGCCGTTGTTCACGTCGGCGGTAGCAGCGCCCTCAGCGATGCTGTCGTTGGGCAGGACCTCGCACTTGCCGATGCCGGGGATGTCGATGACGTCGCCCACCTTCACGTCGTTACCGGCGGCGATGTAAGCGGACACGTAGCAGGCCATAGCGCCCTGGATGCCGCAGTCCCACAGGCCCCAGTTGTACAGGGTGCCGTTGTTGCAGTACTCCTTGATGGCGTTGGGGGTGGCAAAACCGGTGATGGTCACGTCGTCCTTGGTCAGGCCCTTGTTCTCGGCGGCCTGGAGCTGGCCGGGCAGAGCGGTGGAGTCGTTGCAGATGATCAGGTCGATGTCGGGGGTGTCGGCCAGCACGGCCTCGCCGATGGTGACGGACTTCTCAGCGTCCTGCTCGGAGTAGTAGTTGTCGGGGTGAACGTTCTCCCAGTTGGGGTACTTGTCCTTGATGATGGCCTCAGCGGCGACCTGCCAGGAGTTCTGGTCGGTCACAGTGGCCTGGGAGTAGTGCCAGGCATACTTCACGGCGTCGTTGTCGGGGTCAACGCCGCGGTCCTTCAGGCCGGCCACGGACATATCCACCAGCATCTGGCCCAGCACCTCGGGAGTGCCCTGGGAGACGATGAGGGAGCGGTCCTCGGGATTGGCGTCGGAGTCCCAGGTGGAGATGACGATGCCAGCGGCGGCGGCCTCCTTCAGCGCGTCGGACACGCCGGCGGCGTCCACGGCGGAGATGCAGATGGCGTCCACGCCCTTGGCCACGGCGTCATTGATGACGGCGACCTGAGCGGCGGCAGTGGCGTTGGGATCGCCCATGTAGTCCACGGTCATGCCCCACTCGGCGGCATACTTCTGAGCGCCGACGTTGGCGGCCTCAAAGAAGGCGTTGCCGGTCAGCTTGGGGATGTAAGCCACGGTCATGCCCTCAACGGCGGACTTGTTCTCGTCGGCGGGCTCAGGGGTGTTGTCCTCGGGAGTCGTGCTCTCCTGACCGTCGGACTGGCTTTCGGCGGGCTGAGAATCCGCAGGCGGAGTGTCGCCGCCACAGGCGGCCAGAGCAAACATCATGCTCAGAGCCAGAAGCAATGCTGCAAGTCTTTTCAGTTTCATTTTTCATACCTCCATAGATATTTTATATTCAGGGACAAAACGTCCCGGAATATACCTTGACTATGCGCCGGCCTTGGATTCCTTCCCCTTGCCGCGCAGCCTGCCCACCCAGGCGATAACGGTAGGATTGCTGACAATGGCACGGCCCACCACCACGACCACCAGCAGCACGCCGATGGGGATGTCCAGATACTGCTTGTTGATGCCGAAGCACAGGGGCATACCAAACCGCATCAGGGTAATGGCGATGGCCGCCAGCGCGGTGCCTAGGGCGCTGCCCTTGCCGCCGGTGGACAGGGTACCGCCCAGCACGCAGGCAGTGATGATGGTCATGGTGAAGCTACCGCCCAAATCGGACTTGGCGGTGCCCAGCTGAGAGGTCATGACCACGCCGGTGATGCCCGCCGCCAGACCGGTGAGCATATAGGTGGACATGCTGATCCAGCGGCTGTTCACGCCGGAGTACTCCGCCGCCGCCGGGTTGACGCCCACCAGGAAAACCTTCCGGCCGTATTTGCTCCGGTGGAGCAACAGGTACGCCGCCAGCAACATGATAAGGAAAATGATAATCGGGAGGGGCACCAAATCAAACAGCTTGGTTTTGGTCAGCGCCTTGAAGCTGTCGGGGAAGCCGCTGATGCCCTTATACGCCTCCGTGCTGGACAGCGTGGTCACCAGCAGTCCCAGGCCCGAATAGAGGAAGCTGCCACCCAGGGTGACCACCATGGCCTGAACGCCGCAGTAGGCCACAAAGAAGCCGCTGAGGGCTCCGCAGGCCACGGCCACCACCACGGCCAGCAGCGACGCCGCCCAGATGTTCAAGCCGAAATCCTGCCAGGCCACACCGATGATAATGGAGGTGAGGCCCACGATGGCGCAGGACTGGATGTCGATGCCGCCGGTAATCATAACAAAGGTGACAAAGATAGAGATGTACCAGATGGGCAGGTCGCTGTTGGCGGAGGTGAAAATGCGGCTCAAGGACAAAAACTTGGGATTTGCCGCGCCGAACACCGCGCACTCCCCAATCAGCAGCACCAGCAGGAACAGGTTCCAGCGGAAATTGGGGCCGTTCCACAGACGACGCAAACCGTTCTGACCGCCCAGCTTGACTGTGGGTTCGCTCATTGCCGCTCCTCCTTTCCACCAGGGGCCGCCGAGGTGCGGGCGGCCAGACGGGCGTGGCGGTTATTCACCGCAGCCCTGTGCTGCATCAGCGCGTCCACCACCACGATGGTGATGAGAATCACGCCGGTGATGGCGTTGTCGTAGTTGGAGGAGGTGCCCATGAACACCAGCAGATAGCTGATAGAGGCCATGATGACTGCGCCGATGCCCGCGCCGATTACCGAGCCCACGCCGCCGGACAGGCTGATGCCGCCCAGCACGCAGGCCGCCACGGCCTTCATCTCATAGCCGTTGCCGCTCAGAGAGGTGACGATGCCGATACGGCTGGCGAAAATAATGCCCGACACGGCGCTGAGCACGCCGCAGATCAGATAAGCCGTCACCTTGGTGCGGGTGGCAGGGATGCCCACCAGCTCCGCGCCGCCGGCGTTGTCGCCCACAGCGATGAAGTAGCGCCCCCGCTTGGTGCGGGTGAGCAGGAGGTGAATGGCGACGGTCAGCACCACAGCGCAGCAGTAGTAGACGGTAAAGCTGCCGACGAGGGTCATGGAGGAAATGTCCTTGAACTCCTTGGGCAGGCTGTTGACCTGCTCCGCGCCCACCTGTAAGTACATCAGGCCCCGAAGAATGCCGTTGGTGCCCAGCGTGAAAATCAGAGAGGGAATCTTCATGACCGCCACGCCCCAGCCGTTAATCAGGCCCACCACAACGCCGATGAGAACGCCGGCGAGAAAGGCCAGGAACCAGTTGGAGCCGTTTTGAATCATGGTGCCCACCACGGCGGCGGACAGACCCATGGTGGAGCCCACCGACACGTCGATCTCACCGATGAAGATGGCGAAAGCCATGCCCACAGCGATGAGGGTGTACACCACTGAGGAGTTAAAGCACGCGCTGATGTTGGGCAGGGTTAAAAAGGACGGGTTGATAACGCCCACAATGAGGAACAGGGCCACCAGGAACAGGAAGCTGGTGAACTCCCGGGCCTTCACGAATTTTTTTACCGCGCTCATGCTTCCTTCGCCTCCTGTTCCACGATGCCGAAGGCGGCGGCCGTGAGATTATCCTGGTTGATGTCCGCCCCCTGGAACGACCCGTTGATGCGGCCCTGATACATAGCCACCACCCGGTCGGCCAGCTCCTCCAGCTCCTCCATGTCGCTGGAGATGAGCAGGATGGACAGCCCCTGCTCCCGCAGCTGGTGGATGATGCTGTACACATCGCCGCGGGCGGCGGCGTCAATGCCGCGGGTGGGTTCGTCCAAAATGACGATGCCCGGGTCGGTGGCCAGAGAGCGGCCGATGACAATCTTCTGCTGGTTGCCGCCGGACAGGCTGCCTGTCAGCTGGTCGTGCCCAGTAATTTTGGTGCGGAAATTCTTCACATACTTCTCGGTGATGTCGTATTCCGCCTTCCGGTTGAGGAACACCTTGCCCAACGCCCCGCCGAACAGGCTGGCGCTGGTGGTGTTGGCGGCCACGTCGCAGATCTTGAACAGGCCGTTGAGGTGCCGGTCCTCCGGCACATAGTTCAGGCCCGCCGCGATGACCTGCCGGGTCTTTTTGCCGGTGATATCATTCCCATTCAGGAGCACCCGGCCGCCCAGCACCTTGTCCATGCCGAAAATGGTGGTGGCCATCTCGCTGCGGCCCGCGCCCACCACGCCGGCCACGCCCAGAATCTCACCGGGCCAGACCTTCAGGCTCACATTGGAGAAGCCGTAGCCGCTGAAGTTTTCCAGCTCCAGCACCGGCCTGGCCGAGTAGTCCACCTTGGAGATCCCCGCCGTCCGGCTCTGAGCGCCGTCCTCCGCGTCGGGGGGCAGCAGGCCCTTTACCAGGTCCTCCCGGGTGAAGTTCTCCACCGGGCCCTGAACGGTAATCATGCCGTCCCGCATGATGGCCACATGGGTGGAGATGTCGAACACCTCCGCCAGGCGGTGGGTGATGTAAATGATGCCGATGCCCTTCTCCCGCAGATCCCGCACCACCTTGAACAGGCTCTTCACCTCGTCGAAGGTGAGGGCGGAGGTGGGTTCGTCCAGAATCAGCAGGCGGGCGTGGCGCAGGATGCCCCGCAAAATCTCCACCAGCTGCTGCTCAGCGATGGACAGGCTGCCGGCCTTCCGGCCCAGATCCAGGTTCCAGCCGATGTCCGCCATGGTGTCAACCAGTTCCTTATGCAGCTCCGCCTTGCTCTTGTCAAAGCCGATGGTAATGTTCTCCTCCACCGTCATGTTGGGGAAGAGCAGCGGCTCCTGGGGCACCATGTAGATGCCCTGGGCCAGGGCGTCGGAAGGCCGGTTCAGCGCCACCGTCCGACCGTTCATTGCCAACTCTCCCTGGTCGCTGCTGTAAATGCCCATGATGATTTTCATTAAGGTGGACTTGCCCGCGCCGTTGCCGCCGATGAGGGCAAGCACCTCTCCCGGCATGACGTCCATATCGATGCCTTTGAGCACGGCGTTGAGGCCAAAGGCCTTATAGATGCCCCGCACGCTCAACAGGGGGGCGGTTTTCCCTGTGGTTTCCTTCGCTTCCATTGCAGCTCTCCCATTCCTGTGCGGCAATGCACAAATGTCCCGAGAAATCACTTTTTGCTGTTTGCTTTATCATAAGGTTTTTTCTTGCGTTTGTCAATATCGATGAAACCTTTCCGGCATGAATTTTTTGGCCATTTTCGGCAATAAATCCTTCTCTCTCCGTCAAAAAATGCGCTTTTTTGTCAGTTATGCACAATAACTATACTCGATTTTTAGCGCTTTCAACGATTTTACAGAAAATGAAAGATTTTTTTCGCTTTCATTTGACAGCAGCCAAGGGCAGGTGCTATACTATTGACATAAGACATTTGCCGGATGTTAAAACTTTTGTCGGATTTTGGAGCGGTATTGGAAATGGATGAAAAAATAGACAGGCTCAACAAGGCCGACTACGAGCACCGGCTGATGGTCAAGGCGGTATGGTACTATTATATAGAGAACTATACCCAGCAGAGCATCTCCCACCTTCTGGGCGTCAGCCGTTCCAAGGTCATCGCCCTGCTGGAGCGGGCCCGCCAGGCGGGGGTCATCCAGTTCAACGTCCAGCAGGACAGCAGCCGCCGTATGGAGCTGGAGCGGGAACTGCTGGGCCGCTTCGGCCTGCGGGACGCCTTCATCGTCCCCGGGGCGGCCACCCTATCCAGCCCCAACGAGAGCATCGCCCAGGCCGCCGCCATGTACATACTGCGCCGGGCGGCGGACGGCGCTTTCATCAACATGGGCTATGGCGACACCACCAGCCGCATTCTCAACCACCTGGCCACGGCGGCGCAGCTTCCGCTGAATGTGGTGAGCTTGGCGGGGGGCGTGAATTATTACTTGCCCAACGCCATCTCCAGCGTGTTCAACGCCAAGCTGTACCTGATCCCCTCTCCCCTGCTGCTGTCCAGCGCGGACGTGCGGGACGCTCTGCGGCGGGAGCCGGATGTGGAGGAGATCTTCCGCATGATCCCCCTGTCCAGCATGAGCGTGGTGGGCATCGGCTCCATGAACGACCGGGCCACCATCGTAAAAAACGGCATTCTCAACAATAACGACTTCACCTTCCTGAAAATGCAGGGAGCGGTGGGCGATGTGCTCAGTCACTTCCTGGACAAAAACGGGAACGTGGTCTCCCATGACATGGAGGGGCGGCTCATGAGCACCTCCATGGACCAGCTCAGAACGCTGGACAACGTCATCGGCGCGGCGGGCGGGCCGGACAAGGCGGAAGCCATCCTAGCCGTCCTCCGGGGGGGCTACCTGGACGTGCTCATCACCGACGATGACACCGCCCAGCTGCTGCTGGAGGCGTCCGATTCCTAATCAGTTTTCCAACGCGTACGAAACAACATACATTTATTAAATAGGAGGTAATCCCATGGCGAAATACCTGATGGCAGTGGACGCGGGCACCGGCAGCGTCCGGGCCGTGGTCTTTTCCCTGGACGGCGAACAGGTGGGCTGCGTCCAGCAGGAGTGGTCCCACCGGGAGGACCCGCGCTGGCCGGGCAGCATGGACTTCGACTGGGTGCACAACTGGGAGCTCGCCCGGGGCTGCGTCAAGGGCGTGCTGGAGGAGACGGGCATTGCCCCCACCGATATCGCCGCCGTGTCCACCACCTGTATGCGGGAGGGCATCCTGCTTTACGACAAGGACGGGAATGAAATTTGGGCCTGCGCCAATGTGGACGCCCGCAGCGACGCCCAGGTGGGCCAGCTCAAGGAGCTGGACCCGGCGCTGGAAAAGGAAGTGTACTTAAAGTCCGGCCAGACCTATGCCCTGGGGGCCCTGCCTCGGATTTTATGGGTGCGGGACAACCTGCCCGAGGTCTACGAAAAGACCGCCAACCTGGGCATGTTCAACGACTGGCTGATCTACAAGCTCACCGGCAGGCTGGCGGTGGAGCCCAGCAACGGCAGCACCACCGGCATTATGGACCTGCAAAGCCGGGACTGGCTGCCGGAGATTGCGGAGAAGTGCGGCCTGCGGGCGGACATCTTCCCACCTGTGGTGGAGTGCGGCGCCAATTTCGCCAAGGTGAGCGCCAAGGGCGCCGCGGACACCGGGCTGTTGGAGGGCACCCCCGTTGTGGTGGGCGGCGGTGACTGCCAGCTGGGCACGCTGGGCGTGGGGGCCTACAAGGCCAATCAGGCCGCCGTGTTCGGCGGGAGCTTCTGGCAGTACGAGTTCAACACCGACTCCGGCAAAACCGACCCCGGCTGCCGGGTGCGGGTGAACTGCGCCGCCCTGCCCGGCCTATGGCAGTATGAGGCCCTGGCCTTCAAGCCCGGGCTGGTGATGCGCTGGTTCCGGGACGGCTTCTGTCAGGCGGAGGCAGAGGAGGCCAAACGCACGGGCCGGGACACCTACGACCTGATGAATGAGAAGGCAAAGGACATCCCCGCCGGGTCCTATGGGATGCAATGCTGCTTCAGCGACACCATGAATTTCATCAATTGGAAGCACGCCAGCCCCACCTTCACCAACTTCCTGCTGGAGCCGGAGAAGTTCAACAAATACACCTTCTACCGGGCCATTCTGGAGAATACCGCCCTGCTGGTGCGGGGCCACATCGAGCTGGTCAAGGAGGCCACCGGACACGAGCCCGACGAGCTGATTTTCGCCGGCGGCGCGGCCAAGAGTCCCTTGTGGAGCCAGATTGTGGCCGACGTCACCGGCAAGCCGGTGAAGGTGCCCGTGGTGAAGGAGGCCACCGCCCTGGGCGCGGCCATTCTGGCGGGCGTGGGCGTGAAGCTGTACGCCAGCGTGGAGGAGGCTGTGGAGCGGACGGTGAAATGGGACCAGATCTTCCAGCCCAACGCCTCCGTCAAGGCGGTATATGACGAGCTGTACGCCAACTGGAAGAAGCTTTATCCCGCCCAGCTGGCGCTGTGCGACCAGGGGCTGACCCGGAATATGTGGATCGCCCCCGGCCTCTGATTGGGTCCGGCCAATTTTGGATAGGAGGAGAAGAATATGTTTATTGTCAATGAGAATGAGCGGGAGTACCGCTTTGGAGAGAGCGGCCCGAAGTATTTGATGAAGGGCCCCCGAATGAACTTTGCCCTGGTGCGCTTCCGCCCCGGGGAGGATTTCCAGGCCCACTACCACAACGTGATGGAAGAGGATTTCTTTATCCTGGAGGGCAAGGTGGACATCGTGGTGGACGGTGTCAAGCACGTGCTGAGTACAGGCGATTTGATCCACATCGAGCCCGGCGAGGTCCACTATGTAAAAAACGCCTACGACGAGCCGGTGAAAATGGTGTCCACCCTGGCCCCCTTCCAGGAGGTAGACAAGGTTAACGTGGACAACCCGGTATACTGAGGAGGGCTTGATATGAAAACCATCAAGGCCGTTCCCATCACGGCGGAAAATTTTGCCCCTTATGGCTTCATCGCCAACATCACCGACCCCGGCGCGGCCTATGGCATGGGGGACTACCCCTGCACCTTCCACCGTGATATGGTCCTGGTGCCCAACGCCAGCCCGTCTATCACCGCCTTCGGCAGCCTGAAGGTGGGCAAGCGGGACATGGTCATCGCCGACGCGGAATACCACAGCTACGCCATGGAGGTGATGATGCCTCTGGACGACGACATGATTATGGCCGCCGCCCCCGCCAACGGCGGCAAGGTGGAGTTTGATAAGCAGGAGGCGTTCATCGTCCCGGCGGGCACCATGGTCGTGTTCCGGGCCGGGGCGTGGCACGGCGCACCCTTCCCCGTCCACCACGACGGCACGGTGCTCATCTGCCTGCCCGAGCGGACCTATCTCAACGACACCTGCAAAATTCTCTTTACGGAGGAGCAGAAAATTCAGATCACCCTGTGAGAAAACACAGCAGGCCCCGCGCCTATGGCGTGGGGCCTGCTCCTGTTTATGTCAGTTCCCGAATTCTATCCGCGGCCACATAGCCGCCCTTCACCGGGAACGCCCTGCCCCCGGAGCTTCCATAAATGACGCGGCCTCCCACCAGCTCGGTTTTGCGCTCCCCATCCCGGTAGACACACTCGTAGCCGTAAAAAGCCCGGAGAATCAGGTCCGCCCGAGCCGCCTCCATGTCCGGGGTCACCGTCCAGTCCGCCTCGGCAGGCACGGCCCAATACTCTCCCGCTCCCTGGGGCTGGGCGTAGGCCAGCACCTGGGGCAGGTGGTTCACCAGCTCTCGGACCATGCCCGGGACCCGCTCGTATACCTTTTCCATGTAAGTCTGATGGTCCTCCCGCCGGTCCAGCGGAAACCGCTCCCGGAGCAAAATTTCTCCCGTGTCAAACTCCGCCGCCATTTTGTGGGCGGTGACGCCTCCCCACTCCGCCCCGTCCAAAATCAGCCGGGGCATGGGCCAGGACCCCCGGCCAGCGGGCAGAGGGGTGGGGTGGAAGTTCACCATGGGAAAGGCGTCCGTGATAGGCGCACGGTAATAGTAGCCCGCGCACACCAGCAGCTCACAGCCCTGGGCCGCCAGCTCGGCCAAGTCGACCGGCGTGATCCGCTCCAGCGTATGGGGTATCCCCCGCGCCTGCGCCGTCCGGAGCACGGCGGTGTTGAACTCCGTCACATTGTCCACCGGACAGGTGAACAGCTTCAGCACCCGGCACCCCTCCTCCAGCAGAGCGTCCAGCACGGGCTTGAGCAGATCGATGCCCAGATAGGCAATTTTCATTTGGCCTTCCCCCATTTCTTTGGAAATGATCTGTCTGAATTTTACCACAGCCCCCGCCCAAAAGCTACCAGAAAATAACGCCCCCTTTTTCTGATAAATTTCCCCTATAGTGATTGACAAGCAGGTAACAAACCAGTATAATGCAATTCGCTATCCGTGAAACCCTGGGCTGGCCACATCCAGTTGTTCGCCGCGGCGGGCACTTGCCAGGGAATACAAAAAGGGAGCTGACAAAACACTCATCATTAGAAATGGGGGAGGATAAATGTCCAAGGAGCTGATCCGCCTGCGGGACTGCGTCATGTCCTACGGCGACGAGGTCGTGCTCGACCACATCAATCTGTATATCAATGACAAGGAATTCCTCACGCTGCTGGGCCCCAGCGGGTGCGGCAAGACAACCACGCTTCGGATGATAGGCGGGTTTCTGTCGCCGACCGCCGGGGACGTTTTGTTTGACGGCGTGAGGATTAATGATGTCCCGCCCCACCAGCGGGCGGTGAACACTGTGTTCCAGCGCTACGCCCTGTTCCCGCACCTCAACGTGTTCGAGAACGTGGCCTTCGGCCTGCGCATTCCCAAGACGGACGGGTCGGGCCGAAAGGTGAAAATTCCTGAGCAGGAGATCCACGAGCGCGTCATGGAGATGCTGGCGGTGGTGAACCTGAAGGGCTTTGAGAAACGCCCGGTGTCCGCCCTGTCCGGCGGGCAGCAGCAGCGGGTGGCCATCGCCCGGGCCCTGGTAAACCGGCCCAAGGTTCTGCTGCTGGACGAGCCGCTGGGCGCACTGGACATGCGTCTGCGCAAGGATATGCAGATCGAGCTGAAGCGCATTCAGCAGGAGATGGAGATCACCTTCATCTATGTGACCCACGACCAGGAGGAGGCGCTGGCCATGTCCGACACCGTAGTGGTAATGGACGGCGGGCGCATCCAGCAGATCGGCACACCCACGGACATTTATAACGAGCCGAAAAACGCCTTCGTTGCGGACTTCATCGGTGAATCCAACATCATCGACGGCATCATGCGCACCGACGGAGTGGTGGAGATTTTCAACCGCAGGTTCCAATGTCTGGACAAGGGCTTTGACAAGGACGAGCCGGTGGATGTGGTCATCCGCCCAGAGGACGTGGACATTGTGGACGAGGCCGCGGGACAGCTCAAAGGCACCGTCACTGCCGTCACCTTCAAGGGAGCCCAGTACGACACCATCGTGGACTTCTATGGCTTTAAGTGGCTCATACAGACCACCGATTTCTGCCCCGTGGACAGCCGCATCGGCATCAAAATTGACCCGGACGGCATCCACGTTATGAAAAAGAGCCATTACTCCGGGATGTTCGGGGACTACTCCTCTTACTCCGAGGAGTACGAGGAGCTGGATGTGGTGGAGCCCGAGGAGGAAAACGGAGAGGAGAGCGGCTCCCAGGAGGGCGGCTATGAAAAATAAGCGGGCCTGGTTTGCCTTTCCCTATGTGATTTGGATGGCCCTGTTTGTGGTCATCCCCATCCTCATCATGGCGGTGTACGCCTTCACCGCCGCCGATCCCGTCACCAACGCCACCTACGCCACGGCGGACAACTTCACGGGGATGGGCATCTATCTGAACGTATTCCTGCGCTCCTTCTGGCTCGCCCTGCTGGCCACGCTGGTGTGCCTGCTCATCGGCTATCCGGCGTCCTACTGGATGGCCAAGGAGGGTCCCAGGTTCCAGCGTGTCGCCATGGCCCTCATTATGCTGCCCATGTGGATGAACTTCCTGCTGCGCACCTACTCCTGGATGTCCATCCTGGAGAACAACGGGCTTTTGAATCAGCTGTTCCAGAATATCGGGGTGATCGACCTCTACAATCAGGCCGGCGCCCTGTTTACGGACCTGCGCAACAGCATTGCCATCCGCTTTGCGGAGGACCCCGACCAATTCATCCCCATCGTATATCAGCCCATCCGCTACTTTCAGATGATCGGCACCCCCGGCGCGGTGGTTCTGGGCATGGTGTACAACTACCTTCCTTTTATGATCCTGCCCATCTATTCCGTCATCGTCAAGCTGGACGGTTCGCTCATTGAGGCGGCCCGGGATTTGGGGGCTGATTCGGCCCGGGTGTTCTCCAAGGTGATCTTCCCCTTGTCCCTGCCGGGGATTTTGTCAGGGGTGACCATGGTATTTGTCCCCTCCGTGTCCACCTTTGCCATCTCCAACCTGCTGGGCGGAGGCACGCAGATGATGCTGGGTGACCTCATTGAGGCCCAGTTCCTGGGCGGGGCCTACAACCCCCATTTGGGCGCGGCCATCTCCATGGTGATGATGGTGGTCGTTGTGGTCTGCATGGTGGTCATGAACCACTTCGGTGAGGGCGAAGAACAGGCGGTGATGCTATGACTTCCTTTTTCTCAAGAGAAAAAGCAGGCAAAAAGAATTTTAATTCGCTTCCTTTTGCTTGCGTTCCCTCCACGTTATCGCCCGGTGACGAAAGGGGGTCGTTGCTGTGAAGCACGGTAACCGTATTGGAAGCCGCCTGCTCATCGGCCTCACCTTCCTGTTCCTGTACCTGCCCATTTTCCTGCTCATCATTTTCTCCTTCAACGCCGGGGACTCCAGCGCCGTGTGGCAGGGCTTCTCCCTGCAATGGTACGAGGCTCTCTTCCAAAACCGGCTCATCATGGAAAGCCTGTACACCACCCTGCTGGTATCCCTGCTGGCCACCGCCATCGCCACTGCGGCGGGCACCTTTGCCGCCATCGGGCTTTACAGCCTGGGCAGGCGCAAGCGGGACGCCCTGCTGGTGGTCAACGACATCCCTATGATGAACGCGGATATCGTCACCGGCGTATCCCTGTGCCTGTTCTTTGTGGCCTTTTTTCAGGGCTGGGGGGCCTTCGCCCAGTGGTTCAACGGCATGCAGAGCGCCGTCGAGCTGCCTGAGCGGTTCACTCTGGGCTTTACCACCATGCTGCTGGCCCACATTGCCTTCAACATCCCCTATGTCATCCTAAACGTGGCCCCCAAGCTGCGTCAAATGGACAAAAATCTGGTGGACGCCGCCCAGGATCTGGGCTGCACCTGGATGCAGGCCTTCTGGAAGGTGATTCTGCCGGAAATCAAACCGGGCATTGTATCCGGGGCCCTCATTGCCTTCACCATGTCCATCGACGACTTTGTCATCTCCTACTTCACCGCCGGGTCGTCCACCTCCACCCTGGCCATGCGCATCTATTCCATGACCAAAAAGCGCATCACCCCGGAGGTCAACGCGGTGTCCACCCTGCTGTTTTTGTCGGTGCTGGCGTTGCTGGTGCTCAACAACGTCCGGGAGGTCCGCCAGGAGCGCCGGGCGGACCGGCAGGAGGTCCGGGCGCCCTCCTTCTTTGAGAAGCTGTCCATGCGCTTCAATCAGCCCTCCTTCCAGTGGGTGCGCCGGGGCGTGACGGCGGCGATGGCCTGCGCCTTCATCGTGGTGACTGTTTTGCTCTCCGGGGCCGCCTATTCCCAGCCGGTGGTCAATGTGTGCAGCCTGGGCGAATACATCGACGAGGACCTCATCACCCAGTTCGAGGACGAAACGGGCATCCGGGTCAATTACCAGACCGCCGAGAGCAACGAGGCCATGTATTCCCTGCTGAAAAGCGGCGGCGCGGATTACGACGTGATCGTCACCTCCGATTATATGATCGCCCAGCTCATCGAGGAGGACATGCTGGAGGAGCTGGACTATGACGCAATCCCCAATTTCCAGCTCATTGACCAGCGGTTCCGAAACCTGTCCTATGACCGGTCAAACAAGTACACCGTTCCCTACACCTGGGGCACTCTGGGCATTATCTACAACGCTGCCATGGTGGAGGAGGAGATCGACAGCTGGGGCGTTCTGTACGACAGCAAATACGCCGGGGACGTGCTGCTTATCAACAACTCCCGGGACGCGCTGGGCGAGGCCCTGCTCTATTCCGGCTGCTCGGTAAACACCACCGACCCGGCCAAGATTCGTGAAGCCTTTGCGCTCATTGCCGACGCCAGCCGCCGGGGCGTGTTCCAGGGCAAGGTGTCCGACCAGGTGTTCCAGAAGATGGAGGGCGGCAACGCCGCCATCGCCACCTACTACGCCGGGGATTACCTGTCCATGCTGGAAAATCAGGGGGAGGGCGTGGATCTGCGCTATGTCATTCCCAAGGAGGGCTCCAACTGGTTTGTGGACGCCATGTGTGTGCTGAAGGACGCCCCCCACTACGAGGACGCGATGAAATGGATCAACTTCATTGCCTCCACCGACTCCAACCTGGCCAACATGGATTATATCTGGTACGCCTCTCCCAACGCCGAAGCGCTGGAGCAGTATCCCGATTGGTACGAGAACGAGTACGGCGAGGAGCTGGACCCCGAGCTGTATGAGATTATGGCCGCCCCCGCCGAAGTGCTGGAGCGGTGTGAGATGTACACCGTGCTTCCCGCCGAAACCCGCAGGCTGTACAACGATCTGTGGATCGAGCTGGGCGCCTGAACACAGCGCTGTTGGAGGGCCGAAAGGCCCTCCAATGGTTTTTTATTCCTTTCCGCTTAAGATTTGACTATTGGCCGCCGATGTTGTATAATATCTTGATTCTTTGGCGAAGGGGGCAAAGCCGGATGTGGGTCGCAGACCAATGGAAGGATTACGAGCTGATTGACTGCGGCTGGGGCGAGAAGCTGGAGCGCTGGGGGGACAAGCTCCTGGTGCGGCCCGACCCCCAGGCCATCTGGAACACCCCCAGGAAGCACCGGGGCTGGCGGAAGCCCGACGCCCGGTATGCCCGTTCTAGCTCCGGCGGCGGGCAGTGGGCAGACAAAAGCGTCCCTCAGCGGTGGCAGGTCCACTACAAAGACCTGACCTTTAACGTGGGGCTGATGAATTTCAAGCACACCGGCGTGTTCCCCGAGCAGGCCGCCAACTGGGATTTCGCCCGGGAGCAGATTCAAAATGCCGGACGGCCTGTCAGCGTGCTCAACCTGTTCGCCTACACCGGCGGGGCCACCATCGCCTGCGCGGCGGCGGGCGCCAGCGTGTGCCACGTGGATGCGGCAAAGGGCATGGTCCAATGGGCCCGGGACAACGCCAAGACCTCCGGGCTGGAGGACAGGCCCATCCGCTGGATCGTGGACGACTGCGGCAAGTTTGTAGAGCGAGAAATCCGCCGGGGGCGGAAATACGACGCCATCATCATGGACCCGCCCTCCTATGGACGCGGGCCCTCCGGCGAGGTCTGGAAGCTGGAGGAAAACCTGTACTCCTTCGTGGAGCTGGTGTCCGGGGTGTTGTCCAACCAGCCGCTGTTCGTGATTCTGAACTCCTACACCACGGGGCTGGCTCCGTCGGTGCTCACCTATATTCTGCAGACCGTCATCGGCGGCAAGTTCGGCGGGCGCACCGTGTCCGACGAGCTGGGCCTGCCCGTTACCCAGACCGGCCTTGCCCTGCCCTGCGGGGCCACGGGGCGGTGGACCATTCACTGATATGAGTCTCACATTTCGTTATCTGTTCGCCATGCTCTGCGGCGCTCTCCCGGCGCTGCTGCTGTTTTTCAGCCTGCGCCCCCTGCACCTGCGGCGGCTGAAATGGAATGGGTTGTGCAGCTCCCCCCGCAGGGAGGCCGCCCTGGCCCTCTTTTGGATGTACTGCGGAGGGGCCGCAATCCTAGGCCTGACCCCCAGATGGGTGGTCCGTTCCCTTGCGGGCCTGCCGTTGGGAATGCCTTGGAATGAGGCAGGGCTTCCCTTTTTCAGCCCGGGAAATGTCAATCTGGTCCTATTTGACACCTTTTCTCAATCCACCTACATTTTAGCTGCCAATGTCATTCTGTTCATGCCTTTCGGCCTGTTTTCCGCCCTTCTGTGGCGGGGCTTCGGCTGGAAACAGGCGCTGCTGACCGGGGTCTGCATCACTCTTTTCATCGAATCCTGCCAGCTTTTCATTGGCCGGACCTTTGACATCGACGATTTGATGCTCAACACCCTGGGCGTGTTCTGCGGCTTCCTGCTAGCGCTGGCGGTCCGGCGGTTGCGCCCCCGGTTTGCCGCGGAGCTGCTGCTCTTTCCCATCACTTCTTTCTGATTGAGGTATTTTTTCATGTCCCAGTTCATCATTCAAACTGAAAACCTCACCTTCCGCTACACCACCGAGGAGGGCGTGGCGCCTACCGTGCTGGACGGGGTGTCACTGTTCATCCGGCCGGGGGAGTTCGTAGCGGTCTTAGGCCACAACGGCTCCGGCAAGTCTACCCTGGCCAAGCACTTGAACGCCATCCTCCTCCCCTCCGGGGGCAGGGTGTTCGTAGACGGCATGGACACCTGCGACGAGGAAAAGCTGCTGGACATCCGCCGTCAGGTGGGCATGGTGTTCCAAAACCCCGATAACCAGATCGTGGCCAGCGTGGTGGAGGAGGACGTGGCCTTCGGCCCGGAAAACCTGGGGGTCCCCTCCGAGGAAATCCGGGAGCGGGTGGACGCCGCCCTGGCCGCCGTGGGCATGAGCGAATATGCCCGGCACGCCCCCCATCTGCTGTCCGGCGGGCAGAAGCAGCGGGTGGCCATTGCCGGGGTGCTGGCTATGCGCCCTCGGTGCATCGTGCTGGACGAGCCCACCGCCATGCTGGACCCGGTAGGCCGGAAAGAGGTCATGGACACCGTCCGCCGACTCAATCGGGAGCAGAATATCACCGTGGCGCTCATCACCCACCACATGGACGAGGCTGCCCAGGCGGACCGGCTGGTGGTCATGCACGACGGACACATCGTGGCCGACGACCGGCCCGAGCTGGTGTTCCAGAATGTGGACGGCCTGCGCTCCCTGGGGCTGGAGGTGCCTGAGCCGGTGGCCCTGCTGTACGAGCTGCGGCAGAACGGGGTGGATGTGCCCCTCACCGCGCTGACGGTGGACGAATGCGCCAGGGTTCTCAAGGAACTGCTGGCGCAGCGCTGCAAATCATAATTCAGCGGGGGAAACCGTGATTAGGCTTGAAATAATAGGGCCCGAGAATTGGAGATTGGGCCTTCGGGTTTCCGAATCGCAAAAGCATTTTGTGTCCGATGATATGAGGCTGTTGGCCAGAGCCTATGCGTACCGGGAGAGCAGAAGCAGCGCATATGTCATTTATGATGACGATATCCCCGTTGGAATGGCGCTGTACTATGATTGCGAGGAACTAAAGGCATTTGATTTTAGCCAGCTATTTATAGATGAACGCTATCAGGGGAAAGGGTTTGGCTCCGAAGCGGCGAGGCAAATTCTGGAATTTATGAAATCCGACGGCAAATACGATAAAGTAATTCTATGTTATATTGAGGGAAACGAAGCCGCAAAAAAAATGTATGAAAAGTTAGGCTTTTATTTAACTGGAGCATGCGATAAAGATGAAATTATCATGGAAAAAGCATTGAGATGACTTCCAGTCCAGTTTATTTCTTCCTCCCCCGCAAATAATCTCTACATGCCATCCCCATTCCAAGGAGTTTGATTCATGGGCGCTATTATCGAGACAAAAGAACTGACCCACCTCTACAGCGCGGGCACGCCCTTTGAGCACACCGCCCTCCACGCCGTGGACTTCTCCGCCGCCCCTGGGGAGTATCTGGCCGTTATCGGCCGCACCGGGTCGGGGAAATCCACCCTTATTCAGCACCTGAACGGCCTGCTCAAGCCCACCTCCGGCCAGGTCCTCTTTGAGGGAACCGACATTTGGGAGAGCAAGGAGCGCACCCGGCAGGTTCGGTGCCAGGTGGGGCTGGTGTTCCAATATCCGGAGTATCAGCTTTTTGAGGAAACAGTGTATCAGGACATCGCTTTCGGCCCCAAAAATATGGGGCTGGACGCCGACGAGGTGGACCGCAGGGTAAAGCAGTCCGCCCGGTTCGTGGGGCTGGAGCCCGGTGTGCTGGAGAAGTCCCCCTTCGACCTGTCCGGCGGCCAGAAGCGCCGGGTGGCCATCGCGGGGGTTATCGCCATGGAGCCCAAGGTGCTGGTGCTGGACGAGCCCACCGCGGGGCTGGACCCCTCCGGGTCGGCCCGCATCCTGGACAACATCCGCACCTACCACCAGGAGAAAAACGCCTGTATCATCCTGGTGTCCCACTCCATGGAGGAGGTGGCCCGGGAGGCGGAACGGCTGGTGGTCATCCACCGGGGGACCATCCCCTTCTCCGGCTCTCCGGCACAGGTCTTTGCCCACGGCGAGGAGCTGGAGGCCATGGGCCTGGGCGTACCCGCCATGACCCGGGTGTTCGCCCGGCTGCGGTCCATGGGGGTGGACGTACCCGCCTCGGTGTACACCATCCCCCAGGCCAGAGAGGCCATATTGGCCGCCCTCCACCGAAGGGAGGAACGATAATGGCGCTGCGCGATATCACCCTGGGGCAGTTCTTCCCCGGAAGCTCCCCCATCCACAACCTGGACCCCCGTGCCAAGCTGGTGGCCATGATCTGCTACATCGTAGCCCTGTTCATGGGCCAGTGGTTTGTCACCTACGCCATTTTGCTGGCGGTGCTGGCCGTGGTGGTGAAGGTGTCCACCGTCAAGCCAAAGGCGCTGCTGCGGGGCCTGAAGCCGGTGGTGTTCATTTTGGTGTTCACCGCCGTACTGAATATTTTCTATACCCCCGGCGAGCCATTGGCCTCCTTCTGGATTTTTACCATCACAAAGGAGGGCCTTCTCCACGCCTTTTTCATGGTGGTGCGCATTATCATGCTTATTACCTGCACCTTTCTGCTCACCTACACCACTTCCCCCCTGTCCCTCACCGACGGGCTGGAGTCGCTGATGGGGCCGCTGAAAAAAATTCACGTCCCCGTCCACGAGCTGTCCATGATGATGTCCATCGCCCTGCGGTTCATTCCCACCCTCATCGAGGAGACGGACAAGATCATGTCCGCCCAGCGGGCCCGGGGCGCGGATTTCGACTCGGGCAGCCTGGTCCAGAAGGCCAAGGCCCTGATTCCCCTGCTGGTGCCGCTGTTTATCTCCGCCTTCCGGCGGGCGGACGAGCTGGCCACCGCCATGGAGTGCCGCTGCTACCACGGCGGCGAGGGCCGCACCCGTATGAAGCAGCTCCACTACAAGTCCGGCGATATCCTGTTTATGTTGGGCGCGCTGGCGCTGGCGGTGTTCATCGGCGTGCTGGGCCACCGGGGGCTGTGATATGGAGCGGCGCAACATCGCTCTGCGGCTGAGCTACACCGGCACCGCCTATCACGGCTGGCAGGTACAGAAAAACGCCGTATCCGTAGCGGAGACGTTGGAAAAGGCCCTGGCCTCCGTGGTGTGCCATCCGGTGAAGGTCACCGGCGCGGGCCGCACCGACGCGAGGGTCCACGCTCAGGTATATATCGCCAACTTCCGCACCACCTCCGGCATTCCCGTCGAGCGTCTGCCCCTGGCAGTGAATACCCGCCTGCCCGACGATATCTCGGTGTTCAAGGCCACGGTGGTTCCCGACGGGTTTAACGCCATCGGTTCCTGCCTGAAAAAGGAATACACCTACCGCATTTACAACTCCCGCATCCGGGACCCATTTTACGTCAACCGGGTGTGGTTCTACCCAAAGCCGTTGGACGAGGCCGTCATGGCCCGGGCCGCCGGGCAATTCGCGGGCACCCACGACTTCGCCGCCGTCCGCTCGGTGGGCACCGAGACCCGCACCACCGTGCGCACCGTCCATTATTTCGACGTTCAGCGGCATGGAGACATCATCGACTGCCGGGTGTGCGCCGACGGCTTCCTCTATAACATGGTGAGGGCCATGGTGGGCACCTGCGTCTACGCTGCGGAGGGCAAGCTGGACCCAGCGGATATCCCCTCCATTCTGGAATCCCGCAACCGAACCCTGGCGGGCCCCACCGCGCCGCCGGACGGCTTATATATGACCAACCTCTGGTACGAGGAAAACGTCCTGTGACAACGGAGTATCCCTATGGAAGAGCAAAACCAATTAAAACCGAACACGCAACCCCAGCCGGAGCAGCCGGAACCGGAACAGCCTTCAAAGCCCAGGGGCAGGCTGTCCCGCTTCCTGGTTCATGTGATTGCCACTCTTATTGTGCTGGCGGCGGCGCTGTGCCTGGTGGCAGCGGTGGCCTTCCGGGACAGTCTGAATTTGGACAGTGCCAAGCGCTGGTTCACCTACCGCTCCCTGCTGCGCGGCGACAACGGGCGGGCGGAGTCCTTCGTCTATGACGGCGATTTGACCGACACCTTCGCCGTGCTGGACGGCGACCTGCTGACATGCTCCCGCAACGCCATCTCCCTCTATTCCGGCAGCGGCACCCAGTATATCAATGAGTCCGTCAGCATGGAAAACCCGGTGGTGAACACCAACGGCTCCCTGGCTGTGGTGTACGACGCCGGGGGCTCCAGCCTGTATGTATTGGGCCAGCGGACGCTGGTGTGGTCAACGGACGAGCTGGAATCCATCCTATCCGCACGGCTGAACAAAAACGGCCAGCTCACCGTGGTCACCCAGTCCAGCGGCTACCGGGGAACGGTGTCGGTATACGACGCCGCCTACTCCCCTGTGATGCGCATTGACCTGTCCTCCGCCTTTGTGATGGACGCGGCGCTGTCCGACGACGGACACACCCTGGCCATCCTCACCGTAGGCCAGACCAACGGCTCCTTTGCCACCAGTCTGGAGCTGTACGACATGAGTTACTCCAGCGGCCAGTATACCTCCGACTTCACCTGTCAGCTGGGGAGCAGCGTGGTGCTGGAAACCCGGCACACCGCCTCTTCGGTGTGGGCCCTGGGGGACCGGGGGCTCACCGTTACCGGCCACGACGGCCGCTCCTCCGGCGTCAGCTGGGCGGACAAGCACCTGCGGCGGTACACTCTGGGCGGGGACGGCTTTGCCGCCGTCCTGTTGGGCAAATACCGGGCGGGCAGCCAGGCCGAGCTGTGGGTGGTGGACGAGTCGGGCCAGCGAAAGACTTTGGACCTGAACGAGCAGGTTTTGTCCATCTCCGCCGCGGGGCGATATCTGGCGGTGCTCACCGGCGACCGGCTGGACATCTACACCGATGAGCTGGAGCTGTACGACACCCTGGAGGGCACCCAGAGCGCCCGGGTTGTATTGCTTATGGCGGACGGCTCCGCCATTTTGATCTCGGCGGACACCGCCGGATTCTATATCCCCTAAGACAACGCCCCAGGGGTTCGGGGCAGGTAGGAGGAGCTTATGGGAGACTACATATTTGACATCATCATTCTGGTCCTGCTGGTATTGTTTGCCTGGCGGGGGGCGGTAAAAGGTCTGATCCTATCCCTTTGCGGACTGGCGGCCATTTTTGTGGCCTTTTTCGCCGCCCAGTTCGTTTCTGAGACGTTCTGCGAACCGGTGGGCAATATTCTGCGGCCTATCATCATCCAGACCGTCCGGGGAGCGGACGCCGAGCCGGAGATAGACCCGGACAACCCGGAGGACGTCTACACCGTAGACGAGCTGCTGGCTTCCATCCGGAAGGAAGGGCTGTTCGAGGGTTTTTCCGACTTCCTAGAGCAAGGCGTAGCCAATGACACCATCGACGGCCGCGGCCCCTTGTCACCTATGGACGCCCTGGCGGGCTACCTGGCAAAGGCCATCGCCAAGGCGCTGCTGTTCGGCATAGTGTTTTTCGGCGGGCTGCTGGCCTGGTTCCTCCTGAGCCACGCACTGGATCTGGCCTTCAGCCTGCCCATTCTGGCCCAGGTAAATCTGGCCGGCGGGCTGATTCTAGGTCTGGTCAAGGGCACGCTGCTGTCCATTGTGCTGGTGTGGCTGGCTCAGCTGGCGGGCCTTATCCCCATCCCGCCGGAATCCCCCGTGATCTCCCTGTTCACCGTAGACAAGCTGTGGGAGCTGCTCAGCACCCTGCCCGCCTGAGCCGATTTCCAGGCCGCTTCCAGGAACGCGGACTTTTCCCTGTCCGGCGGAAAATTACCACTCTAAAATTCATGACACGTTCATATTTATCTGATATGGTACTGCAAACTGCCTATCAAACGCGAGAAATTTTCTCCCTGAAAGGAGCGACACCATGCATCCTACCCTGTGTACCCGCTGTAAGAAGAACGTAGCGGTGGTCTTTATAACAAAAATTGAAAACGGCGAGACCAAAAATGAGGGCCTGTGCCTCAAGTGCGCCCGTGAGCTGGGCATTAAGCCGGTGGACGACATGATGAAAAAAATGGGCATCTCCGACGAGGATTTGGACTCCATCTCCACCGAGATGATGTCCGCCTTCGGCGGCGCGGAGGAGCCCGACGGCATGAGCTCCTCCGACGACGACGGCGACGGCGAGGAGGATGAGGGCCGCACCGCCACCTTCCCCTTCCTGAACAAACTGTTTGGCGGCCAGTCGGACAGTACCCCCGACCGGGACCCCATCCAGCGGGGCGGCGCTGCCAAGGACAAGGAAGAGAAGACGGCTTCCAGCAAGACGGAACGGGGGCAGAAGCGGAAGTTTTTGGAGAATTACTGTATCTCTCTCACCCGCAAGGCCCACGACGGCAAGCTGGACCGCATTGTGGGGCGCTCCAACGAGATCGAGCGGACCATTCAGATTTTGAACCGGCGGCAGAAAAACAACCCCTGTCTTATCGGCGACCCCGGCGTGGGCAAGACCGCCATCGCCGAGGGGCTGGCCCAGCGTATCTACGACCGGGACGTGCCCTATAAGCTGCTGGACAAGGAGGTCTACCTGCTGGACCTCACCGCCCTGGTGGCAGGCACCCAGTTCCGGGGCCAGTTTGAGAGCCGCATGAAGGGCCTGATCGACGAGGTCAAGAAGCTGGGCAACATCATCCTGGTCATCGACGAGGTCCACTCCATCGTGGGCGCGGGGGATGCCGAGGGCTCCATGAACGCCGCCAACATCCTCAAGCCCGCCCTGAGCCGGGGGGAGATTCAGGTCATCGGCGCCACCACCCTGACCGAGTACCGCAAGTACATCGAGAAGGACTCCGCTCTGGAGCGCCGGTTCCAGCCCGTCATTGTGGAGGAGCCCTCCATCGACGATTCTGTGGAAATTTTGAAGGGCATTGCGCCCTATTATGAATCCTTCCACCATGTGACCATCAGCCCGGACATCTGCCGTCAGGCCGTGACCATGAGCGAACGGTACATCACCGACCGCTACCTGCCCGACAAGGCCATCGACCTCATCGACGAGGCGTCCTCCGACGTGAACCTCCACAACAAGGACCTGGCCCGGCTGGCCGAGATCGACAAGGAGCTGGCCGACTACGCCAAGGAGATGGAGGTGGTGCTGGCCTCCACCGGCGGGCAGAACGACCCCCGTCTCCAGGAGCTGCAAAAGCAGGAGCAAAAGCTCCAGCGCCAGCGGGACACCCTGGAGATGGCGGTGAATCGGGACGACGCCGAGGCCCCCAACCGGGAGGACCCCGCCTTCCAGGAGCGTCAGGAGGGCCGCCGCAGGCAGATTGCCGAGCTCCAGGAAAAGCTGGCCTCCGTCACCACGGAAAAGCAGGCGGTGCAGTCCGCCGCCAACGACAAGGCCTACCAGCGGCTGGCCGAGCTGAAAAGCCGTCAGGCCCAGCTCACCGGGGAGCGGGACGCCCTGGCCGCCAAGGGGAATCCCCCGCTGACCGCAGCCCACCTGGCAAGGGTCATCGAGCTGTGGACCAAAATCCCCGCCACCTCCATTCAGGAGCAGGAGTTCGAGCGTCTGGCCAAGCTGGACGAGCGGCTGAAGGCCCACATCGTCGGTCAGGACGACGCGGTGGACGCAGTGTCCAACGCCATCCGGCGGGGCCGGGTAGGCATCTCCGCCAAGCATAAGCCGGTATCCTTCATCTTTGTGGGCTCCACCGGCGTGGGCAAAACGGAGCTGGTCAAGCAGCTGGCCGCCGACCTGTTCTCCTCCCCCGAGTCCCTCATCCGCCTGGACATGAGCGAGTTCATGGAGAAGCACTCTGTGTCCCGGATCATAGGCTCCCCCCCAGGCTACGTCGGCTATGACGACGCGGGGCAGCTTACCGAAAAGATCCGCCGCAAGCCCTACACCGTGGTGCTCTTCGATGAGATTGAGAAGGCCCATCCCGATGTGCTCAACGTGCTGCTGCAAATCCTGGACGACGGGCACATCTCCGACGCCCACGGCAAGGTGGTCAATTTCGAGAACACCGTCATTGTCATGACCTCCAACGCGGGCAGCGACATCAAGGGCGGTTCCCTGGGCTTTGACCGCTCCGCCAACCAGCTGGGCAAGGAGAAGGCCATGAAGGGGCTGGAGTCCTTCCTGCGGCCCGAGTTCATCAACCGGGTGGACGAGATCGTCTACTTCAACCAGCTCACTGAGAACAATTTTAAGGCCATCGCCCGCATCATGCTGTCCGAGCTGGACGCCGTCATGAGGGACAAGAACATCGCCTTCTCCTACAACGACAGCGTACTGGACTACCTGGTGAAGAAGTCCTACTCCGCCGCCTACGGCGCCCGGAACCTGCGCCGCCAGATTCAAAAGGACCTGGAGGACCCCATTGCCGCCAAGCTCATCCAGCGGTACGCCGACCCCATCACGTGCATCGAACTGTCCGCACATGACGGCGAGATGCATATCAACATCCATTGACAGCCAGGGCGGCGGGAATTCCCGCCGCCCTGCTTGTAACCCTTTTTCCACCTTTGTTACAGCTTTGATACCAGTTCTTAAGCCGATTTTAAGGTTTAAAATATTGAATCGTTCATAAACCTATGGTATCCTATCCCTGTTATTTTTGATGGAATGGAGGACTCTGAAATCATGAGCACTGAGATCAACGAAGCCAATGAAGCTAAGCAGTCCAAAAAGGGCGGCAAGGCGGCCAAAATCATCGCCGGCGTTGTCTTTGGCGGGTGTCTGGCGGCCAGCCTGGGCCTGAACATCTATCAGGCCGTTGTCCCAAATCAAAAAACCGCCGATTTTATAGACTATATGTATGAGCGTATCGCCGAGTCGGAAAAGAAGGAAAACGAATACATCGAGGACGGCTACAAGGTGGGCGGGGAATATGAAATCCGCTCCACCACCCACATCTCCGACGCCTACAAGAGCGGCGATGACAGCCAGCTCAGCGAGGAGGACAAGGAGACGCTGAAGATGGCCAAGGAAGTGCTGGACGAGGTCGTAGAGGACGGCATGAGCGACTACGAGAAGGAGGAGGCCGTCTACAAGTGGATGGTGAAGAACATCGGCCACGGCCGGGGCGGCGTCATCAGCCGCCCGGGGATGGACCGCTCCGCCTTCACCCCCCACGACGTGCTGATCTCCAAGGGGGCGGTGTGCGTGGGCTACGCCACCACCTTCCGGCTGTTCATGAACATGCTGGGTATGGACTGCCGCATCGTCCACAACGAGTACCACTCCTGGGACCTGGTGAAGCTGGAGGACGGCTGGTATCACGTGGACATCTACAGCGACGCCCACGGGGTGCTGTACGGCAACTTCAACATGACCGACCAGACCGCCCGGAACGGCCACAACTGGGACGAGTCCGCCCTGCCCGAGGCCAAGAGCGTGAAGTACTCCCCCGCCGTGCAGAACGCGGTGGAAGTGGACGGCCTCATGGACATCCCCGCCGCCATGCTCGAGGCCCTGGACGGCAAGAGCACCACCCTATTCTATAAGTTCAAGCAGCCCCTGTCCGACGAGGACATGGGCAAGGCGGACTTCCTGGTGAACATCCTGGACACGGTGCTCAGCGGCGGGATGCTGGAGGACGGCGGGAGCTACTACTTCGGGGCCGCCTGGTATCCCAGCGACCGGGAGGACGACTACATCCTGGGCCTGCTGCTGGAGAGCCACGATTCCGAGGAGGAGACCGGCATCGATATGGACTCCCCCGAGGCGAAGGAGATCATCAAGCAGGTGGCTGAGGTCTTTGGCCTCGACCCGGCCATGCTGGGCGGCGATCCGGAGGGCGGCGACTACCCCATCGACGACATCGTCAGCGGAGCCGATGGTCCCGTCGAGGTCGTCACTAATCCGGACGGCACCGTGGTCAACACCTGGGACGGCGGCGGCAGCGTAGAGCTGCGCTGACAAGGAGGGAAGCACATGAAACATTTGAAACGGGCGATCTGCCTCGCCCTGGCGGCGCTGACGCTGGCGGGCTGCGCCGCCTGCGGCCCCAAGGACAGCGGCGGGCCGGACCTGGACCCGGCGGAGATCCTCCAGGCCATGGCCGCGGCGGACACCACCCTGCCTGAGATGGTGACCCGCTCCAGCGCCGACGCCGAGGCCAAGGACAATTTCTTCTACCTGTCCGACCTGGACTACG
Source organism: uncultured bacterium (assembly GCA_948469375.1). Taxonomy (GTDB): domain Bacteria; phylum Bacillota; class Clostridia; order Oscillospirales; family Oscillospiraceae; genus Enterenecus. The sequence goes on along the minus strand of CAOKLO010000023.1, from coordinate 16,356 downwards.
GCAAGGTGGAGGGGTACTGCTACACCTATGCCGACGCGGGGACCGCGGAGGAGATGGCGGTGGTGAAGCTGAAGGACAAGGCGGACGCCGCCGCCCTGATGGAGTCCCTGCACCGGCACGTAGAGGCCCGGCAGGGCACCTTTGAAGAGTACGACCCGGAGCAGGTCCCCCTGACGGAGGGGGCGGTAATCACCAGTGAAGGGCGGTACGTGGTCCTGATCGTCTCCAAGAAAAACGGGCTGGTACAGAACGAATTCCAGAAGTTTTTTCAGACCAGCTGAGCTCAGAGCATGAAAACCCCCGCGCCGCTTTTCAGCGGCGCGGGGATTTCTTTACAACAGGATTATGTCTCCTTCCCAGCCGACCTGCCGGATCGAACCATTTTCGATGAGATATGCCTCACCCCGCAGCTCCTCTCGACCATCCCGGCCCAGAATGTAGCTGCCGTCCACCAGCACATAGAACTGATGCCCCATGCTGTCGGTGTAGGTGATATCCTCATACAGCCGCATTCCGTCCAGAAGCCAATCCCTATCCTGATTGTAGTGCGGAACCGTCATGCGCTCCGTTAGCCCCAGTCCCCGCAAAAACCGCTGATAATCCGGGTCAACGGCCTCCCCCGGCTCCTCCGGCTGGGCGTAAACCAGGTCGGCGGCGTTCATGCTGCCCGCGCTGACGCCTATAATCACACCGCAAAAATTCGTGAGGCAGTCTCGCAGGAAGATATCTTGAAAAAACCGGTTTTGAGTGGGCACATGGCCGCCGCACAAGAAAATTAAGTCCGCGTTGGAAACCAGCTCGGCGCACCGGTCCTGATTTTCCCGCTCCAGCACAGCCGCATCCGTAAGCCTCACGCCGATTTGAGCGAAGCTGTCCCGCATATCCTCCGCAAAGCCATAGGTCAGGGAGGGCTGGTCCGGGTCGGAGCAGATGAACAAGGCAGAACAGGCCTCGGGCAGGGCCATCCTCAGCTCTTCCACAAAGCCGTTGGCCGGATTCAGCGCCGGAGAATCCGGCAAACAAGGGCTGCTGGTCAAGAAATAGATCATATCATACCCCTCCTGGTACTTCTCGTTGACGAGCGTCAGCCGAAAAGCTCAGTGAAACACTCGTCACGAACCAAAAGTTCTATTTTAGTTCCTTTTTCTTACAAGAAGCAGGAACGGCCTACAACCTCGAGCGGATGGCCCGCAGGAACTCCAGTCCCGTCACCTTCTGCGCCTTGGCCTCGCCTTCCCACAGGCCCACCAGGTCCCCGGTCATAACGCCGCTCTCAATGGTGTCAACGGCGGCTTTCTCCAGCTTCTTGGCAAAGGCGGTGAGCTCAGGCAGGCCGTCCAGTTCACCCCGCTTGGCCAAGGCGCCCGTCCAGGCAAACAGGGTGGCCATGGGGTTGGTGGACACCTCTTCCCCCTTCAGGTGGCGGTAATAGTGCTGGGTGACGGTGCCGTGGGCGGCCTCGTATTCGTAATTGCCCTCGGGGGACACCAGCACGGAGGTCATCATAGCCAGGGAGCCAAAGGCGGTGGACACCATGTCGCTCATCACGTCGCCGTCATAGTTCTTACAGGCCCAGATGAAGCCGCCCTTGGAGCGGATCACGCGGGCCACCGCGTCGTCAATGAGGGTATAAAAATAGGTGATTCCTGCCTGTTCAAATTTCTCCCGATATTCCTCTTCGTATATCTCCGCGAAGACGTCCTTGAAGGTGTGGTCGTACTGCTTGGAGATGGTATCCTTAGTGGAAAACCACAAATCCTGCCTGGTGTCCAGCGCGAACTTGAAACAGGAATGGGCAAAGGACGTAATGGACTTGTTCACGTTGAACTGTCCCTGGATGACGCCGGGACCGTCGAACTCATTGATGGTCTGCCGGGTCTCCTTGCCGTCCGCGCCGGTGAACACCAGCTCCGCCGTGCCGGGGCCGGGCACCTTGTACTCGGCGGCTTTATACACATCGCCGAAGGCGTGGCGGGCGATGGTGATGGGGGCCTGCCAGTTCTTCACCACCGGATTCAGCCCCTTGACCATGATGGGGGCCCGGAATACGGTGCCGTCCAGAATGGCCCGGATGGTGCCGTTGGGGGACTTCCACATCTGGGACAGCTTGTACTCCTCCACCCGCTGGGCGTTGGGGGTGATGGTGGCGCACTTCACCGCCACGCCGTATTCTTTGTTCGCCTCGGCGGCGTCGATGGTCACCTGATCGCCGGTGCGCTCCCGCTGGGGCAGGCCCAGGTCGTAATACTCGGTTTTCAGGTCGATGTAGGGCTCCAGCAGCTCCTCTTTGATCTGCTGCCAGAGAATACGGGTCATCTCGTCGCCGTCCATCTCCACCAGAGGGGTTTTCATTTGCAGTTTGTCCATGGATGATCGCTCCTTTTCAAAGTAAAGGCAGGGGCGGAAAACCGTCCCCGCCTTTTGGTCCGCTTCACTCAGTTCCAGGGGTCGTCCCTGGGCTTGGGGGGATTGTGGGTGGAGGGCCCTCCGTTTCCGGAACCGGGGCCCATGCCCGTGCCCCTGGAGCTCGAGCCCGAGGACCAGGTGTAGTCGCCGGGCCCGCTCCAGCCGCCGCCATAGCCGGCCCCGCCGCCGGACCCGGCAGGCGTGCCCTTGGCCCAGTCGTAAAAGCTGGCCCAGCAGCCGTTGACATAGGGCTGAAGCCACAGTATGAGCACCGTAACCACAATGGATGCGGCGGCGGCAATAAGCAGCGACACCCCTGCGGCGGCCAGCAGTCCGTCCATATTCATGGACATGCCGTATCCCCCCAACTGGGACAAAATCACCGCCAGCGGCACCAGGACGCCGGTACCTCCGATTGCCATAATCAGAAGTCCCCAGCCAAAGAAGGACAGCTGGAGCATAAACCCTCTGCCAATGTTGCCCTGCATCATCCGCTTGCTCTCCCGGATAGCCTCCATACCGGACAGGCCCTTGTCCAACAGCACATAGTCCACCAGCGCATAGCGCATGGTCAGCCAAGCGACGCCCAGAGCCATCAGAATCCAGTCAAGAAAAAGCAGCAGCGGGCTGATAAACGGCATATCCAGGGCGACGGCCGCAACAAACACCACGCAGCAGCCCGCCAGCACCAGCAGCGACCACAGCGCCTCAAAAATCCCCGTGAGAACACGCGTGACCAGCACCTGGCCTAGACGGGGCAGGGCGTTGAATATTCTGCCCATCGGGGGATTGTCGCCGCGGACCATGGACAGGCAGTAATCCTTATAGCCCACGCCCATGGCGCTCTGCCACAGGGCGACGATGACGGACAGCGTCAATCCCCCCATGACCACGCTGAACACAGCTCCCGGCCCCCGGCGGAACAGCTCCAGCATGGCGATGTACATGGCCTGCTGCATCTCATAGCCCTGCTGCATGTAAATCAAAACTGTATCAGAAATCCTGCCCATACCTCCGGTGAGCAGCCAGCCCAGAACCGTGTTAATCAGCCAGGTGCCCACCGAAACAACGACACTGAACAGCAGCGTCACCAGGATAGGACTGGGCCTGGTGTTCTTCATAGACAGCTTCACATTCCACTTCAGCTGCGCACGGTCGAATTCCATCGAAAAACCTCCTTTTCCCTGGGACCAAACCGCCCCATTTTCTCTCTGCCATTATACCGTATGCAAAGGAAAATTGCAACACAAAGCGCACGGCCGATTGGGCGTGACAAAGCTGCTGAAATGTGCTAAGATAGGTTTCACCGCCCCACTGGCGGGCAATCTACGACAAGCGAGGGATATCCCATGAACACAAAAGAGCTGGGCGAGCTGCGCCGCCGCTTCCGCCCCCATAAAAACGCCATCAGCCACGTATACGGCTGCTACGTGGGCGCCGCCAAGGAGATCATCGGCGAGGTGGACCAGTCCCTGGCCCTGCTCAGCGAGGACGATATGGAGGGTTGCCTGGGGCTGCTGAAAAAGGCCCTGTCCGGCTCTCTGGGCCGCAATCTCATCGACGTGGGCTTCACCACCCGGCAGGTAGCCGAGGGCGAGGAGCACAAGCTGCTGCGGGACCTGCGGGACTCCAAGCTGAAGGACCCGGCTCTTCGCCGTCACTTCTTTGAAAAAGTCATCCAGAACGTGGACATGGATGAGGAAAACTACCTCATTCTGCTGGCCCACGACACCTATGACGTACCCTTCCGCTCCAAAAACGACGATTTGCTGGACGACTCCTCCGATACCGTGTTCTCCTATCTTGTGTGCGCCCTGTGTCCCATGCGGGAGGGCAAGCCGGGACTGGGCTACATTCCCGCCGACAACGTGCTCCACATGAAGACCGCCGGGCAGCTGGCCGCGGCCCCGGAAATCGGCTTCCTCTTCCCCGCCTTTGACGGCCGGGCCGCCAATCTGTACAACATTCTTTACTACGCCCACAAACCGGAGCTTATTCACGGCGAATTCATTGAGGGAGTGTTCGGCGCTCAGGCCCCCATGTCCGCCCCGGAGCAAAAGGAGGCCTTTGAGTCCGCCCTGTCCGACGCGCTGGGGGTGGAATGCAGCATGGAGCTGGTCCAGGCCGTCCACGAGCAGATGCGGGAGCGGATGGAGCTGCACAAGGAGAGTCAGGACCCGGAGCCCCTCACCGTCACCGCCCGCGACGTGGGCGGGATGTTGCGGGAATGCGGCGTGGAGGAGGAGCGGGTGGCCGCCTTCCAGGACTACTGCACACAGCGGCTGGGGGAGGACGCCGCCATGGACCCCGCCAACCTGATCGACAGCAAGCGGTTCCAGATCAAGGCCGGGGAGATTACCATCACCGTCAAGCCGGAGCTCAGCGGCCAGGTGGAGGCCCGGGTGCTGGAGGGCCGCAAGTACATTCTCATCCCCGCCGGAGAGGGCGTGGAGGTCAACGGCCTGGCCGTGGAAATCGAAGCTGAGACCGCCGGAAAGATTTAATACTTTTGTAACAGTTTCCCCCTAAGTTTCGTAACGACTTTCCCTTATTCTAATTCTTGCAAGAGATATCCTTTCTTTTTCATTCTATCCTCCATCCTCAAGAAAAGAGCCGGGGCTTACGCCCCGGTTCTTTGCGTTTTCAGCCCAGATATTTCTCCCGGATGAAGGCGGCGATGCCGCTCAGCCCCCGGGCCAGCACCTCCGCCTCCTCCGGCGCCAGGGCTGATACGGTGGCCTCCACCAGCTCCCGGTGGAAATCGGCGTGGCGGCGGTCGGCCTCCCGGCCCTTCTCCGTGGGGCGCAGCCGGACCGAGCGCTTGTCGCTCCCGTCCCGCACCCGCTCCAGATAGCCCTTGGATTCCAGCTGGTTCACCGCCACGGTGAGGGTGCCCGCCGTCACGTGCTGGGCGGCGGCAATGGCGGAGGAGCGGTTGTCCCGCCCCTCGTCCACCGCCCGGCACACCTCCTCGATGATGTGCATCTCCCGCACGGACAGGTCGGCGCAGCTCTCAGTGACATAGAGCTCCTCCGTTTTCAGAATATCGTTGAACACCTCCACCAAAAAGGCGTTCAGCTCGCCGGCATAGCGGTTGTTTCCCATGGCGGTTACTCCGCGGCGATATAGGCCACGCCCACCGCCCCGGGGCCCACGTGAGTGCCGATCACCGCGCCGATGGAGCCCATCATGGCGGGCAGGGTCTGGGGCAGCACGTCCTTCAGCGCCTCCATGCACACGGGCACCCGCTCGGGGGAGTTGGAGTGGCCGTAGGCCACCGGGCGGGCCGGGTCCGCCGGCGCGCTCTGGATATGCTTGGCGATCCATTCCAGGCCGGAAGTCATGGAGCGGGCCTTGCCCAGGGCCTCCACGGTGCCCCGGCTGTCCACCCCTACAATGGGCTTGATGCCCAGCAGGCCGCCCACGGCGGCGGTGGCGGCGGAGATGCGCCCGCCCTTTTTCAGATAGGTCAGGGTGTCCACGATGGCCAGCAGCTTCGTCCGCTGGGCCAGCTTTTCCACCCCAGCGGCGATCTCCGCAGCGGGCAGACCCTGATCCCGCATCCGTGCCGCCTCCTCCACCAGCAGAGCCATGGCAAAGGTCACGGTGCGGGAATCCACGATGTGGATCTCGCCCCCCTTCACCATATCCCGGGCAATGCAGGCGGATTGGCAGGTGCCGCTGAGCTCTGTGGACAGGAAAATACCCACGACCTGGTCCCCCTGGTCGGCGTACTTCTGAAACAGCTCCAGAAAATCGTCCGGGTTCAGCTGGGAGGTGGTGGGCAGCTCCTCGCTGGAGGCCAGCCGGGCAAAGAATTCCTCCCGGGTGATGTCCACCCCGTCCAGGAAGCACTCCTGGCCAAAGAAAACCCGCATGGGTATGACGTCTATATTCAGCTCCGCCGCCTGCTGGGCGGTCATGTCGCTGGTGCCGTCGGTGATAATGCGTACCATATTAACAGCTCCTCACAGATAGTTTGATTCTCAAATACTTTGAAAGCCAAATCTTTTGACTTTCAAAGTATCATACACGCACCGCTTCCATTTGTCAATTCCGGTTCCTCCAAAGAAGCGGCGGAAAGGGCCTCAGAATTGTGTTATTCCCACAATCCCGCAGTCCTGTTCGCCCTTATGCCCAAGCTCGGGCTTCGCCGACCCGCCGCCGCAGGGCGCCGCAAAACAATCATTGACAAACCAGGGGAAAAGTGGTTAAACTATAGTAGATTTAATCTGCCTGTCACATCAGAGCCGACCCGGCAAACGCGCTGAGGTCCTGGGAGGTATTTCCATGCTCATTCCCGTTCTTCTGTTCGCCGTGGGACTGGTCTTCCTCATCAAAGGGGGCGACTGGTTCGTGGACGGCTCCACCGGCATCGCCCGGCGGTTCGGCCTGCCCGAGCTGCTCATTGGTGCCACGGTGGTGTCCATCGGCACCACACTGCCCGAGGTAATGGTGTCCACCACCTCCGCCCTCAGCGGCCACGGCGAAATCGCCTATGGCAATGCCATCGGCTCCGTGATCTGCAACACCGCCCTCATCGCCGCCATCACCGTGGCCGTCAAGCCCGGCCGGGTGGACCCCAAGTCCCTGCGCCTGCCGGTGGTCTTTTTCTTCACCGCCGCCGCCATTTATGCCGGAATCGCCTATACCACCGGCTATTTCAGCCAGATTTCCGGCTTTATCCTGCTGGCCATGTTCGCGGCCTATATGGCCGCCACAGTGTGGCAGATGAAGGCGGACTCCGGCTCTAAGGCCCATTCCCGCCCTAAGCCCCAGGCGGAGGAGAATTCTGTCCTCAAGGATGTGGCTCTGATCGTCGTGGGGGCCGCTCTCATCGCCGCAGGGGCCAGCCTGCTGGTGGACAACGGCACCCTCATCGCCCAAGCCCTGGGGGTGCCCGAGTCGGTGATCGCTCTCACCTTCGTGGCCCTGGGCACCTCCCTGCCCGAACTGGTCACCGCAATCACCTCCCTGCTCAAGGGCCACGGGGCCCTGTCCCTGGGCAACGTCATCGGGGCCAACCTCTTCAACCTGGTGCTGGTGTCCGGCGTGTCCGTCACCCTGGCCCCCTTCTCCATCCCCCAGAGCTCCACCATCGCGGGCCATAACGCCTCGCTGGTGCTGGACATCCCGGTGATGTTCGCCGTCATGGCCTTCCTCACCCTCCCCGCCCTCAAGCGGGGGAGACTCAGCCGGTTCCAGGGCGTCGTCCTGCTGGCGGTTTACGCGGCGTTCTGCGCCGTTCAGTTCACCATTTGACCGGGGTCTTATGACCCAAAGGAGGTATTTTGCTACCATGAAAAAGCCGGTCCTCGTCATTATGGCCGCAGGCATGGGCAGCCGCTACGGCGGGTGCAAGCAGATGGACCCCGTAGGGAGCTGCGACCAGGTTATTTTGGATTACTCCATCTATGACGCCCGCCGGGCGGGCTTTGAGACGGTAATCTTCGTCATCAAGCACGAGATCGAGGCGGATTTCAAGGAGCGCATCGGCTCCCGGGTGGAGCGGCATATGGACGTGCGGTACGCCTTCCAGCGCATGGACGACCTGCCGGAGGGCTATGCCATTCCCGAGGGCCGCACCAAGCCCTGGGGCACCGCTCAGGCAGCGCTGGCAGCCCTGCCCTTCATCAACGGTCCCTTTGCCATCATCAATGCAGACGATTACTATGGACCGGAGGCCTTTCGCATCATCTACGATTATCTTTGTACACACCCAGATGGGAATGAATACGCCATGGTATCCTACCGTCTGGAAAACACCGTCACCGACTATGGCTACGTGGCCCGGGGGGTGTGCCAGGTGGGGGACGACGGTTGCCTCACCGCCATCACTGAGCGCACCCAAATTGAAAAGGGCCCGCCCCCCCGGTTTACCGAGAACGGCGGAAAAACCTGGTCCGAGCTGCCGGGGAATACCCTGGTGTCCATGAATTTCTGGGGCTTCACCCCCTCCCTGCTGGAGTGGGCCCGGGAGTACTTCCCCCGCTTTCTGGACAAGGCCCTGGCCGAAAATCCCTTGAAGGCGGAGTATCTTCTGCCCACCCTGGTGGGCAGGCTGATCGACGAGGGGGCCGTTACCGTGCGGGCCCTGTCCTCCGGCGATAAGTGGTACGGCGTCACCTACAAGGAGGATAAGCCCGCTGTGTCCGCCGCCATTGCCCGTATGACTCAGGAGGGACTGTATCCGGACAATTTGTGGAAGTAATATAGGCCCCCCGGTTGGGGCAACTCCCGTAAGGAAGTTGCCCCAACCGGGGGACAGCAAGTAATAAGTTACCTATTTGGACGGCGTGGCTTCGGCTACGCTGTCTTTTTATGCTGGCCTGCAAGATGCTCCTGGAACAGTTTCTCCATTTCCTCCGGGGACGGGGCACACCACAGACCAATGGTGTTGTAATGGATGTCCACCCGTTGATGGCGCTTACCGTCTACCTTGTTGGGCTTGGACACCACGATTTTCTCAATGAACTCGTGGACGATTTCAGGCGTAAGCTCCGTCAGCCGCGTCACCTGTCTGGCTCGCTCAATAAACCGCTGCAAGTCAGCGGCCTTGTCCGTGGTGGCGTCCAGGCTGGCTTCCATTGCCGGGATCGCCATTTTCAACTGCTTCTGCTCGGCTTCAAGCGACAAGGACAGTGTGGCAAAGCGTTCCTCGGACAACAGGCCCTTGCTCATGTCCTCATAGCTTTTCTGGATAAGCTGGTCGATTTCTGACACCCGCTGCTTGGCCTTGTCCAACTCCCGGCGCTTTGCGGTCAGCTCCCTTTTCTCCTGCAAGCCAAACCGCTCCATCTGCTCCTGGGCAAACCGTTTTTCATAGACCTGGACATACCATAAAAGCCGTTGCAGCCCCTCAAGGACAAGCTGTGCCACCACTTTCTCCCGGATATAGTGAGCGGAACACAGGTCAGTATTCTTGCGGTAGCCGGAACAGAAAAAGTAGGCTTGCTCCCGCTTGTAGTTATTGGTGGCGCTGTATCCCAGCTTACTGCCGCAGTCGGCGCAATAGAGCAGGCCGGAAAACATACTCACAGCGCCCGTTCTCGTGGGCCTGCGGCGGTGCTGACGAAGATTCTGAACAAGGGCAAAGGTTTCCCGGTCAATGATGGCGGGATGGGTATTGGGGAACACTTTCCATTCCTCCTGCGGCCTGTCCAACTGCTTTTTCAGCTTAAAAGACTGCCGGTAAGTACGGAAGTTCACGGTATCGCCCACATACTCCTGCCTGTCCAGAATTTCCGCTACCGTGTGCGAACACCACTTATGCGGATATTCGGGGAGTTTGGTCGGACAGTTCACGCCGTTGCCACGCTGGTACTCGCTGGGGGTCAGCACACCGTCAGCTTTCAGCCGCTTGGCGATTTGGGTAGGCCCCAGGCCGGACACGCTCATTCGGAAAATCCGCTGTACCACCTCTGCCGCTGGCCCGTCTACCATCCACCTGTTCTTGTCCATTGGGTCTTTCTTGTAGCCATAGGGGACGTTGGTGGTGAGCGGTATCCCAGCATTGCCACGGCTCTGCATAACCCTCCGCACCTTGTCACTGGTATTTTTTGCGTGCCACTCATTGAACAAAACTCTGCGAGGAACAGGGACGAGGTTTTTACGCGGTTATACCGGTATATGCTTCGTCCAGACCTGTACTATCAGGCGTATCAAAACCTATACGCAAATAACGGAGCGTCAACCCGAGGGGTAAACGAGGACACGGCGGACGGTTTCAGCAAGGCAAAGATAGAACGAATCATCAAAACGCTCTCCGATGAAACCTATACCCCACATCCGGCCCGCCGTACTTATATCTACAAAAAAAGCGGCAAAATGCGTCCCCTTGGAATCCCAACTTTTGCGGACAAGCTGGTGCAAGAGGTTCTGCGGATGATATTGGAAGCGGTATATGAACCTGTATTTCTGGACTGCTCACATGGGTTTCGACCCAATCGGAGCTGTCACACCGCACTAAAATCAATCAAAAAGGGCTTCAACGGTATCCGCTGGTTTGTGGAGGGCGACATCAAAGGCTGTTTTGACAACATAGACCATTCGGCTTTGGTGGGCATTATCAACGGCAAAATCAAAGACGCACGGCTCATCAAGCTGATTTGGAAACTGCTGAAAGCGGGATATTGTGAAGATTGGCAGTATCACATGACATACAGCGGAACGCCGCAGGACGGAATCTGCTCACCAATTTTTGCGAACATCTACCTGCATGAGCTGGACAAGTTTGTTGTCAACCTCGCCAGGGACTTCGACAAACCCAAAGAGAAGAAATTTACGCCGGAATATCAGATGGCGTAGGTGCTGGAACTCCAGCCCCCGCCGCCGGAGCCACCGCCGGAGTTGCCGCCTGGATTCGGCTGGGGATTGGGCTTTGTGGCCGTCTGATAGCCGATGGCCACCGGGGACAGACTGCTGAACTTGCACCGCAGGCCGTCTGCGGTCAGCTCATAGGTCAGTTTGCGGCTGTATCTCTTGATGGTAATTTCCATCGTGTTATCCTCCTGTTCAGATTTGGGGAAATGCGAAATCTGAACAGGAAGGGCGGACCGCGACACCGGGGCCGGATGGGACAGCCCTCCGAAAAAGCAAAAATGCCCGAACAGCACAAGGCTGTTCGGGCGTTGGGGTTGGCGATATGGGTAGACAAGAAACGACTATTTTCGCAAACCTGGGTAGGGGATGCCGCTGTGAAGATTAGGCTTTTTTTGACAAGTACCTATCTATTCGTAATCGCATGGCGACATCCTCCTGTTGCCGCCAAAACGCAAAAGAGCGGCGGCTCTGACTTCTCAAAGCCGCCGCTCCGGGCGTGATTATACTCCTGCTTGTACGACGGCTTTTTTTCTTTTGCCGTCGTGCGGCAAGACTACTCTGCAAATGCGATAAATTATTTTTCCTGAGCAGGTGCAACCTTAGCATAACCATCCCAGGTGAACAGTGCCTCCTTGGTATCATCCGCTACCATTTTCTCAATGTTACAGAGATACAAATAGTGATCGCCAGCCTCCACGGTCTGTGCCAGAGAAACAACAAAGGCTACCCGGCTGTCCTCCGGGATTTGGATGTCGCTGCCCGCAATGGTTTTGAGAGCAATGGGCGTTTCTTTCAGCTTATCGGTTTTACTGCCGGTTGCGGAGCCGTAAGCCATAACAGTGTCTTTGAGGCTAATGCCCGGTGTGGCCAAAACTGCCTTGCCCGTCCTGCGGATATTCTCGCCGGAGTTGGCGGCCTTGCCCATCCCAAAAACCAGCATGGGAGGATTGAACGAAGCGTACATGAAGAAGGACACCGGGGCCATGTTTAAGGAGCCATCCTCCTTTTGGGTGCAGACCAGGACGAGGGGATCGGGGGAAGTGAGGGCGGTTGCCTGCCCAATGTTGATTTCTTTCATGGTAAAAACCATCCTTTCACGATTTTGTTTAGCACAGCACAGTTGACTTTCGCTGATAAGATTATTATACTTAGTTTGAAGATAGCTTCAAGTACGCAGAATATTCTTACATAGTACTGTAGACCATACCAACAGAAAGGATGCCATATATGAATAAAGATATGACTTATGAAGAATACACCCAGGAGGTGAAAACCTGTATCCTCACGGACGCTGGCAACTGTCCTGTGACATCTCTGCTCCTGATGTTGCAAGGGAAATGGAAATTCCATATTCTCTATGAGCTGTGCATTAAAGACCCTATTCGGTTTGGAGAACTACGCAAAAATATTGATGGCATTACAAATACCATGCTGGCTTCATCTTTGAGAGAATTAGAGAAAGATGGTTTAGTATCCAGAATACAATACAACGAGATTCCACCACACGTGGAATACTCTTTGACAGAAATGGGACATGATTTGCTCCCCATTTTTTATGAGATGACTAAGTGGGGATTTCGTTACATTAAGTAAAGCAGAACGGCAATCAGCTATGATGACGCTGATTGCCGTTCTGCACTTTGCACCACATAAATGGAGTTTCTTGTCAGCAGTTCCGCATAGTTTTTGTGGTCTTGTCCATATCAGTGAAATGATTTTCCCACAGAAGGCCGACACTCCGTAAAGAAGTGTCGGCCTTCCGGCTAACCTGTAAAGAAATTCTGTCTATTGGGACGGTGTAGCTATGGCTACGCCGTCTTTTTGCGCTGGCCTGCAAGGTGTTCCTGGAACAGCTTCTCCATTTCTTGCGGGGGAGGGGCACACCACAGGCCAATAGTGTTGTAGTGGATATCCACCCGCTGGTGCCGTTTGCCGTCTACCTTGTCGGGTTTGGACACCACGATTTTTTCAATGAACTCATGGACGATCTCAGGCGTCAACTCCGTCAGCCGGGTCACCTGTCTGGCCCGCTCAATGAACCGCTGCAAGTCAGCGGCCTTGTTTGTGGTGGTATCCAGGCTGGCTTCCATCTCTGGGATAGCCGCTTTCAACTGCTTCTGCTCGGTTTCCAGCGATACGGACAACGTGGCGAAGCGTTCCTCGGACAGCAAGCCCTTGTTCATGTCCTCATAGCTTTTCTGGATAAGCTGGTCAATCTCCACCACCCGCTGTTTGGCCTTGTCCAACTTCCGGCCCCTGGCGGTCAACTCCTTTTTCTCTTGCAGGCCAAACCGCTCCATCTGCTCTTGAGCAAACCGCCTTTCATAGACCTGGATATACCACAACAGCCTTTGCAGGCCCTCTAACACCAACTGTTCCACTGTACGTTCCCGAATATAGTGGGCGGAACATACACTGGAATTTTTGCGAAAGCTGGAACAGAAGAAGAATGCTCCTTCTCGCTTATAGTTATTGGTGCTGCTGTAATACAGCTTCTCACCACAGTCGGCGCAGTAGAGCAAGCCAGAAAACATACTCACGATGCCGGTACGATCTGGTCTGCGGCGGTGTTGGCGGAGATTTTGAACGAGGGCAAAGGTTTCCCGGTCAATGATGCCGGGGTGAGTGTCAGGAAAGATCTTCCATTCCTCCTGGGGCTTGTCCAGTCGCTTTTTCAGCTTAAAGGATTGTCTGAACGAGCGGAAATTCACCGTGTCGCCGGTGTACTCCTGTCTGTCCAGAATAGCGGCCACGGTGGAAGAACACCAGTTGTGCGGGCACACAGGAGGCTTAACGGGGCAGTTTACGCCAATGCTGTGAAGATACTCGCTGGGGGTCAATACGCCCTCAGAACGCAGTTTCTTGGCGATTTGAGTAGGCCCCAGGCCAGACACGCTCATTCGGAAAATCCGTTGTACTACCTCCGCTGCCGGCTCATCCACAATCCACTTGTTCTTGTCCTCCGGGTCTTTCTTGTAGCCAAAGGGCGTGTTCGTGGTCAAAGGTATCCCGGCGTTGCCACGGCTCTGCATGACCCTCCGTACCTTATCACTCGTATTTTTTGCGTGCCATTCATTAAAGAGGTCTTGCATGGGCACGATGTCGCTCACACCGTTAGCGGTGTCGATGTTGTCCATGATAGCGATGTACCGCACGTTCAACCGCACAAAATCTTCTTCAAGCAGTTGGCCCACCACAAGACGGTTCCGGCCCAGCCGGGAGTGGTCTTTGACAACAAGGTTTGCCACAAGGCCCTGTTCAGCCAATTCCATGATCTCCATGAAGGCCGGACGGGTGAACGAAACGCCTGAGTAGCCGTCATCAAAGAAAAATTTTGGATTAGGCAGACGGTTGTCACTGGCGTACTTTTCCAGGATGGCCTTTTGATTCTGGATGCTGCCGGAGATACCCTCTTTCTCATCGTCACGGGACAATCTGGCGTATAATGCTGTAATTCTCTGATTATTTGGCTGCTTTTTCTTCAAAATATGCTCCTTTCCGCAGCCGGATGTGATATGAATTGCAAGGTAGCTTTATCATACCACATCCGGCGCAAAACTTCAACACTTTACAGTGTGATATTTTGATTGAGAATGCGATTTACTTTCTTTTCCGCAGTTTCGGCGTTTTCACTGAAACGGGCGTTGACAGTATAGACGGTGCCGCCGATTTCCCGTTCAAAACTGATGGGGTGGGGATATTGATGTTCTTGAAACCATAAAAGGCGCTGTTCCTGGCTCAACGTAGCGAGATAGGCGGTTTCCTGTTCCACTTTTGCCCATACTTCCTCAACAATTTCCCATTCTTTTTCTGACAATTCGATTTGAAATGCGCTCATCTGGCAACGCTCCTTTCCTTCCGCTTGTTTTGCGTGCGGCCCATGCGCTGGGCCTGCATCTCCTGCTCCAGCTTCAAATTTTCTTTCAGCCGGTTACTCCGGGAAAGTATGCTCTTAGCGGTTTTGATGTCCTTTCGGCAAACGGCCATTGCCGCCGTCAGCCGGTCACGCTGGGCCTTGATCTGGATGATTTCCGCCCCATCGCCACAGCGGCGCAGACGGTTATAGCATTTCTGACGGGCGTCCCCCAGTTCCTTTATTTCAGCCTGTTTTCTACTGATAAAGTCCGCAACATCTTCCGCTGTGTCCAGCTCTTCCCGGCAAATCAACTGCGCTTGACGGCTGATGGTGTCCAGACGGCGGCACTCCTCCCGCAGTTCCGGGGAAAGCGGACGGTGGCTGCTCCCTTTCGGCAGGATGCCCAGGCAGTAACAGTAGTGGAGATACAGCCCTCGGAAACCGCCGATTTTCTTCACTGTGCTGAAAGAGCCGTTCAACCGCAAGTGTTTAGGACGGTGCCGCTGGATGGGGATGGGCTTGTACCGCTGATAGCCCAGGTCGTAGGCATATCGTTGGCGGTTTTCCTCGATCCGTTCCCGGAGGGCCGGGAGATCGTAGCCCTCGCCCAATCGGTAGAGCCGAACCGCCTTTTTGCTCCCGATCCGACGCAAGGTGGCATATTTGTGGGTGGGGTTGGCGTCCAGCTCGTAGCCCTGTTCCCGGAGGGCTTTCCGCAGGTCGTTCCCGTCCACGCTGACCTTAAGGACGGCGTCCAGGGCTTCCCGCATCAGGTTGTATTTGGTGGGTTCGCCGTTCTTTTCAGAAAAGTATATGCTCCGGGGCGTTTTCCCTTTCGGATTTTTGATGGTGGAAAGCTGGTATTCCCTGCATAAATCGTCCGATAACTGGCGAAACTGATAGTAGGCCCGTTTGCCGCAGTTGAATTTCCTGCCGTCCCACAGGCCCACGGAATTGACGACAAAGTGGTTATGGTAGGTGCCAGTGTTGAAATGGGTAGCAACAAGCACTTGGTATTCGTCCCCCCACATCCGCTTCGCCAGTTCCACACCGAGCCGGTGGCACAGCTCTGGGGTGACTTCACCGGGTTTGAAGCTCTGATAGGCGTGATAGGCCACGTTACCGCCCGTTTTGCCAAACCGCTCTTTGACTGCTTGCATTTCCTGAAAAGCGGTGTCCTGGTTGCAGTTTACGCCGGTGACGAACATGGCCCATTCTTGGCCCTCAACGGTCTTTTCCTCGTTGGCGGCGTAATGGAGAACGCTCCGCAAATCTGAATAAATGGTCTTATCCGGGTTTTGGGCGTAGTCCACCACACGGGCCAGACTGTCCTTGACGGGCCAAATTTTAGTTACTGCCATCGTCCGTTCCCTCGCTGGTGTAAACGGTTAAAATTTTACCCGCCAACTCGTCCAGTTGGGCCGCTGTCCGCTCCATGGGCTGGGTGGTGAGGTTATCTCGCAGGACGTTTACCTGCTGATAAAGGGCATGAAACCGCTGGCGGGGGAACACCGCCGCAGATTTGCCAGTGCCTACCCGCCGGAGATACCCGGACAAAGACAGGCCGCACCGTCTGGCCTGTCGTTCCAGTTTCCGCTTTTCCTGCTCAGTCACCCGTACCTGGATGGCTGTCGTTCTCTTTCTGTCGGTCATTTGATCCGCTCCTTTCTGGCCGGGGTGATAGGGGTGGAACCCCTTTCGGCGCAAAGCGCCGCCCGCTTTTGGGGCGCCCCCGGCAACACAAAAGCTATGCTCGCTACCCCACAAGACAG
>CAOKLO010000022.1 GCA_948469375.1 uncultured bacterium | reverse complement strand
ACTGGCATTGAGAAATATAGTCAAGCGGAATTTGACGAGCATACGCGACAGGATACCCAGTCCAGCTCTGGCTTTTGTACCGTAGAGTAGAAACTGCCGCACGACGGCAAAAGAAAAAAGCCGTCGTACAGCAGAGGTATTTTCACACGCCTATTCATACACGGCGGCTTTTGAGAAATCGAAAGCCGCCGTTTTCTATACCCACCGGCGGCAACGGGAGGACGCCGCTATGCGATTACAGGTAGATAGGCACTTGTCAAAAAAAGCCTGTCCCCCGCATCGGCGCACTCCACCCAGGATTGCGAAATTCGTCAGTTTCAAGTTAATCATGTCGTTTCCAGCACCCGAATGGCCTCGCGCCGTCCGGGTGCTTTTGTATTCCCAGGCCAACGACAACGGCCACGCTGCCGTTCCCCGCCCTCCCCGTTCAGACCCCAAAAATCTGAACGGCGGAAAGGACAAAAGAAATTACCATCAAAATCGACGGGCGGTTCGTGTCCGTCGAGGTCAGCGCCGAGGTTGCCGACTATCTGGAACAGGCCAAGCGGAACAACAGGAAACTTTACCGGGAGCGTCAACGGTATTGGGATGGGCGCGAATATGACGAGTACATAATCGCCACGGAGGGCCGCTTGCCCTACTGCGCCACCCCGGAGGAATTGATCTGCCAGCGGGAAACGCTGGATGAAATTCTGGCGGTGCTGGCGCTCTGTACCGACACCCAGCGGGAGCGGTTCTTGCTCTATGCGCTGTACGATTTTAACTGTGCCGAGATTGGGGAAATGTGCGGATGCTCGAAACAGGCTGTGCAGTTGAGCATTGAGGCCGTCCGCAAGCAGGAAAATATGGTCAAACCGGGAAACCATGTACTGGACGTTGGATGCGGCGCGGGACAATTTTCCTTTGCCCTAGTGTTCCATCCGGTCAGAAAGCGGAATTGGATTTGAAGAAGATCTGTTCCGGGTGGAGGGAGTCACGCCGTACTCTCTGTGAATTTTGGCATAGGTTGTGCCGGATTGGCACAGGGTCGTCGGCTCCCTTCATTAGAAATATATTAGGCCATTTTGAGAGAAATTTACAAAGAACGTGACAAAATACCTTGTTGTATTGTGAAAAAAGAGATTGCATTTTGGGGACTGCTATGATATAGTGATTTTACTGTCTGAGTGTCCCGCAATATGCGGGGAAAGAGGGAATCGGGTGAAAATCCCGAACGATCCGGTCACTGTAAGCGGTCAGTCCTTTGCACAATGCCATTGCCGAACAGGTGAGAAGGCGCATCTGGACGCTTAGCCGCAAGTCAGGAAACCTGCTCAGATGGAACGATGAATATCTTCCGTCGAAAGTAGTTCATCTGAAGCAGCGAGATAATTGTGCTTGATTGCAGAAAAATCATCCGCCCTCTGCCGGGCGGGTGGGCTGTATGCTGTTTCAGAGCCGGGATGAGCCGCTTTCCAAGGAGTTTGGAAAGCGGCTTTTTTGCGTCTGCGGAGGGATTCATTTCCGATAGGTGATTTCTGTGCGCACAGATAATCCAATATATGAAGAAGGAAGGAACAAAAACGATGACGCGAATTCTTACCCTGTTCCTGGCGGCCGCGATGCTTCTGGGCCTCCTCTCCGGCTGCGGCGGCGGAAGCACCGGCGGACAGGACGATCCACCTCCCCCGGCCAGTCCCGCGGAGAGCAGCGAAGGCTCTCAGACCGGCGGCTCCAGCGATACGGGCGGTGGTCTGGTGGAAAATCTGGTGATTGGTACCACCACAGCGCAGAACACGTTCAACATCATAACGCAGGCCGATATTTTCGGACGTATGAACTACAACGGGTTCTGTCGGGCGAATTGGGTGTATCAAGATGCCAGTGGAGACCTTCAGCCGTACTTTATGACCTCCTTTGATATCTCTGACGATGGCAAGGTCCTGGACTTCACCTTCCCCACGACTGCGGTGTGGAGCGATGGGCAGCCTGTCACCGGGGAAGACGTTCTTTTTTCCTTTGACTTTTTCAAGAATGTAGAAAAGTCCAATTACCTCCTTCACCTGGAGAACTGGGAGCTCACCGGTGAGGGAAGCGGCCGCTTGACCTTCTCCGAGCCGGATGTCTATTCCTATTTGGTCAATGCCTGCCAAAATGACGGCTGTCTGCCCAAGCATATCTGGGAGGGCCAAATGGACAATGAGGATTACAGTAACCTCTCCGGCGGCGAGTGGGCTGTGGGTTGTGGCCCCTTTAAGCTGGTCTCCAACGACGTTGACGCCCAGATCTCCCAGTATGAACGTGTCCCGGAAAATAACTACCACGGCGACATCACCATTGAAGAAATCACAATCAAGACCTATGCCGACCAGACCGCCGTCCTGATGGCCATGCTCAGCGGCGAGATCGACTGCTACTATGCCTACTCCTCCCCCATTGACGCCACGCTGATGGACATGGTCTCCGGGGACGATGCCATTGACCCTGGAGAGAGCTACTACGCCGGCCAAAATCAGATCACCTTCGGCATGGAGCGCCCCGCCACCGGCGACCGGGCCGTGCGCAGCGCGATCCTCCAGTGCCTCGACTGGCAGTTGCTTGCCAACGTCCAGGGCGGAGAAACGGCGGAAATTCCCAACACCTCCCTGCTGACCCCCTCTTGCACCGGTTTTGACGCCAGCCTGCCCAAGTTCCAGCAGGACGTGGAGGCGGCAAAGAAGACCCTGGACGATGCCGGCTACCTGGACACGGACGGCGACGGCCTCCGGGAGATGCCGGACGGCTCCCAGATGCGCCTTCTGGTGGTGCCTCAATACTCCAAGACCATGGACCTTCGCAACCGCATCGCTGAGGTGCTGATGGAAAACATGGCCGCGGTCGGGATCGACTCCTATATCGATCCGGAGATGATCGCCAACAGCGAGGTCTGGGAGAGCAATATCCTGGCGGAAAATTACGACATCGCCATCGGTTACACCACTGCAGGAATTGCCCAGTTCCGCTCCGCATTCCGCTATTACGCTGCCGAGCCGCAGCCCGGCACGACCCGGGAGAGCGCATGGCTGTGGGGCTCCTACCACGACGAGCAGTTCAATAGCACCATCTGGCGCATGATCTCCTCCTCTTCTCAGGAGGAATACCTGGAGTGCATCCGCCTCCTCCAGCAGGTGGCCAACGACGAGCTCATTGGTGCCAGTCTGGGCTGGACGAAGGCCTTTTATCCCTACCGCACAGACCGAATTGAGGGCTGGGACAACTGGGCGTCCTGGGGCGTTGTCAACGAGGAGACCTGGTCGTCCCTGCGGGCGAAATAAATCACAACGAGGCCGAAACCGGCGCGGCGGCAGCCGTCCGCCGCGCCCGGTTCTCCGGCCGGAAAGGATGCAGGCTGTGCTTCGACAAATCCTGACAAAGGTGATCACTGCGCTGGCAACGATCTTCGCCATCATCACCATCAGCTTTTTCATGGCCCGCTTCATGCCGGGAGATGTGCTGCAGCACCTGGTAGGGCAGGAGGAATACTACTATCTCCTGGAAAACCAGCCGCAGGAGCTGGAGCGGATCTCCGCCAGATACGGTCTGAACGACCCGCTGCATATCCAGTATCTCAAGTACCTGGGCAGCATCGCCACGCTGGATTTCGGTTCCTCCTATACCAGCAATAAGACTGTCCTGGATACGGTGCTTCCCGCCTGCAAATGGACGCTGCTGCTGTCGGTGCCCACTTTCATCGCCGGGGGGATTTTGGGCGCGGTCCTGGGGACAATCGCCGGTTGGAAGCCCGGTGGCAGGTTTGACGCCGTCATGACGCCGGCCGCCCTCTTTATCAATACGGTCCCCTCCAACTGCATCGGGATTTTGCTGCTGGCGCTGTTTTCCTTCCGGCTGAAGTGGACGCCCATCAGCGGCATGACCAGCGGGATGCTCACCGGCTCTGCGTACATACGGGACGTGCTCTGGCATATGGCGCTGCCGCTGTTGATCCTGATCGTTTTCCGGACCTGCGGCGATTTTATGCTGATGAAAAGCAGCGTCTCCCAGGTGCGCCGGGAGGACTATACCGTCACGGCCGCCGCCAAAGGGCTCAGCGACTGGAAGGTGCTCTTCCGCCATGTGATGCGAAATGCCCTCCTCCCCTATATCACCTCCATGTGTATGCAGATGGGCAGTCTTCTGAGCGGCTCTATGATTGTGGAGACCATCTTCGGCTGGAAGGGGATGGGACAGCTCTTTTATGCCTCTGTCAGCGGCAGAGACTTTCCCACAGCCCAACTGTGTTTTCTGATCTCCGCCGTGTGCGTGGTCACGGCGAATCTGCTGAGCGATGTGGTGATTGCCGTGATCGATCCAAGAGTAAAGGAGAAGGTGAATGGGTAAGAAAAAGCGCAATCTCCCGGTGATTGCCGGCAGTGCGATCATCCTATTTTTTCTGGTGGCCGCCCTCCTCGCCCCCTGTCTCGCTCCCTATGATCCATCCGCCACCAGCAAGGAGGTCTATCTGAAGCCCTGCGCGGAGCACCTGCTGGGGACCAATGACCTGGGACAGGACATTTTCAGTGAGCTCATCTACGGCACCCGCGTCTCCATGCTCATTGGCATCTTTTCCGCGCTGACGGTCACCATCGTTGGAACCGCTATGGCTCTTTTCTCGGCTTATTACGGCGGCCTGGTGGACAAGTGCATCACAGCGGTCACGAACCTGGCCATGGCCATACCGGGGCTGGCGCTGACAACGCTGCTGGTCTGCTACC
This sequence comes from uncultured bacterium, assembly GCA_948469375.1. Classification (GTDB taxonomy): domain Bacteria; phylum Bacillota; class Clostridia; order Oscillospirales; family Oscillospiraceae; genus Enterenecus. The sequence continues at coordinate 46,688 of CAOKLO010000022.1, read as the reverse complement.
TGAATCCAGGCAAGGCCAGCATCATCGCGGCGATCAGCATCACCTCCTGGACGGGTACGGCCCGGGTGCTGCGCGCACGCATCCTCTCGCTGGTCGAGGAGCCCTTTGTGAAAATCGAAAAGGCGATCGGGCAGCGGGACACGGTGATTCTGTTCAAACACCTGATCCCGAACGTGAAGGACATCATTCTCTCCCGCGGCGCGATGGCGGTCTCCTCAGCCATGATGACAGAAGCAAGCCTGAGCTTTCTGGGCCTGGGAGAATTCGGCGAAAAGAGCTGGGGCAGCATTCTGCACTACGCGTTTTTCCGCAATGGAGTCATCCGCGGCTTCTGGTGGTGGTACCTTCCCCCGATTCTTTGCACCTCTGCCGCGGTGATGGGCTTCATGCTGGTCGGGTATTACGGCCAGCAGAGACGATAGGGGGGAGCAGTATGCTGGAGATTAAGAACGTTTCCGTCCGATTCAGCGCCAACAGCGATGTACAGGCCGTGGAGGACGTCTCTCTGACGCTTCCGGAGGGCGGCAAAATGGCGTTGGTAGGAGAGACGGGGAGCGGAAAAAGCGTGTTGCTGCTGGCCATCCTGCGCCTCCTGCCGGACAGTGCCCGGACGGAGGGCAGCGTGCTGCTGGACGGCGTCAACATCTGGGAGCTGCCGCGCCGGGAGCTCTGCCGCCTGCGGGGCGGCGTGATCTCCTATGTCCCGCAGGCGGGCGGGAGCTGTATGAACCCGCTGATGAAAGTCGGGTTTCAGGTGGGCGAGCCGCTGATGGAGCACAAGGGCCTCAAAAAGAAGGAGGCCGTCGCCCGCAGCATAGAGCTGATGCGGCGGTTCAACATGGGAAGCGGGGAGTTAGCCGCCGCCTATCCACACACCTTCAGCGGCGGGATGCGCCAGCGGGCTATGGTCGCCATGGGGATCTCCGCCGGCGCCAGGATCGTCCTGGCTGACGAGCCCTCCAAGGGGTTGGATGAGAAGCGGGTAGCCCTGGTCGCGGAGGCGCTCAGCTGTCTGGAACAGGAGACCCTGCTTTGCGTCACCCACGATCTGCTCTTTGCGGGAAAGATCAGCCGTCAGATCTGCGTGCTCTATGCCGCGCAGCAGGTGGAGCTGGGCCGGACGGAGGAGATCCTGTATGACCCCCTCCATCCCTATACCCGCGACATGGTGCGGGCCATTCCGGAAAACGGCATGGAGGTGGACCGCGCCGGGTTTGCGCCGCCGCATACTGGCTATGCCGGCGCCGGATGCCGCTATAAGCACCGGTGCCCCCACCGCAGCGCGGCGTGCGACAGGATGCCTCCGCTGATGGAGGTGGGAGAAAGGAAAGTGAGGTGCTGGCTGTATGCGGATGCAGGCTCTGCAGCTGACAAAAGCGTATAAGTCCCGCAGCCGGAGAGGAGAGGCTCTGCTGGCCGCGGATCATGTGGATCTGGAGCTGCGGGAGGGGGAGACCATCGGACTTTTTGGCGACAGCGGCAGCGGAAAGAGCACAATCGGCCAGATGCTCTCCGGCCTCCTCAAGCCCACATCGGGACAGATCCTCTATAACGGCCGCCCGATTTCCTGCCCCTTTCACGCCGGAGTCCGCAGGGATATTCAGATCCTGTTCCAACATCCGGAGGTGTCCTTTAACCCGGCGCTGCCCCTGGACAGCAGTATGAGAGAGCCGTATCAGCTCTACCATCTCCCGTTTTCCCAGGAGATCCTGGTGCATGATATCGAGCAGATGGGGCTCCATGAAGAGCACTTGTCCCGCAAACCGGCGGAGCTGAGCGGAGGCGAGCTCCAGCGCGCCGCACTGTCCAGATTGCTGGTATTGACGCCCAAGGTAATCGTGTTGGACGAACCCACCAGTATGCTGGATGTGATCACCCAGGCTCAGATCATCCAGATACTGCGGGAGTATCAGGAGCGCAGCGGGGCGTCCTATGTGTTCATCACCCATAACCGGACGCTCTGCGAGAAAGTATGCGACCGAATTTATCAGATTGAGCTCGGAAGAGCGAAGGAGGAATCTATATGAAAATTGCGATGTTAAACTGCTTGAAATCCAACAAGGTGTGTACCGGCGCCGCCTGCCTGAGCGCGATGAACAGCCGGTCGCGGTCGTTTGAGCCATACCAGGATACCCCTCTGGAGCTGGTTGCAATGGCTCGCTGCAACGGCTGTGAGGCGGGGATCGACGCAGGTTTTCAGGAAAAATTGGAACGTATGGTCCAGGAGGGGGCCGAAGTTGTGCATTTGGGGAAATGTACCGTCCGGAAAGACGGCGCCGAGTGCCCCGTAATCACAAAGGCCGCCGAATACCTGGAGGAGCACAACATCCGGGTGGTTCGCGGGACGCATTAGCAGAAATTTGCGCCATGCTGGCACGATTGTGGGGATAGGGGGAATACTGTAGCCGCCCGGGATACCCGCGGTACTGTCCATGCTAAATGACGGTAGGCGCTATCAGTTTACCACCCCCATCACTGGCATTGCACAAGGCGCACAGCCGTTGCCCAGCTACTACTGCGGCATGGGGCGCTATGAGCCAGGTGTGCAGTTAACGCAAACTGGTTGTAAAAACGGTGATAGATGAATTACGGCAGGTAACAGCTCCAGATTTCGAATTTTTATTATACATCACCTGTCAGCCGTTGTCGCTCTTTTTAATAATTGCTAAGAGATAGTCAATCTGGCAAAGCCGGTGGTTGTCTTGGAACCAAAACAACCCGTGATGCAATCATTTTTGGACCGCATCACGGGTTTTGACATTTTGGTTTTCCAACAGCGTTACTCTCTTATGCCGTTTCCTTCACTTTGCTATAGGAGAAAACGGCGGGCTTCCCATAGCGGTGGTTTGTGACCATGATGTAATCCGGCTCGTAGTCGTGAATACTGCTGTTAAAAGTGATCTCGGCTTCATCGCCGGTGTGGAGCACCTCCATTTCATCGTCCCCGGATTCCGGCGGCAAGCACCAGAAGCCCACGACAGCGTCATAACTGCGATGGTGAATCTCAATTTCTCCTGACTTTACACAAAACCGGTAGGTCGTTTTTCCGGGTTTCTGAGAAAAATCAACCGCATAGCCATGCAGTGCCAAAACAGGACGCAGGGTGACTGTCTTTTCTTCCCCCATATAGGACACCTTCTTTCTGTGAAATGCGCTAATGATTTGAGCGAATCAATGATTTCTCAATTTCATCCTTTGTTTGTAGCAGGATATGATAGAACTTTTCCCCGTATCCCGTAAAAGGATAGTCTTCATGATATATCAGAACGTCATGATATTGATAACGATTGTCCGGGCATGGGATCTGTACCAGCTCATGCTGGTTCAGTACCGTTTCCGGCAGAGGCGAGACCCACATATAGGTCGTCGGTACATTGCTGAGAAAATCAAATTGGCTTCCCCGCTCATACAAATAGATCCGCTTTCCCTGCTGTTCCCCGCCGGTCTCTTCTGCGCCCTCCGGTAAGTATGCGTCGCTGACATCGCCGTGCAGTAGTTCCGTATGTCCCATCAAGTCGCTGGGATGGATCTCGGTTCGGGATGCCAGCTCCGATCTTTGGGAAACAAGAAGTATATAATCAAATGTCCAGATCTGCCGGAAGAGGAGTTTCTTCTGCTGGAGCATTTGGATCGTGTTCCTTTCCAAAATATCTGGATAGCGGATGATCCCAAAATGGAAACCGCGGTAGAGTATATTATCCACCGCCTCCTTGGAGTTGGTTTCAGCAAAGGTGATTTGAATTTCATCCATGTTCTGGATCTGCTGAAAGAACTTCGTGAAAGCGTATGTGATATAGGTTGCCCGGGGGATCGAAACCTTTATGGACGCGCGCTGCTCCTCTCTCAGGCGGGTCTGACGTTCGAGGAGCTCCAGCTGATACATGATTTTTTCCGCTGTCTGCAGGAACTCACGGCCTTCCTCTGTCACAGTCGTTCCGGCAGACCCCCGCTGAAAGACGGCATAACCCAGCACATTCTCCAATTCTTTCATAGCCTTGCTGAGGCTGGACTGTGAGACATAGAGATTCTGCGCCGCCTGGTTGATGGATTCGCAGTGCGCAATCTCAACCGCATATTTCATTTGCTTTACTGAAATATCAAGCATGTTCTCCCCCTATTCTCGCCTGGAACACTCTTTTCACTTTCCAGATTATAGCGCAGATATGCCGTCTTGGGTAGTCTAAGTTTTTCATACTTTTATGAATAAATTTCATAGCGATAATTCATAACTTGGGCTTGACGAAGCAAGTTTATTGTGTTATCATTTTAACAAATTGAACAGCGTGGTCTCCAAGTGGCCCTCCGGCAGGCGGTATCCATAGGCCGGAGGGATAAAAGGGAAGTCAAGTGAGATTCTTGTACGAACGGGTCACTGTAATCGCTGAGCCGATCCCCGCCGCGCAAAAGCGCGGAGCGAACGTCATTGCGGCATGCGTCGTGAGAAGGCGGGGGAAAGTGCGATGAAGCGTAGTCAGGAAACCTGCTTGAAGACCGGAAAAAGGGCCCCCGTATTGGCGCAAGTATCCGTGTTTTGCAAACAGGCTTTTTCGCGCAACGCAGGTATGCGCTGGGCTTTCTTTGCACACGGAAAAATCGGGATTGCTCTTTTGAAGCGGTTCCGGTTTTCTTTTTGTCGGGACGGTTGGAAGGGCTGTGGAAATCACGGTTGATTGTAAAGGGAAAAACGGGCGAGGCTCCAACGGGAACCACGCCTGCAATAAATCATTTGGAGGTTACCTATCATGGCAAGATTCACATTACCCAGAGATCTGTATCATGGCAAGGACGCGCTGGACGCGCTGAAAGGACTGGAAGGCAAACGGGCTTTTGTCGTTGTGGGCGGCGGTAGCATGAAGCGCTTCGGTTTTCTGGACAAGGTTTGCGCCAACTTGAAGGAGGCCGGCATGGCGGTGGAGCTGTTCGAGGGCGTGGAGCCCGACCCCTCCGTGGAGACCGTCATGAAGGGCGCGGCGGCGATGACAAATTTCCAGCCTGACTGGATCGTGGCCATCGGCGGCGGCTCCCCCATTGACGCGGCTAAGGCCATGTGGGCTTTCTATGAGTATCCGGAAACCACCTTTGAGTCGCTGTGCGTCCCCTTCAACTTCCCCAAGCTGCGTGTCAGGGCCCGCTTCTGCGCCATTCCCTCCACCTCCGGCACCGCCACCGAGGTGACCGCTTTTTCCGTCATTACCGATTACGCAAAGGGCATCAAGTATCCTCTGGCCGATTTCAACATCACGCCCGACGTTGCCATCGTCGATCCCGCTCTGGCGGAGACCATGCCCAAGAAGCTGGTTGCCCACACCGGCATGGATGCCATGACCCACGCCATTGAGGCTTATGTGTCCACCCTCCACTGCGATTACACCGATCCTCTGGCCCTCCACGCCATTGAGATGATCTCCGCCGATCTGGTGGACAGCTACAACGGCGACATGGAGGCCCGCGCCCGGATGCACGACGCCCAGTGTCTGGCCGGCATGGCGTTCTCCAACGCTCTGCTGGGCATCGTTCACTCCATGGCCCACAAGACCGGCGCCGCCTACTCAGGGGGGCATATCGTCCACGGCTGCGCTAATGCCATGTATCTGCCCAAGGTCATTGCCTACAACGCCAAGGAGCCGGAGGCCGAAAAGCGCTATGGCAAAATTGCCGCGTTCCTGGGCTTGGAGCCCACCAGCAAGGCGCTCATTGCCCACATCCAGGCGATGAACGCAAAGCTGGGCATTCCCACCTGCATCCACGACTATGAAGGCGGCATCATCCACGAGAAAGAATTTCTGGAGAAGCTGCCCCAGGTGGCAGAACTGGCCGTAGGTGATGCCTGCACCGGTTCCAATCCCCGCACGATCACGCCGGACGTCATGGAGAAGCTGCTGCGTTGCTGCTTCTATGACGAGGAAGTGAATTTCTAAAATGCGCGGAGATTTGGCACACGATATAAACACGGAAGTGTTTATATAAGCTCGTTTCTCTTTGTAAGGCGGGGGGAGGCCGGTGATCAGCGGCCTCCCTCTGTCGCTTGCAAGGGATACATCTTCGTTCAAAGAAGATCGTCCCCAAGCGCCTCCCTGCAGGCGTCGCGCAGGGACTGCTCCCGCTCCCGGTAGAGCAGTCTCCTGCTGCAGCGCAGATAGGGCTCGCAACCGTGGAGGCAGATGAAATCCATCCCCCGCTCCAGACGGGTCAGCGCCGACATAAATAAAATTATCTCCTGGCCGTCGCCGAAGCAGTCCGTCAGGAAGGCAAAGGCCCTGTCCAACTGCGCCTTCACCGCTTTCACCAGCTCTGCCCGCCAGGCAACCTCTTTCTGGAACAGCGCCTTGATTTGCAGGAACCCCTCTGCCTTGTCCCGGACGGAGACCGCTTTCAGCGTAAGCTCATACTCCGCCAGCCGGGACAGCACCCACCGCTCCGCATCCTCCTCTTGGGCGGAAATTGCACCGGCTTCCTTCTTGACCCGCAACGCCTCCCGGCGGCTCTGGATGAAATCGCTAAGGCATTCCATATCCGCTCTGTCCTTCATAAACAGCTTGAAAGTGTCCAATGCTTGATGCAGGGCTGTGGCATTTCGGTCCGTCCTCTCATAACGGATAAGCTGGCCGTCTAAATAATCCAGGATCAAGTTTACTACGGCAATGCGTTCATCGAAAGGGGCTTGCCGCCCCATGGCGGTATAGGGAGCGGCGTCAACTGAACCGTCCAGAATCTCTGGAATGCCGTAAGCGGTTCCGTATTTCTCATAAAGCCGGAAATAGCCCGCAAAGCTTCTGGCAATATCCTCGTTGCGGAGATATTGGGCGATCTGCGCCTCCGCAGCGGGGATGTCCAGGCTCTCATAGCCGCGCAGCAGCTCCGACAGATCCTCCCAGCCCCGGGCCGTGACGAAAGAGAGGCCATCCGCCCTCCGTTCCACACGGTAGAAGTGGTCCTCGTGGACGCCGAGATAGGAGAGGATGGCTCCATGGAGGCGTTTCTGACGGGCATAGTCCATCCACGCCGCCAGCTCCGGCGCCACGTCAATCTGCCGAACCCGGTCCAGGGTCACTACGTCGAACTCCCGGGCGGAGCGGTTATATCCCGGCGGGTTCCCCGCCGCCACGATCAGCCAGCCCTCGGGGATCTTATGATTCCCGAAGGTCTTGTTCTGCAAAAATTGCAGCATAGTGGGGGCCAGCGTCTCGGAAACGCAGTTGATCTCGTCCAGAAACAAAATTCCCTCACCCTTCCCGGTCCGCTCCATGCAGTCGTAGACCGAGGCCACGATCTCGCTGAGGGTATACGACGTCACGCTCACCGATGTTCCCTGGTAGTCCCGCGTCTCGATGTGGGGCAGTCCGATGGCGCTCTGGCGGGTGTGGTGGGTCATGGTGTAGGACACCAGTCCTACGCCCGCTTCCGCTGCGGCCTGGGCCACCACCGCTGTCTTGCCGATCCCCGGCGGTCCCATCAACAGCAGGGGCCGCTGGCAGGCGGCTGGAAAGACGTACCGCCCCGTCTCGTCCCTGCGGAAATAGGTCCGCAGGGCGTTTTTGATTTCCTGCTTTGCGTCTTGGATGTTCATAGTGCACATTCCTCTACTCTGTCAGTCCCTCCAGGACCAGCCGGACGGCCCAGGGCGGTACATGTTCCATATAATCGCTCTTACGGAGAAAAACAAAGGCGGTTTGGTAGTCGGCCCGCTCCCTGGGATAGACTCCGTCGCCGTCTGTGAAGTACAGCAGAGCTTTCAGATCCCTAAGCTCTTTCCTCCGGCGTAGCTCCTCCACATAGCGGAATACCGGCGTAAAGTCCGTGCCGCCCCGGCCCTGGATAGTGATGCGTCCGCAACTCTCCAGCCATTCCTCTGCCGAGTGGATCACGGTCACGCTCTGGACCAGACAGTCGCACTGGATGAGATAGACCTTCATCTTCTGAAAGAAGTTTTCCCGCTGGCTGACGATGGCATAGGTCTCCGCCAGGAACCGCCGCACCGTATCCGCCGAACAGGAGCCGGAGGTGTCGATGGCGATGACCAGTTCCTCCAGCCGGGACACCTCCTGATACTCCAGCGGCTCGATCAGCGGCAGGTTCCCATACCGCTCCATGCCGAAGCTGTAGAGCACCAGGTCGAAGTTCTCCGTATCCAGCAGGACCTCCTCCCGTTGGACGGTAAACTGCCGCAGAAAACGGCGGTAGTCGCAGACGCCCTGCCGTGGGACTTCCAGAATCTCCGCGCCGCTCCCGGCGGTGCGCCCGGGACGGCCGCCTCCACCCCGGCCCGCGCCGGAGGCAAAGCGCTTCCATTTCCGCAGTCCAGCGGGACTTTTCTCTCCATCCCGGTTCCATAGGGCGTGGCTGTCAAACCGGAAAGCCGCCTCCAGTTCCTCCTGGGAGAAGGGAAACACGCCTTGTTCCAGCATTTCACACAACTCCTCCGCAGAGCGGGCCTCATTGCTCAGAAAGCGCAGGGAGGCGTCCCGCACCGGGTCCGGCTTCAGCGCCAGCCGCGGGATCGCTTCCCGTTGAATCATTTGCTCCACCGCCATGTCCGCTGCCATGTCCCACTGCCGTCCCCTCCGTCCGGTAAACGGGTGGAAGCAGAGGCAGTGCAGCAGCATGTGGAGATACCCTCGACGCACCGCCGCCGGGTCGTCCCGGTACTGCCGCAGCAGTCCGGCGGGTGAAAAGCGGATCGTTTCGCCATCGGTCCCGATACCCTCCATATCCGCATCAGCCGCAAAGCGCAGAGATGCGAGAGCACTATCCAGATGGGGAAAAAGGCTGAGCAGCTCCGCCAGACAGTTTTGCAGGATCTGCACCCCAAGCTCAGAGGGAGAAATCTCTGTCGTGGAATCCATATTGCTCCCCCTTCCAACGCAGCAGCCAGACCAAGGCGGCGGTTTTGCGCTTCTCCCTGGCGGTACGGAGCAGATCGTCCGTCAGCTTCCCGGTCAGCCAGCCCTCCGCCGCCAGGCCCGCAAGGCCGACCGCGTCGTCCGCCTCAATCAGCGCCGCTGCCGCCGGCTGGATCCGGCGGCGCAGGTACTCGCGGTAGGCGTTCCGCGCCTCCGCGTCCGTCTCCTCCCTCAAAAAGCCCTCCAGCGCGATGGACAGCCGCAGAGGCTCCTGCTTTGAGGCTGCAAATTTTTGGTACGATCCGTCCATGGAAACCTCCCAAAACGGTTTTTCCTTAGTATAATCCCATACCGGGCATAACGCAAGGGGTACGGCGGTCAGACACCGCCGTACCCCTGATTTTCTCCGCTTAGAGCAGTTCCTCCAGACGTTCCCGATACATCTCCTGCACCCAGGGCAATTCTCCCAGGCCGGTGAAGGAGCAGACAACCGTATGTCCCGCATCCTCCAGCCGGGACTTCCACTCTACGGCCATGTCGTTTCTGGCGTGGTCTCCCGCTACCAGCATCAACGGCAGCAGATCGATCCGCCGCGCTCCGCCCGGCTCCAGTTGCCGCAGAATATCCTCCAGGCCCGGCCAGCCCTCCACTGTGCCGATATAAATATCGTTCCGCCCCAAAAAGTTCAGAGCGGTCTGCAAAGCGGGGTAGACCGCGTTGGCAAAGTGTTCTGTGCCATGGCCCATGAACACCGCTGCCCCTTCCGTCCTTGCCGGATGCTCCTGAGAGAGATGGTATGCAAACCGCTGTATGTCGCGGTTGTCCGACAGCAGCGGGCGGCCTACGGTCAAAGCTTCAAACCTGTCCGCCAGCGCGTCAGCCTCGGCCTTCAGCTTGTCGTATTCATACCCGTACAGCAAATGGGTGGGCTGGATAATCACCTGCCGGACATTCGCTGCCGAGAGCTGTTCCAAGGCTTCCGTCAAACTCGGAACCTCCTCGCCCCCGCTCTTTAAAATGCGCCGGATGGTGGGACTGGTAAATGCGCGGACAAAGATGCGTCCCGGCGCAGTGGCAGCAAGAACTTCCTCTACCGCCGAAATGCTGCGGCGTGCTTCCGGTACGCTAGTGCCAAAACTGGCGGCAACCAACGCTTGCTCAGACATAACTCTCCTCCTTCTTAATGGGTCCCAACAATGGTTTCGATGCCCCTACTGTGGAGCAGCTCCCGGATCTTTTCAATATGGGGGCAAAGCATCCCGTTCTTCCGGTCCTTTACAGCACAGATGCCGATATGCACGATGTCAACGCCGATGCTTTGCAGCCGGTCCAGCTTTTCCAGCATCCCGGCATCCGTTTCCGGCTCTGTCCCGCAGCCGTTGCAGTGGAAGAACGCCTCCAGAGAGACGTCTTTCCCAGCGTAAGGCGCAAATCCATGCTCCCGCCGGTTCCAGGCGTTCAGACAGCCCGCGCCGGTGCAGACCTTGCAGGCGTCCAGGCATGTCAGAACCGCGATCCGCTTCACAGTCATTCCTCTCTCCTTCCGCCAGGATGAAACAGGATGTGGAGACGTCCGTCTCCGTCCGTCATGATCTGCGCGTCCACCTCGTAGACCTCCCGGATAAATTCCGGTGTCAGCAATGCTTTCGGCGCACCCTGTCCGATGATCCTGCCGTCCTTTACGGCATACAGCCGGTCGCAGTACATGGCGGCGATATTCAAATCGTGGACGGCGGCAATGACCGTCCGGTCTAGACTCCGCACCAGGTCCATCAGTTGGAGCTGGTATTTGATGTCCAGATGGTTGGTGGGCTCATCCAGGATCAGGCAGGGCGTCCGCTGGGCCAGGGCGCGGGCCAGAATCACCCGCTGCTGTTCCCCGCCGGAGAGGGTGGAAAAGGAGCGGTCCGCGAAGGCTGTCATCCCCACTGTCTCCAATGATTCCGCCACGATCTGCCAATCTTCGGCGGTATCCCGGTCCAGAGCCCGCTTGTGGGGGGACCGGCCCATGAGCACCACGTCCTTGACGGAGAAATCGAAGTTATAGTAGTTATGCTGCGCCACCACGGCGACGCGCCGGGCGGAGTCCCGATAGCTGTAGCTGTCCAGAGACTTGCCGTCCAGATACACCGCGCCCTTTGTGGGCTTCAGTACCCGGTAGATGCACTTGAGGAGAGTGGACTTGCCGCTGCCGTTGGGGCCGATGACGCCCACCAGCTCCCGGTCGCCGATTTCCAGGTCGATGCCCTTGAGAATGTGGTTGCCGCTCAGGAGGGCTTCCACGGCTTTGGTCTCAATTTTCATCAGCCGCCACCTCCGAAACCGTACTTCTTACGGGCCATTAAGTAGATAAAACACGGCGCGCCGATCATGGAGGTCAGGATGCCGATTGGCAGCTCCGTACCGGGGATGATGACCCGGCAGGCTACGTCCGCCCACACCAGGAACACCGCTCCGGACAGGGCGCACAGAGGGATGAGCTTCTTGTGGTCCGTGCCGAAGATCATCCGCACCACATGGGGGACCACCAGCCCCACAAAACCGATCATCCCGGCTGAGTAGACCGCGAATCCTACCATCGCCGCCGATACCAGCAGATACAGTTGCCGCCAGCGGTGGAGATCCGTTCCCAAGGTAATGGCGCTCTCGTCGCCCAGGAGCATCAGGTTCAGGTTCCTGTGCTGGGTCCAGAAGAAGCCCGCCCCGAGGAGTGCCACCAACAGTACCGCAACATCGCCCTCCCAGGTGGCCCCCGCCAGGGAGCCCATCATCCAGTAGGTCACCGTCTGCATCCCCTCCCGGTCATGGGCGGTGTAGACAATGAAGTTGGAAAACGCGCTGCACACGCTGCTGACCGCCATGCCCGCCAGAAGCAGCTTTACGGAGTTGGCGCGGCTGCCCACATTGGCCAGCCCCACTACCAGGAGCGATACCCCGAAAGCTCCCAGAAAAGCCATGATGCCGATGGAATTTGCGCCGAATGCCGTTCCAACGCCTACCATAATCGCCAGGGTAGCGCCCAGGGACGCGCCGGAGGAAATGCCAAGCACATAGGGGTCCGCCAGGGGGTTTTTCACCACCGCCTGCATGACCACACCGCATACGGACAGGCTCACGCCGATGCCCGCTGCCAGGATCAGCCGGGGCAGGCGGAGGAACCATACCGCCCGGAAGAGGTTCCCCTCCCCCCAGGCTGGGTCTCCCGCGCCGAAGAGCTTGTAGAAGATCACATGATAGACGTCCGAAATGGGGATGTCCGTACTGCCAATGGTTACCGCCGCCAGCAGGGACAGTGCCAGCGCCGCCAGCAACAGGACCAGCGCCGCCATCCACAGCGGCGCACCGCGGGTATCCTTCCGGCCGGCCATGGCTTACTGGTACAGCTCCGGGTACATCCCGGCGGCGAAGGTGCGGATGCCGTCGATGGAGCGGACGGTGCTGGCGTACATATCGCCCAGCATGATGGTGCAGACCCGGCCGTTCTTCACCGCGCTCAGCTCCGCAAAGGCGGGATCGTCCACCACCTTGGAGCGCATCTCCTCCTCTACGCCCTCGGTGCGGGCCATGTAGACCACAAAGATCACATCCGGGTCAAGGCCCAGCAGATCCTCTTTGCCGACAGAACTGGCTTCCGGCTCCACCAGTTCGCCGCCCAGTTGCGTCACCATATCGCCGCCCAGGGAGGATGCTCCGTAGTTGGAGATGTCCTCGCCCAGGAACTCAATGACGGCCACCCGGGGTGCGTCCTGGCCCTTGGCCTGCTCCAAGACGCCGGCGATCTCGTTTTTCATCTCGTCCACAATGGCCCGGGCCTTGTCCTCCACATTGAAGATCTTGCCGATGTTGATGAGGTCGGCGTACTCGTTCTCCAGGACGCGGCTGCCGCCCCTGCGAGTATTGGTGCTGATATAAGTGTTGGTGCCATTGGTGATCCACTCAGGCTGATTGCCCAGGTTTTTCTCGCTGAAAAGAGAGCCCCAGGAGAAGATCATATCCGGTCCCATCATGAGGACGGTCTCCTTGTCGGGGGCAAAGACATCCTCGTTGTAGTTCATCTTGGCTAAACCGGCCTCCCACTCCGCCTTGACGGGGTTGTCCAGGCCGTAGCTGGCTGTCACGTGGTCCTCCAGGCCCAGGGCAATCATCGTCTCAATGGTTCCTTGATAGACGCACAGGACCTTCTCGGGGGCTTTTTCATAGGTAGTCTCAATCTCATTTCCCTCGTAGTCGTAGGTCGTGATTGTGACCGGATAGTAACTGGCCTCCGGCTGGGCCGGTTCAGCGGCGGGCTCGCTGGGCTGCTGGGTGCTCTCAGGCTGAGTGTTTTCCGCAGGGGTATTGGCGTCATTTGCGGGAGCGTTGTCGCCGCCGCAGGCAGCCAGACTCAGGACCATCGCCAGAGCCAGCAGCAGGGAAATTGCTTGTTTCATCATTGGTTCTCCTTTTCCTATTTTTCCATATCACCACAAAAAAGGACCTGCTCCCAAAAGAGAGCAAGTCCCAGACACGCCAAAATGGAGCCCCCGCCATCCAGCAGGGCCGCGCGCCGGACAGGCCCCTTTCTGCGGAAGATACCCATCCACACCGCTCCCAGCAGGTTTCCTGGCTCGCGCTTCCCTGCCCGCCGCGCCTTCTCGCTTTCGCAATGGCGTTTGCGGCGGACTCTTCGCTTACAGTGACCGGATCGCTCAGGACTTGCACCTGATTCCCTATTATCTCCCGCCGCCAAAGGCGCGGGAGCACTGGATGCAGGTATTCAGTTTCAGCGGCATTATATACCGCTTATGATTTGTTTGTCAATATGGAAATTTGATGAAACATGCATAAAAGTTTTAGGCACACTGTCAGTTGACTGAAGCCGCCATGCGTGCTATAGTTTTTGCAAATCAAATAACGTCCAGTTGCCGCCGCAGATTTGCGGCAGGCGGAACGGGGTGAGATGCCCCACGAGTCGGTCACTGTGATGCTTCCTTGAGAAGATGAGCCAGATACGCCGCGGCTGGACTGCAATCTGCCGGAACCGGACTGCGCCTGTTTTTCGGCCTCGTCATATCCTTTGGCGGGGCTGTGTACGTCCCGGCTTCGGCGCGGGGCGTTTTTCTGCGCTCCGCCATCCATTGTGTTTCCTCCGGCGCGGAATGGGGCCGTGCTGGGAAACAATATACCATCTCCCTTCATAATCTGCTCTATCATGGAACCCAAGGGGCCGCTCAGGTCTTCAAGACCTCCTGAGCGGCCCCTCGGGGTTTTCGGATTTCGGGGATAAAGAGCATCTGCTGAAACATTATAAAATCAGCTTGGCCAACACGATGCTGATCCCCCTTAACCGTTTTTATCTGGCTGGACAGGCCGGAAGTGCGGATAAAACGGTGAGGTGCCAGCGGAGCACCTCCTTCGGCGGCAAGGAAATGATAAAATCAGAGTATCTGCGTCTGACGGACGCAGCCCAGCGGCAGAAGGAGAAACTTTTGAAAAAATACCTTGCAATTTCAGAAAATAGGGTGTATACTAATTGTCAAGTTGAAGAGCGATAACCACATTTTGAAGAGCGATAACCACATTTTTCATGTTATGTGGTTGCCGGATTCAAAACTGAATATTGATTGTCCGCCGCAGCTGTATATTTCATGCGGCACATGGAAAGGGGTGAGAATCCCCACGAGTCGGTCACTGTGATGCCTCCCAAGAGGGGCTAAGTCAGATACATGGCGGTTGGGCACACATTCTGCCGGAACTGGAATGCGCTTATTTCGGCTTCACTGTATTCTTTTATAGTGAAGCCGTGCGCGTTCTGTACTGAAAAGTATAGAGCGCGTTTTCTTTGGACGTACTATGCGCGGAGGCCGGCGAAATGAAGCAGGAAAAGCAGAACAAAAGCAATCAAGTGAACCCCGACCAGATTCTTCGGCGGCAGATGGAACGCCGCGCCGCCGCCGCTTTGCGGCAGCATAAGGACTTCGCCCGCGCACATCAGGAGGACAGCCGTGAGGACCTTCTTGCGTATGTCCGGCGGCGCACGGAGGAATTGGGCCGCACGCCGTTCCCGGAGGAGATCACCGGCAGTCCCTTTCTTGCCAGCCAGTTTGCGGGCGGCTGGGCGGGTGTGATCAATGCGGCGGGACTTCCACCGCTGCCCGGAGCGTCAATCGGCGTGGTCAGAACAGACCGCGCCTCCGAGTTCCAGCGGCAGGTCCGGCTCCACCGCAGGATCAAGGCGGAGAAGCGCGAGAAGAAAGAGGCCAGGCAGAAGAAAAAGCAGCAGCAGACACTTAAACCACCCCACAAAAGCAAGAGCACCCCGGCCCAGAAGCGCAAGGCGGAGAAAAAAGCCCTTCAAATGGAGGTGGACATGGCCTGGGGACAGGAGCATGAGGCGGATACAGACGAGCAGCTTCTGGACTACATCCGCAGGTGCGCCGGGAGTCTGCCGAAGGGGCAGGCTCTCCGGAAGGAGCAGGTGCTGGGCGGGTATTACATAGAAAAGCGGTTTCACAGGTGGGCTGTGGCGCTGTCCCTGGCAGGGCTTCCCCTGCCGGAGGGGTTTGTGCCCGCCACCACTGAGGACCTAGACAAATATGCAAGGCTTCGCGCGGAGCGGGAGGCCAACCGGCTAACCGTGAAATAGCGGAACTCTACATAGAGGCAACTGAATGCCAGCAGAACGGAATGGATTTGGGGAAGTATACGGTGATAGGAGTGTGCCAAGGGCCAGCAACGGAGTTTACACTGAGAGGCGGGCGTGGCAGTAGGAAAGTCTTGTTGTAGGTGTAACAAATTTAGGACCTGTCCGTAAACAGCTAGGATGGACGGGAAGGAGTCTTCTCCAGACAATCGTGGCACAAGCGAAATTAATCAAAGCAAACCGAGGAGAGCTGCCAGCAGAGGTATAACCGGGAGCGGCAAAATTTCCCCGCAGGCTGTCCGTGAAACCGGTCATGTCGGGAAATGGGCCACAACTGAATAACTGAATAACGGCAGGGAGAGATGATACAGATTTCAGGGAAGTGTGCCATGATAGGAGCGCGCCAAGGATCTGACAACGCGGCTTTGAAGCGGGGGCGCAGGAACGGGTATCCCTGTTGTGAGAGTGAAAATGGGGGCAGTTTTGCGTTCTTTTGGCTTGCAACTTTTTATCACTGCTTTATCATGCGTTTATCACCAATTCGCCTGTTTTTGCAACGGATTATCACTTGTGAGTATGCCTTTATCACTTGTAAGCAGAAAAATTTATCACAAGTGAGTAGGGGGTTACTCACGAATGAGTATTGACACGGCGCGCAGGGCCTGTCTATAGTGGAATTGCCGGACCGCATTCCACAAAAAGGACAGGAGGTGAATGTGTCATGTTGATTTGTAGGAACGGGCGTCTTTACGCAGGCCGGTCGTCCTTTGCCCTGGCCGATGGCTGCAAAGTGAACGACGCACCGCTGGCTGCCTATCGAAACGGCATCAACCTTTGTACTGGCGACGAAACGTGTATGATTGATGTCAATTTCGAGCACGGCGTCGGCGGCGCGAGGGAGAGCATCGAGGACAGCATGGTGTCGGAGGAGCTGGCGGATCTCTCGCCGAAGGTGGAATCCAGGACCTATGGCGGCCAGACCTGTTGGTGCATCGAGTATACGGGCGATCTGCACCGGTATTTTGAGGCGCGGTTTGACGCTCCGACGGGCTTGAAGGACAGTGAAGGCCGCGACATCAACATTTTCCGCATGGTGGTGACAGCTCCCCATGACAGCAGCATCAAATCTGTGCGCCGCAAGTCCGAAATCACAGGGTTGCTCAACAGTTTTCAGCCCTAACAGATGATTATTGTAACAAAAATACCGCTTCTCCCTAGAAATCAGCTCAAAACAGAGGGCTGCTCAGGTAAAACCGACTGGGCGGCCCTCTGTTTTTGTCATAATCTTCCCCCCACCGGCCCGGTTGCCGGAGCTGTATCCATATGATATAGAGGTGCTTCTTGTGAACGCTATCGTCATCGAACTGAAAAAAAGAAAAGTGAAACTGGGCCTGAGCAATCGGGAGCTGGCTACCATGTCCGGCGTCCCCTACGGAACGGTCTGCCGTCTTTTGTCAAAAGAGGATTATACGCCCAATTTGCAGACCTTGAAGGATTTAGCCAAGGCTTTAGATATGTCCATTGACGATATCGTGGGGTTGAGCGAGACCCCAGAGGCGGCGGAGCAGCCATCGGAGGAGGAAAATCTGCCTTCGGAGACCGTTCCAGCGGAGCAGCCGGATCCTGCCGGACCGGAAGAAGCGGCGGAAGCGGTGGTTTCCTCCGCAATACGCGCCTATGAAATGCTGCTGGAGGAGCGTCAGAAGGAACTGGACGCAAAGGATTTATGGCTGCATAGGCTGTTTATTCTCTGCTGTATCCTGGTCGGCGTAATCATTGCCGTGCTGATTTTTGACCTTCTCAACCCATCCGTCGGCTTTTTCCGCTCCTGATCCCCGCTGTCAAGCCCTTTCTTTCAAAAAATCAGGTTTTTGCTCATTCACTTTTGATAAACTCCTACTCACTTGTGAGAAACCCTGTTCACAAGTGAGAAAGTGAGAAAGATTATCACCTGAGGGCAGAAGTTTATCACGAATGAGTATGGTTTATCACCTTTTTGCAGGCACTTTATCACCCTTTCGCAGGGGATTTATCACCTGTGAGAAAGGGTTACTCATTTGTGAATGACCTGCGAAACCCCTGTTTATCACCTCAAGTGCGAAGGTTTCTCACTTGCGAGTGCGAAAGCTACTCACTTGTGAGCAGGAGTTTCGCACAAATGAGCAGGGGTCATTCACTTCTGAGTATTGACTTTCGCACCCCCGCTGCCGTATATTGGCCCCAGACAAAGCAACACGGCAAACGCAAAACCCAAAGCCGAACAGTCAAGGTTGCTGGTCGAACAGCCAAGGCGGCGCGGACAACATCATATAGAAGCTGGCCTTCGCCAGTATCAATAAGGTGAACCGCACCGACAACTGAATAGCAGCCATGGGAAGAGATACAAGTACCAGGGAAGCGACGCCAGGAAATGAGCGCGCCAAGGACTTGAAAACGCGGTCTACGTCGCGGCGGGCGGGAGCGCAGGAAACCATACCATTGGCTGTGTGAATCAGCAGGCTATTCGATTAGAAACACCTGGACTGGATGCTTCGTCTTCCCCTCTGTGTCTCTTTCATTATAGAGAGGCAGAGAGGGGAGGATGGGGCCCTATCCTCTCCCAGTACCTGACCGACACCCGGAGTTGCAAATCCGGGATGCCATACCACAACAATGTGTATGCAAAGGAAGAAGGTGTTTCCATTGGATCACTCACTTTTCGGCGGAAGCAGCCGGAACCATCACTGATACCGCCGGGACAGGTTCCCGACCGGCGATCCGTCCCAGAGGGAACGACAACACAACAACAAAAATGATAAAATTTGAAAGGAGATACAGTCATGAAACGCATTCAGAATCTCAAGAGGACCATCGCCCTGTTCCTGGCCATGCTGATGGCCGCCACCTCTACCGCTTTTGCGGACTGGGACAGCTTCCAGGGCAACGACGACAACAACGGCACTTCTACCTACGGCGTTACCAGCACGAGTCCCAGCACTACCACAGTACCCCTCCCCAATAACGGTGCGACCACCGGCCTGGACGTGGAACCCCTGGTTTATGGCAGCCGCATCTACGCCTTCCACAACGGCGGCAGCAACGGCGCAACCGTGACAGCTGTGAGCGCCACCAATGGCAGCCAACTCTGGACAACGGTTGTTGGCCCCAAGGCAAACAACGTCTCCCAGGTCGCCACGCCGGTCATTACTGCGGATGGCAAGACCATGTATGGTGTATATACCTATGGACATGACACCAAGACAACGAACTTTGAGGACGTTACCATCCCCGCTGGTGGGAAAGAAACCAGGAGTTTCTCGTTCACGCTCCCGTACACCTATAGTAACCTGCAGATTGCCACTGGTCTCTCCAATACGGAGTGGAAGACAAATCCCAGTACCTCTCTGAGCGGTAACGCTACTATCAAGAAAAATGGCAGCACCGTAGCCACACTTTCCGGTTCTTCCTATGAAGATCAGGGCTTCAGCCTCTACTACGGTGATTATAGCGGCGGTCCTCTCCAGAAGGGTACCTATACCGTTGATGTGACTATCACCAATAACATGACCAGCGACGTTTTGTGGACCGGTGCAGGCGCACAGGCTTTGGTGAACTATTGGGAGATGTTCCAGGTTACCGGCATCGACGGCAATAATCCTCAAGTCAAGATGCTAACTGCGGAACCCAGCAGCGATCCCGATAATCCCAGCAACAACGGCTATGGTCAGCCTGCTTCTCCCCTGACCCTGGCAGGCGGCTACGTGTACTTTGGCATCTACGACGGCGACGTATCCTACTTCCAGTACAACACCGATTCCGAGGCAACGTCACCGCTCAGCAAGTTCACTCCCGGCAATAACAACAGTTTCTATAACGCCGGTGCGGTGGTTGTTGGCAGCAACGTAATCTTCGGCAGTGAGAGCGGAACACTGTATATGCGGCCCGTTACAAACTTCAGCGGAGGAGCAGGCGATACGGAGATTCTTTCCAACGCCGGAAAGATTCGTTCCAGCATCTGCTATGATAGTACCGAGGGTTACATCTATTTGACCAGTCAGAACGCCATCCTGTGGAGGGTCAAGCTCACCGACAGCGGTTTTGATTCTACTAAAGTGAATTCCGTGAACATCGCTACGGGGAGTGCTTCCAATAGCGCTTCCACCCCGGTGATTTCCTCTAGCGGACTGATTTACGCCAGCGTCTATGGCTACAATAAGGCGTTTGTTGGCGAGGGTTATATCGTGGCGGTAAGCCGGAGTCACTTCACAGATAATGATGTTCACAGCGTATACTCCGGTGACTTGGTGCAGTGCTCTCCGGTGGTGTATAGTCAGGATACGACAGACTATATTTACTTCACCACAAACATGCCGAACGGAAGCGGATACTGCTACAAGTGCCAGTATGCTTCTGACAGCGCTTCTCTCCAGTGGAGCGTTACACCTTCTTCCGGTGGTAACGGCTATGCGGTTCAGGGATTTGCAATGGGCATGTATACAGAAGAAGACGAAGAGGGCGAGACTGTTGATGTTCAATTTGGTGCTTTCGGAAATGATAGTTCCCAATTGGTGATCGTCAAATGAAGAAAAAATGCAGTAAAAAGATGTTAAGGGCTGGGTCCGGCGTAAGCCGGGCCCAGCGCCTTTTGTCCTTTATTCTTGTAATCCTCTTCTCATTAGATTTTCTACAATTTGAGGCACAAGCAAAATGGGGAAATTATGGTGATCCAACATTTTATATCACCAGCAATGTAGAACTCGCCACTTCATCATCGGAAGATCCTTGGTTACAAGTTTGGTGCGATGGTGGCTACAAACAAATTGAATCAAAGACTAATGAGACAGGAAAATTTCAATATTCATGTGTGCTTACAGGCAAAGCTAACCCTATAATTTTGTCCATCAATAACTATGGTCAGAATACAAATGAATGCAAATATTTACTGAAAAAATTAGAATTTGGTGGAACCAGACAAAAGAGTAAGAACGATCCAACCATTGAACAACTGTCTCCAAAATCAACAGAGGATATTCCTGTTTCCGCTGGTGCCGATCCTACCGAGATTCAAGATTATCCTGGAGCACTGTCAAATAAATCCCCACTTTCAATAACATGGAGAACAGATGGTTGCATCGAAATTATGTACCCGGGAAACTCTCCTTCATCGTTTGTAAAAACACTGACTGTTGACCTTTCTTTTGAGGAAAACAGTCTTGTGGCATTTGACAAAGCCAAATTAGAAGTTTCCTCGCCCTCATCGGACGGTGTTGCTGGCAGTGTAGAGTTATCTGATTCTGGTCGTAATGTGTTGCTTGAGGATGGTAAGCAAGCTACCAGCTATACCGTCACCGCCTCCGCCAACCCCGGCTACGAGTATGACGGCTACACGTTGACTACGGCGAGCGGAACAGAAACCGCCGCATGGGATTCCGTCAGCTACACCTACGATACAAAGGAATCCGGCTCGGATAACATGCGCGACAGTCGCCGCTCCACGGCGACTTTTGATGTTACCATCACTGAGGATGCGACCTTGGACTTCCATTTCAAAGAAATGGATATTGACGCGCTCTTTGCACAGATGGGAGAGGAAACATCAATATCGCGGTTCTCGGTGGATGTCGTAAATCAGGAAACCAGCGTGGCTCTCACCGCTGGTGTATCGCCGGACGGCACACCGGTGAAGAACTACAAGGCAGGGGACTGGGCTTATATCAACCTCCATGTTCCTTTCCATGGTACCTTCCCCTGGCAGGCCAGTGAAAACCCGGTTAAAATTTCAGTTTATGCCGGAAACGGCGTGGAAGGGGAGCCCGACGACCTCCTTGTATCGGGCGAGAATCAACTTTCCACAGGCATGTATTTCGTTGATGGAAAGATCGCATACTATCCAATCAATCTCCATCCGTATACAGGCTTCTTTAGCGGAGAGCTTCGCGGACTGAATCTGGATCTTCGGCTCCAGATGCCAGAGACAGACTACATCACGGCGGTGGTGGAGTGGCCCTACTACGGCAAAACCTGGAAAATTCCTATCAAGGTCATGAATACCAACGATTCCTATGTAACCAAGCTGCGGAATCTCTACAACAGTCTCCGTACATCGACCGGCTATGATCCATTCCGGTACAATCTGGATTACATCTATGAATCAGAGGTTTCCAAAATCCTTGCTGCCGATACAGATGCGGAGAAGGCCGCTATTCTGGAACAGTCTCTGAAACTGGTAGCGGATGCGGCCAAGGGTGTGGGTGCAGATGCTGTGGTTTGGCGCTTTAATGGAAGCAACCATAAGACCCTTCAGATACAAGACTCCAAACCCATTCTCGTTGGTGTTCCCTCCAATAACAACGGATATTTGATGAATGGACATCTCAGCACAATCGCTGCGCTGGATGGAGCATTTCCCAACAACTGGACTTATGAGTACACCATGAGCGCTTTCGGCGCAGCGGTGAATCATGTTACCTGGGGAGGCGAGGACGACACAGGAAAACAGATTACCCACAAAGGCCCCGGCTTTGATGACGGCAACTACGGAAGCTTTTTTACCAGTGCGGAAGGCTATTCCAATGTTGGTGTTTCCGGCTTCAAAACTTCCGATGGCGATGTCATGGCTTGGAACTCTCCCGCCCACGAGGGAACCTGGACCTGGGCGCTGCTGCGGTACTATTACCTCTACAAAAAGGTCGATTCGGCGATAATGACCGATGAGGCCATTGAGGCAATGGTCAACGAGAAGATGGTAGCGAACGGATACCCACCAAGAGATGCCGGTTATCTTGGAATTCTGGGTATTGCGGAAATGGAAGATCTGTTCAAGGATATTGACTTGGACGGCGATGGCGACAAGACCAATGATTTCCGCCGCTACGGGCATTTCAAGGAAGAAACTCCCGCAAACGAGGTCATTCGTCTTATCAACGCTATCGGTAGCGTAAGTCCCCGCAGCAAATCGGACATTGAAAAAGCCAGAGCAGCCTATAATGCGCTGAGCACAGGGGAAAAGGCTAAAGTAACCAATTATGACGTTCTGGCCGCTGCGGAGGAAACCTATCGCAATCTGACGGCTTCCTCCACCAGTTCGACGTGGAGCGATGCACTGAATGCTGCATTGACCTCCTTCCAGGGTAAGACTCCTGTAGTTGGCAGTACTGGCGGCGAGTGGACGGTGCTTGCTATAGCGCGGCAGTTAATGACTGACATTGACGCCGAAGCAATGGAAGACGGGACATTCCCAACAGATACAGTGTTCGCAAAGAAGTATCTTGCAGCGCTGGACACAACGCTGGGGCAGTCAGGTCTAAACGGCCTGGACCCCACCGGGAATCAACACACGGAGTATTCCCGTATTGTCCTGGCACTCTCTGCGCTGGGGATTGACGCGGAGAATTATCAGGCGGGCAACGGCGGAAACTACAACTTCATCGCCAAGCTGGGGGAAACCGACGCGGTGATCTCCCAGGGCATCAACGGCCCAATTTTCGCCCTGCTGGCGCTGGATTCCAAGCCCTACTGCCCGGAGAACACCACCCTGCGGCAGACCTACATCGACGCGATCCTGCGCAACCGGACCAGTGATGGCGGCTTCTCCTACGACGGCGTGAAATCCGACGTGGACATGACAGCCATGGCGATCCAGGCGCTGGCCCCATATTATCTGTCAGATCTCAATGTCCAGAAGGCAATCAATGAAGCCCTGTCCCTTCTCGCCGGGATGCAGTCCCCCCAGGGCGGGTTCTACAGCAACGGGACCTACAACTCCGAGAGCTGTTCCCAGGTGATCGTGGCGCTGACGGCGTTGGCGTATCACACCGGGAACGGGACTCTGACCGGCGACACCTGGACGGTCTGCGGCACAACTTTCAAGAACCCGGTCAACGCCCTGATGGCGTTCTACAAGGACGGCAAATTCGGTCATGCGCTGGGCGAGCAGGACGATATGGCAACCGAGCAGGCGGCCTACGCTCTGGTGGCCTACAGCCGGTATACAAGCGGCAGGACGCCGCTCTATACCATGCGGGACGCCTTCGAGACAAGTCCGAGTACGGACCGGGACGACTTGGAGGCTGCCAAGCGGAGCGTAGCCGCTGCACTCGATACTCTGAGTTGGCTCACCGCCACTACAACAGCGGACGCCGAGACTGAGATCAGGTCGCAGCTTGCGGGTGTAACGCTGCCCGGCGGCGTCACCGCAGCTGTGACTGTGAATACCGCCAAAGCTCCGATAGACGGCACGGAGATCTCCCCCAACGGCACGCCGGGCGAGGTAACCTTCACCGTGACGCTGACCAGAGGCAGTCTGAGTGACACCGTGACCCGCTCCAAGTCCTTCCCGGCGACGCCGTATCTCTCCGGCGACTTTGGCCTGCGGTCTGTCACCGTGCTGGGAAAAACCGGAACGGTGGACGGCTATGCCGTGACCGTGACGCTGGAGAAGGAGAAGGCGGAGCAGGGCATGGTGGGTGATCTGGACTTCCAGATCGTGCCCAAGGACAGCGCGGCAGTAATCAGCACACCTGTCCGGCAGAGCTTCGACACCTGGACCTTCACCATCACCGCCGCCAGCGGGGCGTCCGCCACGTATACCATCCGCATTGCGGCCTCCGACGACGCCCAGGCTCTCGCCCAGGCCAACGTCAACGGCGCGGCCAGCATCGTTGAAAAAGCAAATGGCGAGAGGCTTCCTGTGGGTATGCGGACGGAGGCTGAGATCGACGGCTGGGCCCGCGCCCTAGTTCCCGGCGCCGTGAGGGTGCAGAGCGTAAGCGTGACTGAGATTGTGCCGCCTGTTGACGGGAGCAGGGATGACCAGGATGGCACGAACGGCAGTGCCAAAATCACCATGACGCTTGCCTCCCCCTATGAGGCCGGTCCTGCGGCTTCCGTCGATTTGGACGAGCCGAAGAATATGGTTGGGGACAGCACCATCCTGCCCACTCCCCCGGAGGAACAGGTCACGCCTACCGAGGAATCCACTGTTATCCCCAAAGGGACACCCATCGTTCCCGAGGATACCGGCTTCCATGAAGAATCCACCGTTATCCCCGAAGAGATGCCCATTGTCCCCGAGGATACTGGTTTCCATGAGAAAGAAGTTATCCAGGAGGCGGAGGCCGTACCCTATATGGGGCCGGAGCGTGCCACGCAGTACGCAACGCAGACCGTCATCATCACTGTCATACTTCCCGCCAAGCCCTACGAACCCTCCGGGGACACCAGCGTGGCATCTGTCACCTACAACAGCACACCGCTGACGCCCGATGAGAGCGGTTACAACTACACCCTGGAGCTTCAGCCGGGCGAGAGTGTGGGCCCCACCCTGTTCGTGGTCACTGTGGCAGATGAGGGCGGCGCAACCGTCGGCCCTGTCACCTCTGCCGGCGACGGCCTCTGGCAGTTCACCGTGACCGCTGAAAACGGCACAAAAGCGACCTATACCATCAAGACGGCTACCGTGTCCGGCACCCTGGCGGAGAACCAGGCGGCGGTGGAAGCGGCGTATAACAACGCCAGCGCCATGACTGGCTGGACCATCCCCATGGGGACGGCGAACACGGAACCCACGGTCAAAACCTACATCAGCACCGCCCTGTCCACTGCCGCCGGGAACGTGGACTGCAAGATCGAGGTAACGAACCTCCAGCCCGCCGTGGAGGGAACCGCCGGAACCCCGGCAGGTACCAACGGCAGCTATACCGCCCAGGTGACCTTCTCCAAGGGCACCCCCGGCACCTCCACCTATGTGGAGCAGACGCTGCCCATCAGCGGCACCATCACGGCGAAAGCCTATGAGGTCAGGCCGGAGGGGACGATCTCGGTATCCTTCCAGCTCCTGGGCGACGACGCCCACGGAGACCCCGGCACCGCCAACACCCACACCCTCAGCGGCGGCGGGCTTCAGAAGTGGATCGACCGCACGGGCATCGAAGTTCCCGCCGGTTCCACGGTGGGCGATGTGTTCAAGCTGGTGCTGAACGAGGCGGGCTACACCTATGTTGGCTTAGAGAGCAACTACATCAAATCCATCACCAAGCCCGGCGGAACGCCCCTGGGAGAGTTCACCAACGGCAGGCTCTCCGGCTGGATGTATACCGTCAACGGGACCCACCCCGACCGGGGCCTGAACAGCTGGACAGTATACGATGGGAACCAAATTGTTTTCCACTACACGGACAACTACACCCTGGAGGAGGGGCGGGGCGGACAGATCACCCCGGACCAGCCGGGACCCGGGGTGGATACCTCCACCTACGGCAGCGCCCTGACCGCCGCTCTGGCGCGGGTCGCCGGACAGACGCCCAACCCCGGCGTAAGAGCCACAGGCGGCGAATGGGCCGTGCTGGGGATGGCCCGTGGCGGGACCATCACCCCCGCTGTCACAGAGAAATATCGGAACAACCTATACTACTACGCCCGGCAGCACGGCGGAGAGCTGGACGCCTCCGGCTACCAGCACACAGAGTATTCCCGTGTGATCCTGGCGCTGACGGCGCTGGGGGAGGACGCTTCCAGCTATGAGGGCTATGATTTCGTGACGCCCCTCTTTGATAACGGCTGCCAGCAGGTTTCCGTCCAGGGCAACAACGGCACGGCTTTCGCCCTCATCGCCCTGGATTCCGGAAACTACCGGGACGACACCCAGGGCAACGCGGCCCGGGCCCAGTGGATCAACGCCCTGTCCAGCGCCCAGCTGCCCGGCGGCGGGTGGCCCATCTCCAGCGTCTCCGGCGGTGCGGACACAGATACCACCGCCATGGCGGTGCAGGCCCTGGCCCCCTACTACACCGGAAGGCGGACCCTGCCCGCTGGTGTGAACAGCGCGATTGTGCGCCAGATGGTGGACCGTGCGCTGGCCTTCCTCTCCGGGCAGCAGACCGCCAGCGGCGGCTTCGGCAGCAGCGAGACGGACGCCCAGATCGTGGTCATGCTCTCCGCCCTGGGCCGCGACGCGGCTTCGGACAGCAGCTTTACCAAGGGCGGCAGGAGCGTCCTGGAGGATCTGCTGGGCTACCGCGACACCGCTACCGGCGGCTTCTCCCACCGGCAGGATTCCGGCGTGGACCAGATGGCAACCGAGCAGGCGGCCTACGCCCTGGTGGCCTATGACCGCTACAAGCACAGCAGGAACACCCTTTACGACATGACCGACGTCTTTACCGCCGAAGCAGCGTCCCCGGTCATTCCGATTCAGGCGGTCGTCACCGGCGGCGTCCCCACAGCGGCGGTTCCCGCCCAGAAGGTCGCGGAGGCTATCTCCGAGGCGCAGAAGACCGGCAGCGGGACCATCGCCATCAAGACCGCCGGCGGCGAGTCCGCCAGCGCGGTGGCAGTGGAACTGCCCGCCCAGTCCATGCAGGCAGCGGCAAGCGCCGGCGTCGGCATGACGGTGAAGACCGCAAAGGGTACGGTGAGCATCCCCGCCGAGGCGGCGCGGGCCATCGTCCAGACCGCCGGAGGCGCGGACACCATCCGCATCCACGCGGAGACAAAGACCCTCAGTGCGGTCCACGATATCCTTGGCGAGGACCTTGACGCCGGCAGCGCCGTGATAGAGGTGACTATCACCGCCAACGGACAGCCCATCAAGTCCTCCCTGGGCAGCAGGCCCGTCAACGTCCGAATCCCGGTGGGGCGGAACTTCACGGTTGGACGGCAGTATGACGTCACCGTCATCCACAGCGCCGTGGACATTGAGCGGAACAGGACCGGTGTGTGCGCACGGAACGGGAGCGACCGGTATGTGGAGCTCACCGTCAACCGCTTGAGTACCTTTGTGGTGAAGGCGGTGGCGGAGGACCGCACCGTTACCGCAACCGCCGGGGACAACGGCAAGATCACACCCAGCGGCGATGTTACCGTACCCAACGGCGACAGCCAGCGCTTCACCATCGAGGCGGATGAGGGCTACGAGCTCAAGGAGCTGCTGCTGGACGATGAGAAGGTGCAGTACGTCTGGGTCGAGGGTGTGGAGAAAGAGCTGACCAGCAGCAGCCACATCAAGGCTGCGGACTACATCCTGTCGGATGTCACCGAGGACCACACCCTCCGGGCGGAGTTCAAGCGGGGCATCCAGCTCCCGGACTACGGCCCGGTCATCGGCCAAGTGACCATCACCGTGGAAAACAGCACCTACTCCGGCGGTGCGTTCACCGGCACGATGGTATCCGGGACCTACGACCTCTGCCAGCGGGACACCATGATGACCAGCATCCTCAAGGCGCTGACGCTGAACGGGTACGCCTGGAGCGACAGCAGCGGCAAGGATGACTACGACATCACCTACATCGCCCACATCACCAAGGACGACGCAAGCCTGGGCGAGTTCGACGGCGGCAGCGGCTCCGGCTGGATGGGCACCCTCAACGACTGGTTCACCAACGAGGGCTTCCAGGCATTCCGGGTAGGCGGCTACGGCGGCCACGCCCTGGAGGACGGCGATGAGATCCATGTGGTCTACACCACGAACCTGGGCGCGGACGTAGGCGGCGGACGGGGCTACCCGGACACCAGCCTTGCAAGTCTGGACATCAGCGGCGGCACCCTGGTTCCCAAGTTCAGCGGCGACGCCCTGGAGTATACCCTGATGGTTCCCGAGCGGGGCACGGATGTTACCGTCACGCCCCATGCCGTAAACAAGACCTTCATGGTCAAGACGTTCCTCAACAACTACAACAGCGAGTCCTCCCTCTATAAGCGGACGAAGAGCATCCCGGTCAAGCCCGGCGATACCCTGTACATCGGGGTAGGCGAGTCCGGCTGGCCCACCTCCTTTGACGCGGGAAGCTACTCCGCCACCTGCTACACCATCAAGGTCGTCAGCTCCGACATCCAGTCCCGGATCGACGCTCTGCCCAAGCCCGAGGAGATCACTTATGAGAACTACAAGGGCTATGTGGAGCTGGTGGAGCGGCTGCGCAAGGACTACGACAAGCTGAAGGATGAGGAGAAGGCGGAGATCAAAGCCGAAAAGCTCATCGAGGTGGAGAAGCGGATCAAGCTCTTCCAGGAGATCGACAAGACGAAGGAGCTTCTGAACGCTATCCCCGAGGCGAAGGACCTGAAGAAGTCCAACGCCCGGAAGATTCAGGAGCAGGTGAAGGCGGCTTATGACGCCTACCAGAAGCTCACGGAGGAGCAGCAGAGCTACATCGCCAAGGAGGATGTGACCAAGCACAACGCCGCTGTGGAGTGGCTGGAGAAGCTGGGCTACAAGACGGACGGCCCCATCCTCATCGGCGAGGACGGGAAGAAGCCCGCTGCACTCCCCTTCACGGACGTTGACAAGCACTGGGCCCTGGAGTCGATCCAGTTCGTCTATGAGCACAATCTGATGAACGGCACCAGCGCCACCGCCTTTGAGCCCAACAGCGAGATGACCCGTGCTATGTTCGTGACGGTGCTCTACCGGATGGAGGGACAGCCCTCTGCCGGCACAGCAAACAGCTTCACGGACGTACCCGAGGGACAGTGGTACACGGAGGCGGTGAAGTGGGCCGCGGCCAACAGCATCGTCAATGGCATGACCCCCGATACCTTCCAGCCAAATGCCAACGTAACCCGTGAGCAGATGGCGGCGCTCATGTTCCGCTACGCCAAGTACAAGGGCTATGATATTACCGCCGCAGCGGAGCTGGGGAACTACACGGACAACGGACAGGTCCACGACTGGGCCTATCGGGCCATGCAGTGGGCCAATGGTGTTGGGCTGATCCAGGGCCGCACTGAGACCACCCTGGTTCCTGCCGGCACCGCTACCCGCGCTGAGAACGCCACCATCCTCATGCGCTTTCTTCAGAGGTTTGAGGCGGCAAAGTACCAGTAACAAGCAATTCTCTTTACATGGTTGGGAGCGGGCGGCGTCCAAATGGACTTCCCGGACGCCGCCCCATCCCCCAAGTTTCAGACAACTTCATCCATCAGCATCCAGGCAGGAAATCATGCAGATACGGGCCTGCCCCCGCCGTCAAGCCGGCACACCTGGTTTGCCAATTTCGGGCGGGATGTGTGGAAAGCGCTCTCTCCCATCAGACAGGAGAGGGCGCTTTCTTTGGGAAAGGAAGGTATTATGAGCACACAGGGAAAGCCTCCCAGCCAGGGGAGGCCGCTCACGGAAAAAGAGCTGGCATCCTACCGCAGGCAGTTGGCGGAGCTGGACGAGGCGGCGCACCGGCCGGGAGGCGATCTGAGCCGGTGTGATACGGCCACCTGGGACATATTTGACCCGAACGGCTGGCGGGGGCGGCAAATCTACGACAGCTTTTCATCTGAGGAGCTGCTGGATGTGGTCATCCGTACCATGGCCCACCGTGGACACAAGCCGGATTATAACGATATTTATTGCGTCTGCCTCCGCTATTTGCGGCGGCGCTTTGGAAATCTCGCGGAGGTCACGGAGCAGGCCAAGCGGCGGATGCGGAACGAGCAGCAGTGGCCTATCGACTGGCCGGAGCGGGTGTCCGTCACCCCGATATTGGAAAAAAGGTGGCGGGAGCCGCCTGACGAGACGGAGCTGGCTCTCCTGAAGGACCTGTGCCGGAGGGCGCGGGAGACAGGAATGACGCCGGAGCTTACCCCTGAGGAAAAAGCCCGGCTCAATAAGTTTGGCGGAGCCGGGCAGGTCATGAAAATGATGGGCATCCCCATCCTGCGGGGGAGCGAACTGCGGCACCTGAAAAAATACTGGCAGGAAGAACGGGAAAAACAGGCGGCAGGAGCCGCCACAAAAAATATGGAGGAGACGAAATGAAAGGGACGAAAGAAAGAGCGGCCAGCCTCCTGCTGGTCATGGTCCTGCTGCTGGGCCTGACGGCCCCGGCCAGCGCGGCGGTGACGCAGAGTGATCTGCAAAAAGCAGTGGACGGCAGCGCGGCCTATATGCTGCAAGCGGTAAAGGGCCCGCAGGTAGGGTCCATCGGCGGCGAGTGGGCGGTGATCGGGCTTGCCCGAAGCGGATACGATGTGCCGCAGAGCTACTATGACAGCTATCTGAGCACAGTAACAAAATATGTTCAGAACAAAAAAGGAATCCTGGACGAGCGGAAATATACGGAGTACAGCCGGGTGATTCTGGCCCTGACGGCCATCGGTGCGGACCCAACCGATGTGGCGGGGTACGACCTGGTGAAGCCCCTGGGGGACTTTGAGAAAACCGTTTGGCAGGGCATCAACGGCCCCATCTGGGCGCTCATCGCACTGGACAGCGGCAATTATGAGCCGGCAGGCGCTCCCGGCATCCAGCAGCGGTACATTGATGAAATCCTCTCCCGGCAGTTGGATGACGGCGGCTGGAACCTGACGGGCAAGGGCGGGGCAGGCGCCGCGGATGCGGACCTCACCGGCATGGCCCTGCAAGCCCTGGCGAAGTACCAGGACCAGAGCGCCGTCAAGACCGCGACGGATGAGGCGCTGGCGTGTCTGAGCGCCATGCAGACCGAGAGCGGCGGCTTCGGTTCCTGGGGGACCGCCAACTCCGAGAGCTGCGTCCAGGTGATCGCGGCCCTGTGCGAACT
The DNA here is from genome assembly GCA_948469375.1 of uncultured bacterium. GTDB lineage: Bacteria > Bacillota > Clostridia > Oscillospirales > Oscillospiraceae > Enterenecus. The sequence goes on along the minus strand of CAOKLO010000022.1, from coordinate 15,735 downwards.
GGGCATCGGCCTCGACGACAGCCGGTTCGTGAAGAACGGCGTCACACTGCTGGACAACCTTCTGACCTTCCGGCAGGCGGATGGCAGCTTCCTGCACACGGCGGACGGCTCCGGGTCCAACCAGATGGCATCCGAGCAGGGCTTTTATGGCTTGGTGGCGGCTCTGCGGGCGGCAAAGGGACAGGCCAGCCTCTACCGCATGAGCGACACCGGCACAGCGCCCTCAACGCCCGGCGCTTCCACCGGGACGGGCCTTGCGGGAAAGGACCCGGCGGTACAGAAAACCTCTATCACCGCCCCCGGAACCACCTTCCCTGATATCGCCGGTCACACGAATCAGTCTGCCATTGAAGCCATGGCAGCGCGGGGGATCATTTCCGGCAGCAACGGCGTTTTCAACCCCGACAACACCATGACGCGGGCGGAATTTGCCGCAATTATCGTCCGGGCGCTGGGCCTGACCACGGAAACCACCGGGCAGTTCACAGACGTATCAGCGGATCAGTGGTACGCCCCCTACGTGGGTGCGGCCTACAAGTACGGCATCATCACCGGCACAACAGCGACCACCTTCAATCCTGGCGGAACCATTAAGCGGGAGGACGCCGCCGTCATGGCGGCCCGCGCGGCGAAGCTCTGCGGATTGGATACGGATATGGATGCCTCCGCCATACGAAATGTGCTGGCGCAGTTCACCGACTATATCCGGACCAGCGAGTATGCCCGTCCCCCTTTGGCGTTCTGCTATCACGCGGATATTCTCAGCCAATCCGACCTGGACATCTGGCCCGCCGACGCCGTGAAGCGGTGCGAGGTGGCGCAGATGCTCTATAACCTGCTGGATAAGGCGGAACTGCTATGAACTGGTGGAAGAAAAACAAGTGGAAGGTCATTGCGCCCCTACTGATCGTGATCGTTCTTGCCGCCGCCTTCTGGTATGGCGGGAACGCCCCCGGCCTGCAGGGCGCAGTGAACCAACCTCCTGATACAATAGCGGCAGACCCGGCCTCTCCCACCGCAGTGCTGGAACAGAAGAAAGACGATCCTGCTCCTTCGACGGAGCCAGAGCTGGAACCCGACTCGGAACCCGCGCCGGACACCTCCACGGAGCCGGAAGAAACGCAGGAACCGGCAGAGGATACACCAGAGGAAACTTCCCCAGACGCGGAAACCGGCGCTACGCCTGACCATGAATCATCTGTGGAATACTCCGAGGCAGGCGGCATGGAGATTGACCCGGAGACAGGAAAAGACAAATACCAGACCGACCCCGTCCCGGAGGGCAAGCCCCTCCCGGTGGAGCCCCAGGACGCGGTATTCTCCGATACGGCCTACACCTGTACCCTTTCCGTCCGGTGTGACACGATCCTGAACAACATGGATTGGCTGAACCCGGAAAAGGTGGAGCTGGTGCCGGAGGACGGCGTGATCTTCCCCGCCACAGAAGTCACCTTCTATGAGGGCGAGAGCGTGTTCAACGTCCTTCAGCGGGAATTGAAGAAGGCAAAGATTCATATGGAGTTTACCGACACGCCCATGTATAACTCCGCCTACATCGAGGGTATCAACAACCTGTATGAGTTTGACTGCGGCGAACAATCCGGCTGGATGTACAGCGTCAACGGCTGGTTCCCCAACTATGGCTGCTCCCGATACCAGCTCCAGGACGGCGACGTGGTGGAGTGGGTGTATACCTGCGAGTTGGGGGCAGACGTAGACGGCAGCAGGGCGGTGGGCGGCTGATATGCGGAGCAAAGATGCCTTTTCCAGTTACCACCCCCTGGTGAACTTTCTATACTTCGCCTTGGTGCTGGTGCTCGCCATGTTCTTCACCCATCCGGCAGCCCAGGCAATCTCCCTGATAACCGCCCTGATCTACGCCGCACAGCTAAATGGGCGGCAGGCTCTGGGCAAAAATCTCCTCTGGCTGTTGCCCATGATGGGGATTGCGGTGATCGTCAACCCGGCGTTTAACCACGCGGGGGTGACCATCCTGACCTATCTGCCTACCGGCAATCCGCTGACGCTGGAGAGCATCCTGTACGGGATCTCCGCCGGGATTCTCCTGGCGGCGGTCATTGTCTGGTTCCAGTGCTACACGGCGGTGATGACCTCGGACAAGTTCATCTATCTGTTCGGCAGGATCATCCCCGCTCTGTCCCTGGTGCTGTCCATGACATTGCGGTTCGTACCTAAATTCAAGGCCCAGCTGCAGGCGGTAACGGAAGCCCAGCGGTGTGTGGGCCGGGACGTGTCCGAGGGGACGGTCTGGCAGAGGATCAAAACCGCCGTCACCATCCTATCCATCCTCATCACCTGGGCGCTGGAAAACGCCATTGAGACGGCGGACAGCATGAAAAGCCGGGGCTACGGCCTGCCGGGCCGGACAGCGTTCTCCATCTACCGGTTTGACAGCCGGGACAAGGCCGCTCTGCTTTGGCTGGGTTTCTGCGGTTTTTTCATCGCCTCCGGCTGGATGGCCGGAGGATTCTACTGGCGGTACTACCCCACAATAAAGGGAGCGCCGGTCACGCCGCTGACCGTCATGATGCACCTCTGCTATCTGGCGCTGTGCCTGACGCCGGTGATTGTGGACAGACGGGAGGAACAGACCTGGAAACGTCTGGACAGGGAGGAAAGCTCATGCGGCACCTGATAAACTTTCCGCTGGACGTAGACAGCGTCTCCGAGTACGGCGGCTGGGAAGGTCTCCGAGAGGAGCTGCACCGGTTGAACTGCGACGGTCTGGAGGGGATCTGGGCTGGGACGGACATCCCCGAAAACCTCCCAACAGAAATGGTCGTGGGCTATCACCTGACATTTTTCCCGGATTGGCTGGACTTTTACCGGGAGGACAGGGCCGCTGTTGAGCGGAAGTTTGGCAGTATGGATGCAGCCAAACGCTTCTATGGCGGCTGGGGCCGGGATACGCTCCTGGAGCTGTACCAGGCCGATCTGGACTGTGCCGTCCGTCTGGGCGCGGAATATGTGGTGTTCCATGTGTCGGATGTCTCCATTGAGGAGGGCTACACCTACCGCTGGCTCCACTCCAACGAGGAGGTCATTGACAGCGCGGCTGAGGCTATCAACGCCCTGCTGGACGGGCGGGACTGGCCCTTTGATTTCCTGATGGAAAATCAGTGGTGGCCCGGCTTCACTTTTTTGGAGCCAAAGGAGACTGCCCGTCTGCTGGAGCGTGTCCATTATCACCGGCGGGGCATCCTCCTGGACACGGGACACCTTATGAACACCAACACCAGGCTGCGCACACAGGTCGAAGGAGCGGCTTACATCCGAGCGATGGTAGAGAAGCACGGCAGTCTTGCCGAGGAGATTCGCGGCATCCATCTCCACCAGTCCCTGAGCGGGGATTACGTGAGATCCAATACCGGGTTTTTGCCGCACAATCTGCCAGAAGACTACACGGCGCGATATTGTGTCAGCTATAGGCATATCCAACAGATCGACCAACATCTGCCCTGGTCCGATCCCTCCATCATCCCGGTTTTGGTACAAATTGAGCCGGAATACGTGACCCACGAGTTGAGCTGCGGGAACCGGAGGCAGCGTTGGGATGCGGTTTGCCGGCAGCGGAATCTGCTGCTTGGACTTTGAGCGGACAGACAAGGAGAAAACAATATGGAATTCTTGAAGGAAAACCATCGCATAAGGTTTGAGCGCCTGGAGGCCGCGCCCCCGATAGAGGAGTATGTGCAGACCTGCGTGGATGTTCCCAGGTTTTTGGAATACTGCAAGGAGTGCGGCAACTATGGAAACCGCTGGTCCTGCCCGCCCTTCCGGGAAGACCCGATGGAGATCTGGGTGCGGTTTCAGGCCCTGCGCCTGATTGCCTATGTATTGCCCAGCGAGCCGGGCCAGAGCGTTTCCCAGGCGCTGGACGATCTGAAGCTGGCGAAGGCACAGATGATGGAGGAGACACTGGAGCTGGAACGCACCAACCCCGGATCACTGGCCCTGTCCGCCGGGACATGTACCCTGTGCGGAGAGAACTGCACCCGCCCGGAGGGAACGCCATGCCGGTACCCGGAGCAAATGCGGTACTCTATTGAAGCCCTGGGCGGGGACGTGGCGAAGACTGCGGAGCGATATCTTCATAAGCCGTTGCTGTGGATCAAGGACAATGTACTGCCGGAATACCTGGTGCTGGTGGGTGGACTGCTGCTGAAGCTGCGGAAGGAATGAAGATGGCAGGGATATTTCAAATCCAGCATCTGACTTTCTTCTATCCAGAGCAGCCCGCTCCGGCGATTGAGGATCTAACTCTGACGATAGAACAAGGAGAGTTTCTGGTCCTCTGCGGCCCCTCCGGGTGCGGCAAGACGACTTTGCTGCGGCAGTTCAAGTCCGTCATGGCTCCCCACGGCAAGAGGACCGGGGAAATCCTCTTTGAAGGCAGGCTGCTGGACGAGTTGGACCAGCGGGAGCAGACGGAGCGGATCGGCTTTGTTCAGCAGTCCCCGGAAAACCAGATCGTCACGGACAAGGTGTGGCACGAGCTGGCATTCGGCCTGGAGAGTCTGGGGTACGACACGCCCACCATCCGCCGCAGGGTGGCGGAGATGGCCTCCTTCTTTGGTATCCAGACATGGTTCTATAAAAATGTGACCGAGCTGTCCGGCGGGCAGAAGCAGCTGCTCAACCTTGCTTCCATCATGGCGATGCAGCCCTCTGTCCTCATCCTGGACGAGCCCACCAGTCAGCTGGACCCCATCGCCGCCTCGGATTTTTTGGCGGTGCTGGGCCGGATCAACCGGGAGCTGGGAACCACCATCATCCTGACGGAACATCGGTTGGAGGACGCCTTCCCGCTGGCTGCCAGGGTTGCCGTGATGGACAGGGGAAAACTGCTGTGTGTGGGAACACCGGCGGAAGTTGGCGCGGCGCTGAAGGATACCGGTCACGGGATGTTCCTGGCTATGCCTGCCCCTATGCGTATCTGGGCGGCTTCCGAAAAAGGCGACGCCCCCTGCCCGGTTACTGTCCGGGAGGGAAAGGACTGGCTGGAGGGTTTCGCCGGGCGGCACGAATTTCAACCTCTACCGGAACAGAAAAGGCATACCTACCTCGACGAGACAGCCATCCATGCGGAAGAAATCTGGTTCCGCTATGAACAAGACCTACCGGATGTGGTGAAGGGCTTGTCTCTGGAGGTTAGAAAGGGGGAGTTCCTGGCTCTCCTGGGCGGCAACGGTACGGGCAAAACCTCCACGCTGAAGGTCCTCTCAGGCCAGCGGAAGCCCTACCGGGGAACGGTGGAGCTGAACGGAAGCGTAGGCGTACTGCCACAGAATCCTCAGACGTTGTTCGTGAAAAAGACTGTCCGGGAGGACCTGCTGGAGCTGCAGAAGGATGCAGACATCGCCCAGGCGGTATCCCTCTGCCGGTTGGGGGAGCTACTGGACCGGCACCCCTACGACCTCTCCGGCGGGGAGCAGCAGCGGGCGGCGCTAGCGAAGGTGCTGCTGCTGGAGCCGGACATCCTCCTGCTGGACGAGCCAACCAAGGGATTGGATGCGGAGTTCAAACAGGTATTCGCAGAGATTTTGCAGACGCTCTTGCGCCGGGGTGTGACCGTCCTCATGGTCAGCCATGACATTGAGTTCTGTGCCCAGTATGCCCACCGCTGCGCCCTGTTCTTCGACGGAAGTATCGTCACAGAGGCCCCGCCCAGGGAATTTTTCTCCGGCAACAGCTTCTACACCACCTCCGCCAACCGTATGGCGCGGGGGCTCATCCTGGAAGCCGTGACGGCGGAGGACGTGATCGCCGCCTGCGGCGGAGACCTGCCGCCGGAGCCGGAATTGCCGGAGGACATTCCCCCTCTGCCGAAGCCCTCTGAAGCCGTGAAAAGCGCCGCTCCTGGTCCTCTGCCCTGGTGGCGGAAGGTGGGCGCGGCGATCTTCGGCGCGGTGTCGCTGGCACTGTTCCTGCAATTTATGCGCGTTACGGACCTGACCTCCCTGATTGGGCTGGAGGGCATGACGCCGTTGGCGGGGAATCAGCTGGCGCTGTACGGTGTTTTCCTGGCCTCCCTGCTTGTCTTTGCCGCCTGTATCAGCCGCAGGAGCCACCGCCCCGACTATCTGCTCCAGACCCCGAAGGAGAAGCGGAAACTGTCCAAGCGGACGGTAGCCGCCACGATTCTGATCCTGCTGCTGATTCCCCTGACGCTGTTTATTGGGGAGACTTACCTGGAGGGGAAGAAATACTATTTTATCGCCCTGCTGGTGTTGCTGGAGTGCATGATTCCCTTCTTTCTCATTTTCGAGAGCCGGAAACCCCAGGCAAGAGAGCTGATCATCATTGCGGTGCTCTGTGCCATCGCCTTGGCGGGTCGGGCGGCGTTCTTCATGCTACCCCAGTTCAAGCCTGTTATGGCCCTGACCATTATTGCTGGGGTGGCTTTCGGCGGGGAGACTGGCTTCCTGGTGGGAGCTATGACCATGCTGACCTCCAACATGCTGTTCTCCCAGGGGCCATGGACGCCCTGGCAGATGTTCGCCATGGGCATCATCGGATTTCTGGCCGGAGTGTTGTTCCGCAAGGGGTTGCTGCTGCGAAGCCGGGGGAGCCTTTGCGTATTCGGCGCGCTGTCGGCAATCGTGATCTATGGCGGCATCATGAATCCGGCCTCCGCCCTCATGTGGGCCGATGAACTGGGCTGGGGGGTCATTCTGACCTACTGCATCACTGGGTTTCCCATGGACTGTGTCCATGCCGCCGCAACATGGCTGTTCCTCTGGTTCGCGGCGGAACCTATGCTGGAGAAGCTGGAGCGGCTAAAGATAAAATATGGGTTAGTAGAATGATCTATTTTTCTCTGGCCCATCCGCCAGACAACTGCATATCATGGAAACTTGGTCAGGGGCCACCTCTTGATCGCACGTTCCCTCGAGAAAAGACGCAAACAGGCAAGGAGCTGTTTGCGCCTTTTTTATTTTTCGACAGGTTTCCCCTAAATCCCCCATTATACGACAAGGGATTTAGGGGAAACCTGCCGAACTTTTTTGCCGGTTTTGGTTTTTGCAGTCGTAAAGAATCACAATTTAGCAAAAAAGCGAAAAATATACAGAATTCAGCAAGTTTACTAAATGACATCCGCGCTCCTCCGTTTCTGACATTTGCGTACCGCGCACAAAACGTCAGAAATGGAGGAAGATATGTACAAGAGATATTTTCGGATGAAAGACCCGAAATGCAGGCGAGATGAGATCGAGTGGATCGAAATGACCGGCAAGGAGTTCTACCGCTTCGTTAATTCCCCAGAAGGTCGGGACCGTCACTTCATCGATATGGACGATGTGGTTCTGGAGGCAAGCGAATCCGAAGCCCTTGACTACAGGGCAGAACAGAACCACCGCTACTACATACAGACCCAGGAGGAGGGCTGGAGTACCCTGTCCATTTATGATGTTGGGGATGAAAACAGATGTAGCGGCGAGGAAGTGGTCAGAGATGAGTCACAGGATGTGGAGGCTGAGGCCATCCTGCATATAGAGAAAGCTGTGCTCCAGAATGCTTTGCATCATTTGGACTCAGAAAGTTACCAACTGATTCACGCTCTTTATCTTGCAGATACCCGGAAAACCCTGCGACAGCTTAGTTTAGAAAGCAGTATTCCGGTCATGACATTGCAGGATCGTAAGAAAAAGATCCTCGCTCAGTTGAACCGAGAACTGCTCAAGAAAAATTTCTAAAAAATTTTCCGTACAAAATTGAAAAAAGTCAGCAATAGAAAGTGAGAGGACTAAATGAGTATCTTCTCTCTTTGTACCTTGAAAAATACCGCCCGGCGGTCATATCCGGCGACTAATAACGTCGGCTGACGGCCCACTGACGAAGTGGACAAGCGATGTAGCGGGTGCGCCAAGACCACCTGTAACAGATCATGGATTGCAGCGAATTCCTTTTCTGCTATTAAAGACGGCCAAATAAGGTGCCCAGCGGTTCCCACCCAGCCAAAAGCAGCCTTGGCAAGCTGTTTCGCAATGATTCCGTCAGCCCTGTACTCACTGCCCAGCCACAGTCTCAAACAATGGGGGCAGCTCGGAGAGATCCTCGGAGGGGTGAGATTCCCGGAGAGCGGTGCCAGCCGCTGGTTAGTTCAGCCGCCCACGGCTCGGGAAGTAGTGTCGAATAGAGCCAACAGAAGACAAATGTCAGAAACGGCGGGAGCCGTTCCACCAACAGGGACTAGCGTACTTGTGCATCCTTTTTGGAACGGCTCCCCCTGGTTTTCAGAGCAGAGAGGAAAATGTACGATGGAGATCAAAATAACCCGTCCCATCCAAAGGGGTGATATCTATTACGCTGACCTTACGCCGGTCACTGGCTCGGAGCAGGGAGGCATCCGTCCGGTGCTGATCATCCAGAACGACATCGGCAACCAGCACAGTCCGACGGTCATTGCCGCCGTCATCACGGGGCAGATCAAGAGCCGACATCTGCCCACCCACGTACTGCTAGAGGCTCCCGGGTGCGGGCTCCTCAAAAAGTCCATGGTCATGCTGGAGCAGCTTCGCACGTTGGACAAGGGCCGACTGCACTTCCAAGTGGGGCACATTGATGCGGACAAGATGAATGAAGTCGATACAGCGCTGGGAATTAGTATTGGGCTTTGCAAGAGTATACATATCAATTGAAAAGGAGAGAAAAATGTGAACACTGCATATCAGTCGATGGACAATCTTCCGGCGATGCTGACGGTAGCCCAAGTGGCCTCCGCTCTGAACATCTCCCGCACCAGCGCCTACGAGTTAGCCCACTGCAAGAACTTCCCCGCTATGCTCATCGGCAGCAGGATCCTCGTCCCCAAGGACCGGCTGGTGGGCTGGATCAATGACAAGCTCGCCTGCAACGAGCTGGTCGGCTAGGAGGTGCAAACGACATGGCAAAACGCAGAGCCCGTGGAGAAGGCAGTCTCCGCAAACGCAGCGATGGCCGCTGGGAGGGTCGCTACACCGTTGGCCGCGATGAGGCGACCGGGAAACTCCTCTACCGGAACGTCCTCGCTAAGACCCAGGCCGAGTGCAAGGCCAAACTCCGGGAGGCTATCCGGAACACGGCGCAGGAAGCGCCCACCCCCAAGCACGTCAAGTCCACCCCCAAGGAAACCGCAGCTCCGGTCCAGCGGTTCACCGTAGCGGAGTGGCTTCGGACGTGGTTCGAGCTGTACTCCAAGCCCAACCTCCGGGAGACCACCCAAGAGCAGTACACCAACTTCCTGGAGAAGCACCTGATTCCCAACATCGGTGATATCCCGCTGGAGAAACTGACCAGCCTGCGACTCCAGAAGCTGTACCAGGACCTGCGGACCAGCGGCAGGGTGGTCCAGAATCAGAAAGCCGGTCCCGGCTTAAGCGCCAAGACCGTCCGGAATATCCATATGCTCCTCCACAGCGCCTTGGACCAGGCGGTGAAGGAGGACCTCATCAAAAAGAACCCCACCGACGGGTGCAGCGCTCCCAAGCCAGAGAAGAAAGAGATGCGGGTTATTCAGCCTGAGCAGATCGGCAACTATCTCCAGGCGGCGGCAGAGCGGAACGTTCTCCCGATGTTCTACCTGGAATTGACCAGCGGTCTGAGAAGGGGGGAGCTCCTGGCGCTCCTGTGGACAGACCTGGACATCGAAAAACATACCATCGCAGTGAACAAATCCGTGCGGTGCCGTCAGGGCGAGCTGAAGGTGAGCACGCCCAAAACCCGGCACTCCATCCGCACGGTGGTGATCCCGCAGCAGGCGGTGGAGCTGTTGATCCAGGAGCACGAGCGGCACCCGGACAACCCGTATATGTTCCCCTCGCCGGTGACTGGGACCATGTATCACCCAGACACCGCAGGACGCATCCACAAGAGGATTTTAGAAGATTGCGGCATGGAACACGTCAGATTCCACGACTTACGTCACACTTTCGCAACTTTGGCGTTGCAAAACGGCGTGGACATCAAGACGCTCTCCAGTATGCTGGGGCATTATTCCTCGGGGTTCACCCTTGACACCTACACCCACGTCACCGACAAGATGCAGCAGGAGGCGGCAGAGAAGATGGGGAACTTCATGGAGATGACGTTCTAACCCCGTGTGCAAAAATTTCTGCACACGCAAAAATATTTCTCCCAGAGAGCTTTTTTCGCGGCATTTTCGTCCGATACGTCCGGCTCCGTCCGCCCGTTAATGGGTCACTAAATGGGTCAGTTAATGGGTCAAAAAAATCAACCACTCGAAAAAGTTGCAAAAACTCGCCGAAATCATACGATTTCGGCGAGTTTTTGGTCCGAGTGACGGGATTTGAACCCACGGCCTCTTGGTCCCGAACTATGCGCGAATCGTCCGCCTCGTGTTATTGTGTCCGAAAATAGGGGTATTGCGCCCTTTTTTTGAACGTCCACCGTCCGTTACGTCCGCCCCAGTCCGTCCCGTAATGGGTCAGTTAATGGGTCAACCCGTTTTTCAGAGAAAAAATTCCTACCAACAGGAGGTATTTCAAGAAATTAATTTCTGAAAATTTGGGGAATTATCTCTTGCTGTAATACTGCGCAGGACGCTACTGAAAAGCACCTTACACTCATCCCAAAACCTCTGGCCGCCATACCAATGTGGCAGTCAGAAGCCGAAACTCACTCCTAAAGTCATACCCTATTTTACCACCTGAAAACAATTATGTCAAAATAATTTTGGAGGTCACAATGAAAACTATACTGGAAGAGTATCCCAATGAAGTCCACATCTCCACGGCGGAGCTGGAGAGAGCAAACCTCACCGAGTGGGAGCGGCTGGAGCTGCACCTGCTGGACCAGACCGCGGTGGTAATCCCCGGTCAGATGACGGTCATGGAGTTGCTCCGCACCGTCGAGGCTCTGCAGAGCCTCGCCTCTGACCTGCTGGCCGCGCTGTGCGCTGCCTGCGAGCAGTGCAACAACTGCGAGATGGATGAACCCTGCGACCAGATGAAGGGTGAGGTCCATTCGGAGGTCAGTGTCCCGGGCTATCTCTTGGAGGAGCTGGGGCTCGAGCCGGACACTAAACTTGCCTACGAGGCCGACCCGGAGAGCGGTGCTATTCACATTGTGGAGGCTGATTACCGTTTCGACCTGACAGACATCCCGGCACCGTTTCTGGATACCCTGCGGAAGTGCGGCGTGTGCATGGGCGACCTGGAGGACAAGCTGGTGCAGGAGGATGTGGTCTACGGAACCACAGAGACAGAAAATTCATAAATTGAGGGTTGCAATAGCGGGCAGGTATCGGCTATAATAAAGAAAAGAGGAGGGATGCCGATGGCGGAGATGAAATATACGTTGAAAGACAGTGTATTTACGTTCCTTATGAAGCAGCCTGAGTACGCCCGCAAGCTATACCTGGCGTTGCATCCGGAAGATACGGATGTGACGGAAGCAGACTGTAAACTGGTAACATTGGAGCACATCCTGACGACAGGGATATACAACGATGTTGGCCTGCAGGTGAGGGATATGTTGATCCTGCTGGTAGAATCGCAGAGCCTGTTTTCGATCAACATATCGCTGCGGATGCTGATGTACCTGGCGGCGACGTACAAAGAGTATGTGGAGGAGCACAAACTGAGCCTGTATGGGACAGCGGCGGTGAAGATCCCACGTCCGGAGCTGTACATGGTGTATACGGGAACACGCAGCGAGGTGCCGGAGGTGCTACACTTGTCAGATCTGTACGAGGGAGAGGGCAGTGTGGACCTGGAAGTGAAAGTGTTGCGAGGAACAGGCACCGGGGATATCGTGGACCAGTATGTGAGGTTTTGCCAGATAGCAGACGCGAAGCGGGAGCAGTATGGCCGGACCAGTGAGGCGATAGAAGAGACGCTGCGCGAATGCATAGCGAAAGGAATATTGGTGCCATTTTTGAAAGCACGGGCGAAGGAGGTGGCAGAGATCATGGTGACATTATTTAATCAGCAGAAGGTCATGGAGATCCATGACTACCACATTGCGCGGGCTGCCCGGGAGGACGGCTTGAAGGAAGGCCGTGCTGAGGGTCGAGCTGAGGGCCGTGCTGAGGGACACCTTGCGGGGCGCGCGGAGGGAGTATTGTCCTCGATTCAGAATCTAATGGAAACCCTGGGGTTATCCATAGAGGCAGCGATGAGTGCGCTGAAAATTCCAGAGGATGAGCGCGATAAGTACGCGAGAGCGTTGAAACAGTAGCAAAAATGCTAAAGTCAAATCAGCGGAGTGGAAGACAGCATCCATTCCGCTGATTTTATAACAGCTCCTGTTGCAGAAGTGTTTCTGAAAGCTGCTGGATAACGGTAGCTGTACATGGTGTATTCGGGAGAGCGCATGGATGTTCCGGAGGTCCTGCATCTGTCTGACCTGTACGAAGGGGAGGGCGGCGTGGACCTGGAAGTGAAAGTGTTGCGAGGAACGGGCAACGGCGATATCGTGGACCAATATGTAAGGTTCTGTCAGATCGCAGACGCGAAGCGAGAGCAGTATGGCCGGACCAGCCAGGCAATAGAAGAGACGCTGCGCGAATGCAAAGCGAAAGGAATATTGGTGCCATTTTTGAAAGCACGGGAGAAGGAGGTGGCAGAGATCATGGTGACATTATTTAATCAGCAGAAGGTCATGGAGATCCATGACTACCACGTTGCCTTGGCAGCCCGGGAGGATGGACTGAAGGAGGGTCGTGCCGAAGGCCATGCTGAGGGGATGACAGATGGGGCACTGAAGGTCATTCGCAGTCTGATGAAAAACATGGGTCTGTCTGTTGAGCAGGCATTGGTCACAGCGGGTATTCCGGAATCAGAGCGCCCCCATTTTGAAGCGTTGCTTCAGCAGAACCCTTGATGGCAGAAGCGTGGATATCTCAATTGAAAAAGTTATAAAAAGCGAAGAAGCGTCGGTTTGGCCTATCACATATAGGCGAACCGGCGCTTTTCTGCCTGTATGGTGAACACCGGGCACAGAGATTAGGACGATGTCTGCCCAGGGCAGGCGAGAGGAGGATGACATGACAGACCATCAAGCAAAATACCTGTCCGAAGTGGAACACCGGCTGCGGCGGGAGGGCTTCACGGTCCAGCCGGAGTACGCGGGGCTCTTGCCTATCGAGAAAGATTCCCACCGGATCTGCAATGTCAACGTACATGGCAATGTGAGCTATGATCCGGACCATGTGCGGAGGAACGGCCTGGAGGACGCGCTGGACCAGGTGCGGTGCATCGCGGACGAGACTCTGACGTACATGAAGCAGATGGCGTCGGCACCTCCCCTGGTGGCCGACGGACTGACAGGCAATTACCGCCTGCTGGCAGAGTTCGGCAATGTAGTGCTGGCGGGGCACGAACGTGAAAGAGGCTACGGAGTAGAATTTGTCACCTGGGAGCGCATCCAGAACGGCACCGGACTGTGGCAGGGGCACTATTACGACAACGACTATGCCGCCGCCAAGCAGGACTTCGCCGTCCGCTCCGGTCTCATCCCCTCCGGCCTGCTCTTCACGCAGGATCAGCTTGCGGTAATCTTTGACGCCGCACAGCACATGACAGCGCTCGGTCTTGTTTCCAATCCGGAGCAGGAGAAGCTGCTGGAGCAAATCATGGAGCAGGTCGAGGAGGTGGTCCCGCAGGTGATCGACCTTGCAAACGAGTTGACGCAAAGTCCCAAACAGCAGGAGCCGGGGGAGATGCAGTTATATTGAGCAAATAGTGATACGATAGAAACCAGAAAAGGGTCCTATGACCGCCAAAGCGGCGGAAATAGGCCCCTTTTTTGTTGAGAAAGGAACATGAAATGGGAAAGTATTTTGTACGTGGTACGCCCCTTGCGGAGCTGGAGCGGCAGATGATGATGGTGCCGAACTTCGCTCCCCGGGGGAGCAGTAGCGCGGTTCTCTGCCGCTACCGCCCCACTGCGGCGGATGTGGACTGCCGCAACTGCCTCCAGTACCGCCGCCGGAGCTGCCGCAGTCTCAACTGTCCTTACCTCTCCGAGCGGCTGGAGGCCGGGGCGGTGACGATGGACGAGCTGATCGTCGAGACGGTGCGTCCCTGGAAACATCTTTCGTTGAAACAGCGGGCCGTGGGCCTCGCCTGCCGGGAGGAGCGCTTCCATTTTGAAGGGCAGCTCCATGTCATGCGCATGGAAGAGATGAGCAAGGTCGAAGTGGAATATGTCAATAGCCGCTGGTTGGCCACGGTGTACCTGCTCTCCGCCCACGCCGGGCTCTGGAGGAAGACCCTCTTTGCCGTCAGGCCGGACCAGATCGACTTTGCCCTCGTGCGTTTGGGCGAAAGCACCGTTCAGGAGTACGTCCTCTACCGCGCGGCTAAGGGCATCTGCACTGGAACACTGGGCGCAACCTCGGAGGAGTTAGCCGACCCGGAACTGGTCAGCGACGAGACCCTGCTGCTGATCCTCAACGCGGCGGTCATCGCCCGGTATGGGCCGGAGGTCATGAACGTCGGGAGGGTCCAGCCATGATGATGGAAGCTGTGCTCACCTCCAGCGCGCACCCGGAATACGGGGAGATCGCCATCCCCTTCCCCATCCCCGAAGAGGACTACGACCGAACGCTGGAACTGCTGGAGGAACTGGAAATCGGGGACGTTTTCGCTCAGGACTGCCGCGTGGTCAAGCTGGAAAGCGAGTACCCCGTCCTGGAGCGGCTGGAAGGTGCGGCGGTCAATGTGGACGAGCTGGACTATCTGGCCAAGCGTCTGGAGAGTTTCTGGAAGAGTGAAAAAGACCAGTTTCTCGCCATGGCCCACAAGCTCAACCTGACGGATATCCAAGGTTTTATCAATCTGAGCTTCTGCTGTCAGGACACCACAGTGATCACCGACTTCTCTGAATTAGAGGAAGTCGGTCGGGAGCACTGCATCAAAAACGACGGCCTCACCGTGGATGAATATTACTCGATAGACGGCAGGGCAGAGGCATTGAAGCTAATCCGCAGTGGGAACGGCACAGTCACGCCCTATGGCGTGGTCTACGATAACGGAATGGAACTGAAACAGCTCTACACTGGCCGGAATTTTCCGTCATACAACTGGAAAGTTCCTACGCTGGAGCTGGAGACCGCGCCGGGCGGAGAAGCGGAGGGACATTTTGACCTGCCTATGTCGGACCGGCGGCTCCAGCGTGAGATCGAGCGGACTGGACTGGACCGGCAGGACATCTCCCTCAAAGTAGAGCTGTCTGGACTGCGGGGAGCCGCAGTCACCTTGGACTTGGAGGGTTTGACCGTCGGCGACCTCCCCGAGCTGAACCGCCTGTGCCGGACCGTCGAGCCCATGACAGAGGAGGACCGGGAGAAGCTGGAGGCGGTGGTGAAATTTACAGAAGCATCGGGCATCGACGCCCTCTGCCAGCTTGCGGAGAATCTGGACCTGTTCGACGTTGTCCCCGAGGTGTTTACAGCAGAGGAATACGGCAGGTATCTGATCCAAAAGTCCGGTAAATACGCATATGATGAAAAATTGTGGGACTTCTACGACTACCAGAGCTTCGGAGAAGATCGGGCGTGGCAGGAGGGAGGACACTTTACGGAATGCGGCTATGTGGCCTACCATGGGACACTGCTGCTGGAGGAACTGATGCGGGAAGATCCTGCGGAGCTGTATCAGCGAGAGCAGGGGATGGAGATGCTGTAAAAATCCAGTAGACTTATCACGAATAAATAATTAATGCGAATCAAGGTTTAAAAGCAAGAGAAGGGGGTAGAAAAACAGCGCA
>CAOKLO010000021.1 GCA_948469375.1 uncultured bacterium | reverse complement strand
ATATCAGGAGCTGGCCATGGCCGCCCTGAGCGCCATCGAGACCTTCGACCCCACCCGGTCTGAGTGCATCCAGGCCCATATCTGGATGAAGCTGCAGTACGCCGTGCTGACCATCAAGCGGCAGCACCGGCCCTGCGGACTCACAGGCTTTGGCAATCGGGAAAGGCCTGTTGTTGTGTCCCTGGATCAATCGGAGGGGATGGATCGGTTCCTGGCTGCGGAGCCCAAAAAGGAGACTGTAGAACTGTCGTCTGCCATGCGTCAGGCACTGTCCCGTCTGGATGAAGAGGAGCGCAGGGCCGTTATCCGCTATCTGGACGATCAGGAGTCCAAGCGGGAGCGCACGGTCAAGGCCGCTCTGGATAAGATCAAGGTCTACTATCTGGACGCAATTCCAGGAACCCGGCGTCCTGTTAGAGTGTGGTAACACACATATCAAAAAAACAAACAGGAGGTTACAGTTATGTCGGAAGCTACTGTCAACACACCCGCAGTTTCTTTGAAAGATTATATTATTAACCTGGACGGTGCCCAGCGAAAGCCCACTGTGACCTATGAAGTGGTACTGCAGAACAACACCGACTTTATCCTGCGGCGTCAGACCCAAAAGATTCGCAGGGAACTGGTGATTCTGGTCAGTCAGGGCCTCTACTATATCCGCGACTGCAAAAGTGGTGCTATTGATCCGGTGACCAACGCAAACCTGCGCTCGTTCCTCCGGGACCTGAAGGACAGCTTCATCAGCCTTCAGCAGGTAACCTGGCTTGGTGCTGTGTTCAAGGAGTCCGCCGACTTTATCACTACAGTGATTGAGGACGAGACACTTTCGGATATGTGCCGCCATAATGTGCCTATCAGCCCGGAGGAGCCTAAGAAACATGTGCGTTACTGGGAGCAGAATAAGCGTCTGTTCACGCGGGTGGCACAGTTGTTCCCGGCGCAGGGCACTGCCAGCGGGAAATATCAGAACTGTATCCCTGTCATTTTCTGGATTGAGGAACACTACGGCGCCAACGAGGCCATGTACTTTGCTGAGCAACTGGTTCGATCCGGCGTGCGTGATATCCGGTTTGATTCATCATATCAGTACAATGCAGGATATGAGGTTTCCAATTTCTCGAAGATCATGGAGTCGGAGTACAATATCAACCTGCGGCGGTTCATCGACTATCTCTGCTTTGACCTCTACCGGCAGGGCTATGGCGAGGTGAATGGGCAATTCTTCCGGGAATACATGGATTATCTCTCCATGCAAAAAAATTTCTATGGCAAGGTCAAGGAGAAGTACCCGGAGCATTTCAAGACCGCCCATGATGTGATGTCGCTAAAGGTCAACCTGGCCAGCGCGGCGGAGCAGTGCCAAAACTTTGCGGAACAGGCCGAACAGGTCAAGGATCTGGAGTACAGCGCTCAGGGCTACTGTGTTGTGGTGCCCACCGAGCCCCGGGAGTTGGCAGACGAGGGAATCAACCTCAGCCACTGTGTAGGGGACTATATCGACCGTGTCGCCTCCGGGGAGTGCCATATCCTGTTCCTGCGGCGCAGAAGCGCACCGGGGCAGTCCTTGGTGACACTCCAGCTGTGCGGACAAAGCATCTGCCAGGCGCAGGGTATGAACCGGCGCAGCATCACCCAGGAAGAGCGGAAGTTCCTGAACCACTGGGGACGTGCAAAACAAATCAATATCGCAGTCTAAAATAAGAAAGTGAGTTGTGATAACACTATGAAAGCAATCAGCATTGGGACCCGGTATGAGATCCACAACGATTCCCTGAAAGCCTACGACGCCCTTCCGGCCAAGACCTACACCGTGCGCTTTGCGCAGATGTCCGGGTTCTATTTGGAGGAGCGCACCGACCTGGCTGTTCAGGAGAAGGTCTATGGGGTCCACACAGAAAAGGTCAACAAGGTTCTGAAGGCTTTCGCTCTGTTCCAGCGGAACATGGGCGTCATCCTGAGCGGCGACAAGGGCATTGGGAAATCCCTCTTCGCCCGCTGCCTGTGCGAGCAGGCGGTTGCCGCCGGGCATCCGGTCATCATCATCGACCAGTTTGTCCCAGGCATCGCTGCCTATATCGAGTCCATCGAACAGGAGGCTGTATTCCTGTTTGATGAATTTGACAAGACCTTCGGCGAAATTCGTGCCGGCGACAATGAGGCTAACCCGCAGTCCAGGCTGCTCAGCCTGTTCGACGGCACGGCTCAGGGCAAAAAGCTGTTTATCATCACCTGCAACAGCCTGCACCGTCTGAACGATTACCTGATCAACCGGCCGGGGCGGTTCCACTACCATTTTCGGTTCGACTACCCGACCCCGGAGGAGATTCTGGCGTATCTTACCGATAAACTGGGCAGCCAGTATCATGCAGAGATCGAAAAGGTGATCCTCTTTTCCAAAAAGGTCTCCCTTAACTATGACTGCCTGCGCGCTATTGCGTTTGAACTCCGTCTGGGGGAGCCCTTTGAGAAGGCAATCCTCGACCTGAATATCGTAAACACCAACGCGGAGGACTACAACATCACACTACATTTCAAAAATGGGGATACCATGGTTGCAAAAAACGAGCAGTTGGATCTCTTCGACTTGGACAGCGAGACCTACATCTATCTGTGGGACGATAAGAGGAAGAGTGGCGTCAATGCTGTGTTCAATCCTTCCAACTGCAGCTATGACCCCGGCCGCGGCGCATTGATCCTGCCTGGGGAATTTATTACCCTGAGCTTTGATGGTACGCCTGCTGAACACAAGACGGCGGAGGAGAAAGAAAAGCTGGTGCCGGACTACATGACGCTTGCCCGTGTGGTGGGCCGGAACATCCATTATCTGACGGCCTAAAGGGCTGGTGTTTGAGGGGAGGAGGCCAAGTGCCTTCTCCCCTCATGTTTCGTATCATTCAAAAATCGGAGGTTATTTTATGACATTCAAAGAATTGTTTCAGACTGGGCAGTGTTCCATCAGCGCCATCGACGCATGGGTTGAAATTTGGCATAAAGAAAAGGTAGCGCGTCAGTCCCTGCAAGACCTTTTGGGGTTGACCGACAAAGAATACGGGGTCTGGCTGATGCAGGGGAACGCTGGTCTGGCACAACTGCTCAACGATGGACATACGCCGGAGTATGAAACGGTCTACTTGGGTTGGGACGAATTGACGGCGCAGCTCCAAGAGATTGTAAACACGGAATTGGGTTCTGGATACACCGTCTCGTTGCACAGACAGGACTATTACTATTGGGATATGCAAATCAAAACTGACCAGGAGATGGACGAGACACTCAGTGAGAAAATCTGCGAGCGTCTCGATCTGCAGGATGTGGATGTATTGATGTTCCTTGATGATGACTGTGTGGACAGTAGCCACCTTTTTGCATTGCTCTCCAAGCTGACCCATCGGGAGGTCTCCTCCAGCCATGCCGATGACTATGGCGTTTGGATCATCTGCAAGAGTTTGGTATGGAGCAGCCCAGAGTTCACAGAACATCTTCTTACGAAATGCGAGAAACGTCTTCGCTGCGAGATCAAAAACCAGCATTACTCTGTGGTTAACCCGGACACAGCCTGCCATCAGCTGTTTGGCTTTATGGAGGCGCTGACGATGCTCGGCCTTTTGAGCCGGGACAAGTTTTTCGTGATGCCGGACCACTTTGCGGATACAGGTGCTGCTCAGGAGGTGCGTCAAGATGAAATGTGAACAACCGATGTGTTGGTGGTGTGCTTGGCGGCACATTATTGGTTCTGGAAATGATCCGACAATCAGCTGTGGGCATTCTTCTGAATATGTAAGAAGACAGTTTCAAGGCAGCTCTACTGCAAGAACCTGCAAAGAGTATGTCGAGGATGACCCGCACATCAAGATAAAGATCAACCGGGATACCAGAGAATCTTTCATGAAGGCTATCCAGCAAATGGCGGTAGACAGCGGACATTTTGCTGAAGCTGAAGCAATTCTGGACTATTTTCAGCCGTACACCTTGGACGGTCCTGCCAAAATCACCTGTGATGACTTTGTCTTCATCACTGATGTCAATTTCGGCGGCAACGAGGGCATCTACCTCGTCTGTTATGCGAAGGGACGCATTTCAGAAGATGGGGAGAAGAAACTGTGGCGCCTGGGAACTTATAAAACGCTGGGGACATCCCTGTCCGAAATGCAGATTTTCGGAAAGCTGGGCGGGACGCTGACCTTTTTTGCCCGTAAGTACCTCTGGGATAATTCTGAGCGATTTCTTACCGACAGGGAACTGAGGGTACATGCTATCAAAGAGAAACATAAGGAGGGCAAGGTATGAGCTATAGTACATGGCATAATTATGGCTACGGTATATGCGTTGATGATATCAAAGAAGAGGATGTGGGAAAACTGCAGGAGTTGCTGAACCATGCCCCTGAATTCCATGCCACAATACAGAGATGGTTGACTGAAGCAAACATAACCGAGCCAACCTGGGATGACTATATGGAGTTTGACCAGGATTACCTTTTGGGACTGGCCACACTTCTCCAGAAGGTGATTGAGGAGGCCGAGGGAATTCAAATGACAGCCTGTAATAATTTTGATAGCGTTGCCTACTTGCTGTATTCTCCAAGCTATCCCTGGCAGTTAAAGAATAGCGAGCGTGATTTGACCGAAGAACAGCTAGTACAGCTATTCGGCCGTTATGTTCGGATCCTGACCGATGTTCCGATTGATGTTGACTATCAATCAGTGGAAAATGGCGGATGAAGAAATCCTGTCATTGCGAAAAAGGCTGTTCCTGTGTATAATGGGACCATCCAGAAAGAAGGGAGGACCAGGCAATGGCAACTCATGGTGGAAAAACGGACTACATTTTGCTTAATAAGGATCTCCCTATGCTGGCATTCCACTGTCGGCGCAACGAGTTCGACGAGCCGGAGTTTTTTGAAGACCAGTGGCTCACCGCACTCCGGCCGATTGGCTACCGAGGCCTGCCGGCGTTCCTGGACCAGCGGAAAGCCCCCAAGCACCGCAAGCATATCCAGCAGCTATTGGAGCAGTATGGATGCGACGACCCAGAGGGGTTCCTGCGTGTCACCCACGCGCTGTCACTGAACGATACCTTCTGGGTGCGGGAAGCGGATTCGCCGCTGACCTGGCAGGAGGTATCCCTCTATACCAATCCGTTCAGCGAGATCATCAGTGAGGCTGCCTTTGACGGTATCATCAGCGAGACAGACCTGTCCTCCACATCCCCGGAGTTCGGGACAGACGGATACTATGCCAAGTGCTGGAAACGGGAAGAAAGCGGCGTTTATCTCTATAAAAGCGGCAGCGCACACTATGAGATCGAACCGCTCTCCGAGTACCTGGCTGCGCAGTTATCTGAGCGGCTGTGCCGCGAGGCAGTGCCCTACGACATGGACTTTTACCGGGAGAAGCTGGTCAGCAAATGTCCGCTCTTTACCAGTGAGGCTGTGGGGCTTGCAAAAGCTGGCGCAGTCTTCTGCGGGGAGGAGCGTACCATACCGGAGCTGCTGGCCTATTTCGATGGCATTGGCAGCGGAGATGCGTTCCGGCGGATGTGCATACTGGACGCCATCATCCTGAATACCGACCGCCATTACGGCAACTTCGGAGTTCTGTTTGATACAGAGACTCTGGAGGTCCAGGGGATGGCTCCGGTGTTTGACCACAACCGGAGTCTGCTGTCGGAGTTGGACAATGACCAACTGGCAGACCCGTCCTGGTATCTGCGGCGATGCAAGCCCAGACTGGGCCAGGACTTCATCCGAAACGCTAAAGGTCTGCTGACGGACGATATTCGCCGGGACCTGATGGAACTGAAGGACTTTACGTTCCAGCAGCACCCCCGCATCCATGCGGAGCAAGAAAGATTGGACTCCCTGAGCAGGATTGTTCAAGGGCGGATACACCTCATTTTATCGGACTGAAATCACAACACCATCAAGGAGACTGTGGACATTCCCCACAGTCTCCTTATGCTATCTAAAACAGAAGGGAGGCTGTCATCTGTCATGATGACGAACCAAAGGAACGCATTAACCACCGTCGTATCCTACCCGGAGCGTGGTGAGGGCGGCAATAACAAATACCGCGGCAACTGTTCTCCAAAACTGATTGAGGATCTGATTGCCCACTTCGGCGTCCAGGAGATCTGCGACTATATGTGCGGCAGCAATACCACCGGCGACGCCGCCCGCACCATGGGCATCCACAGCCACACCTACGATTTGCACAGCGGATTTGACCTGCTCCACAGTGACATCCCTGAGCGGCCACAGTTTATCTTCTGGCATCCGCCATACTGGGATATCATCAAGTATTCGGATGTCATGTACCGGGCAGCAGATGTACAACAGCGGTACGGCTATGACCCTCGCCGCTTTGATCTTTCCCGGATTCCAACCTGGGAAGGCTTTGTCCAGGCTATGAATTACTGCATGATGAAGCAGTTCTGTGCGCTGGAGAAGGGCGGCCGCATGGCTGTGCTGGTGGGCGACGTCAAGAAGAAGGGACGCCTTTTGAGTATGCTCTTTGAACTGACCAAGCCAGGTACACTAGAGAATGTCGTTATCAAGACCCAGCACAACTGCGTCTCCGACCGCCGCAGCTATAGCGGCAAGTTTATTCCCATTGTACATGAATATGTTCTGCTTTTGCGGAAGGATATGCCGCTTACCTATCCATTGCTGATGACCTACCAGCTGCAGGGCGATATCCGGGATATGCCCGGTGCCACATGGAGGGATATTATAGCTGACGCTATGGAGTCCTTCCATACCCCTGTTGCCTTGGAGCAGATCTATGAGGCGGTGGGCAGCTATAAGCGTGCCCAGCAGCAACAGCACTGGAAGGACAAAGTGCGTCAGACTCTGCAGTATCATCCCAATGTCTTTTGCCGTTCTGGAAGGGGCGTTTGGGCACTGAAAAAATATGCTTAGTATTGCGGTTACAGAATGAATGCTGCAGAGTTAGAGCAGATTATGGTTGTTTTATTTGCGTACTGAGCCAAAACTGTAGTTTCAGCATTGACGGAACGCTTTGCGGATGGTATAATCGTATCATACAGTATCAGTGCCGCAAGAAAAGTGCGCATAGTTTTCCGTGTAACGAAGTGCCATTTGCATGTTTGCAAATGGCACTTTTTCGTTTTCCGCGCCAACTTCATACTGGCAAATGCAGCGTCCCGAGAAGAGACGCTGTTTTTGTATATTTAGGGCAGTCTGCCACAATCAAACAGAAAAGGAGAAATTGAAAATGGTAAAACAATGCTTAGACAGCTATTCCATCCAGTTCAACCAGTTCCCGGACCTGCTGGCTTACCACGAAGAGCAGTGCAAGGCCAGTCTGTGGGAACGCAGCGAGGTCAAAAGCCTTCGTGTGGCCGCACTGGACACGAAGTCTCCGCTCTATGGGGACAAATCTGGCTTCGACCCCTCTGTCAGCCAAGAGGCCATCGCCGACACGGCAGCAAACCTAGGCTTGGCCATCCGAGTGGGCGGCCGGTACTTCCCCCTACGAGACACTGCCTACAAGAGCCTGCTGGATCGGGCCAAGATCAACGGCACCGCCCTGCCCAAGCTCGCGCGGACAAAGTTGGCTGAAGTGCTTAACTCCTGTCTGGAACTGCACAAAGACAGCGCCCTGTTGCTGATTCGAGGTGAGAAGGTGTCGGCAGCCCATTCCGGGGACAGCCGGGACTACTCCATCCTGGAGATCGACCAGCTGCTGGATGGGCTGCAGAAGAAAATGGACGAGCGGTTTCCGGGTAACGAGTTCGAGTCCGGCTATTCCGACCATGCCATCACCAGCGCATCCTGGAAGTTGCCTGACCAAAAAGAAACCCTTCTCAGCACCTATGAGAAAATGCTGGAGGCGGAAGGGAAAAAAGCTTTGGCGGCCAAACTGATGCCTGGCATCCGCTTTTCCACCTCAGATACTGGCGTAGCCTCAGCCAAAGTCTCGGCACTTCTCATGGGTCTTCAGTACCCCATCCACATCGGCGGTATGGTAGCCGTCGAGCATCGTCGGCAGTCCAAGGTTCCCGACTTTGTGGACGATCTGGATATGCTGTTCGCCCAGTTTGGTGACTCTGTCGCCCAGCTGAGTAAGCTGCTCACCATTCACTTGGACTACCCGATCAACGCCATGACCGCTGTGTGCAAAAAACTGGCTATGCCTAAGAAGGCCGCGATTGCGGCCATCGCCATGTTTGAAACAGTCAATGGTGACAACCCGGCCTCCGCCCATGACGTGTTCATTGCCATGCAGGAGATTCCGTTCAACCTGAAAGTCAGCGGCGCACCTGAGAGCAAGCTGCTGTCGCTCCAGGAGAACATGGCTCGGGCGCTCACCTTGCGCTGGAGCGACTATGACCTGGCGAAGAAGGTGAGCTGGTAATGGCCGCGCCAATTATTTTGTGCGACTGTGCGGGAATGGATGAAAAGCGCTGGTTGGAGTGCCGGGAACATGGTCCCAAAGGGGATATTGAGTACACTGTTGGCGGCAGTGATGTGGCCACAATCTTTGGCCTGTCACCGTGGACCACTCCACTGGAATTGTGGATGGTCAAAAAGGGCCGTATGAAGCCAAAAGATAAGCCCAACCCTTTGCAGTTGCAGATGGGCCACATGCTTGAGCCGATTGCAGCCCATTTTTATGCTGAGAGGACGGGAGACACTGTCATTGATGATACCAATATGTATCAACATGCAGACTTTCCATATGCCTTGGCGGATATTGACCGGCGAATCATCCGCAAAGCCGATGGCAAGCCCGGTGTTCTGGAGTGCAAGAGCTGCACTTACCACAAGGCTGGCGACTGGGCCGATGGCGCCTACCCGCTCTATTATGAGTTTCAGCTACGTTACTATCTGGCTGTAATGGACTTAGATTTTGGCGCTTTCTCTGCCCTCTGGGGCAACAATCCGGATAATGACCTAGCCACACCAGATCTGATTCGGGATAAAGCCAAGGAGGACATGATCTTTGAGCGGCTGGATCAATGGATTTGGAGCCTGCGGCATGATAAGCCGCCCGCTATGACAGAGGTGGATCCCGCACTTGCTTTGAAGGCATTGGCAAATATTTGTGGTCCAAGCCAGAAGGGCTTGCCGACCATCGAGTTCCCCATGAAATATGAGAAATCTCTGCGTGGAATTGTTGCACTCCAGGATGAAAATACTGCATTAAAGCAGAAATTGAAAGAAAACGAGGCGAAAATTGACGCACACAGCGTTCGAATTGCGGAATTGATGAAAGCCCATGAGCATGGTGTGTTATCCACCACCACAGATACCTTGTTGGTGGACTTTGTAACAAGGGTCACGCGCCGTGTAGATTCCGGCTACCTCAAGAAAGAGCACCCCAGTATCTATCAGGCTGCTCTTAAATCCTCTGAGAGCCGGAAGCTCAAGGTTTTTGTTCAGCCCACATAGGAAACATATACCTACGGGGAGCGCCGCAACTGCGGCCTCCCTGTGCTTATTTTACAGGAGGTGACAGCGTGGTGTCGAGCAAAAAAGGGCCCTCCAGCCGGCATCTTTTCTCTAAACGTGTGGATAAGCGATCCCGAGCGGAGATGACAGCCTACCTATCAGGCCATTTTCGGTATGACACAATGCGCAGTTGGAACCGAAGCACTTCTTACGCCTGCAACATGAAGCTCTACAATCTTGGCCTAGATCGGGAGATGACAGACAAACTCTGGGATTTAATCCAAGTGTCTGAGTTCTATTACCAGCTCAATGATCTGATTGAGGGTTTCAACCGCCGACACAACTATCTGTGGCAGGCCGGCTGGAACGGCCGCAGTGGTGGTTATCTGGTTCTATACGAAGGCGGAAGCGAACCCAGCGAATATCGTTCCTACTGTACCTATTGCGGACAAAAAAATTATACTTCCATAGCAAAAACCGGGACTCGGTGCGGGGTATGTAATAAAGGGACTCGTGTGGATTTCATTAAACCGCCCATAAAAATTTTTTCTTATCCAGGTCGAAGCGTTGACATGGATGAAGATTTTGAGGATTGGTCCATCTACGAACTCCAGCAACGGACAGAACTGGTGCAGGAGTTTGACCGGCTCGCAGATGACATAGTAGTGGAGGCCTTGTATATCGCCCAGAACCATTCGCTGGAGGAGCGGACCGTCTATATCCCCACTACCGAACTGGTACTGGTGTAGGAGGGTGAGATGAAGTGTAAATTTTTCAGACTGATCTACCCCAAGAGTGTTGAGAATGCCCAGAAGGGCAGCTACACCGTGGCGCTCTATGCGCCCTGTGAGACTGTACTGGATGGACAGGGAAATAAGCTGAACAGCATCACGGTAGTGGGCTACTACCTGCCCATCATGGAGCGGATGAAGGTGGACATGGTTGGCAGATGGAGAAAGGACGCCAAATATGGGCTTCAGTTTATGATGGAGTCCTACGAGGAGATTATTGAACCCGGCAAGAATGGGATCGTTACCTATCTCTCCTCCGGCCTGATCCGTGGTATTAGCAAGAGGCTGGCCGAGCGTATTTACAATACCTTTGGGGACGATACCCTGACAGTTTTGGACAATGACCCGGACCGCATCCGTGAGGTGCCCGGCATCAGTAGTAAGCACTGTGAACAGCTTCGAGACTCATACTTGGAGACTCGAAGCGCCCGGCGGATCATCACCATGCTGGCACCATTGGATGTCAACGCTGGGCAAGCCGTTCGTATGCAAAAGGAGTTGGGTATCAGGGCGGAGGAGTTGCTGAAAGAGCGTCCCTATGAGGTGTTTGAACAAGGGCTGCTGTCATTTGAGGTGGCAGACCGATTGGCGGAACGTCAGGGTATTCCCAGGACAGCCCCTGAGCGCGTCGCTGCCGGACTGCTCCATACACTGGAAGTTGCTGAGCAAAAGGGACATCTGTGCCTGCACAAAGAGCACTTTGTCCGGCAGGCGGTGGAACTGCTGCGCACGCCGGGTCTGAACCGCATAGCTGTTGCCAACGAGGCTTTTGAGATGCTGAAGGCGGATCGGCTGGCTCTGTATCAGAGCCACGTTTACCGGCCCATCATGGTCGAAGCCGAGAATGGCACCGCCCAATGCGTTCGAGAGATGCTCCAACGGGGCAGCCTGCCCTATATTGGGGACCTGGATGACGAGATTGATCAGCAGCAGGAGGAACTGGGGTTTGTTTTGGCAGCGGAACAGCGGCAGGCGGTTAAGACCGCCCTAGCATCACCTCTCTGTATTATCTCCGGCGGCCCTGGTACCGGCAAAACATCTATCCAGCGCGTGTTTCTAAACATCTACCGCAAAGCGTTTCCAGATGCGGACATCATCTGCTGTGCGCCAACGGGCCGTGCGGCGCGGAGGCTGGAGCAGAGCACCGGACTGCCCGCCTGCACCGTCCATAAGGCGCTGAACCTGACCGCCGGTGAGACCAACACCCTGACCATGCCAGAACTGGTGAACGCCGATCTGGTACTGGTAGACGAGGTGAGTATGCTGGATATGGCCATGACCTGGTATCTATTCCATGCACTGCCGCCGATGTGCCGGCTGGTGCTGGTAGGGGACGCCGACCAGCTTCCATCCGTAGGGCCGGGCGCGGTACTCAGTGAAATGCTGCGCTGCGGCAGGATCCCGATGGTCATGTTGGACAAGGTGTTTCGCCAGAGTGAGGGTAGCATGATCGCCGAAAACGCCCAGCGTATCCGCCACGGCAATGCAAGTCTCCAGTTTGATGGGGACTTCCAATTCTGGAGTTCCGCCGATATTCAGCAGTCCGCCCAATGGCTGGAGCGGCTGTATATGCAGGAGGTGGCACAATATGGCGTGGACAATGTGGCGTTGCTTACCCCGTTCCGGGCCAAGACTGAGACCGGCGTACGAAGTATGAATGAACGGTTGCGTGCCCTGGTCAATCCGCCTGGCCTGAACAAGCCTGAACTTGCTTTGGCCCAGCGCATCTTCCGTCTAGGGGATAAGGTCATGCAGACCAAGAATCGGGATGAGGTCAGCAACGGCGACATCGGCTATATCCGCAAAATTGAGCGGGACGGCGATAGCTTCCTGGTAGAAGTGGACTTCCATGATGACCGCATTGTATCCTATGAGGATAAGGAGAGTTTGAGCCACCTTGACCTTGCCTATGCTACCACGATCCATAAATCCCAGGGCGGCCAGTACGACTCTGTACTGCTCAGCATCCAGAATTGCCATGGACGTATGCTCAAGCGTCCTCTGGTCTATACCGGGCTTACTCGCGCCAAGCGCAGAGCGCAGATTGTTGGCGACTGGCAAGCGGTTATCCAGGCTATCCAGACGACGGATACAGAGAGACGCAACACCATGCTGGCTTCCCGTATTACCGAAACAGCAAAATCGTGAAGGGAGAAGAAAATATGGCAACTGTTCTTGAAAACCTCTATAACCTCCGCAGCGAGATGGATCAGCGCATTGCCAAGGGCGGCGTTCCGGCTGACGTTATCTGGCGGCACGGTGAGATTGTGTATCGGATCGGTGTGCTGGAAACCTGCCAGATGTTCTGCAGGACGGCTCCGGTCACCATGGAGACCCAGTTTTTGCTGGGACACTATAAGATGCTGGATGCCTACGTGCAGTGCCTCGCCTTGGAGCGCCGCTACGGTCCCAACAGAGGGCCTGATACCCAGAAGGAGCGGGACGCTGCCCAGAATAACCTAGGGAGGGTGATCGAAGATTACCGCAAGCGGTTTTCCAGTTTTTCACCGTCCGCCCCGGATAGCTACAGTCACGAGATCGGCAAGGTGATCCAGACGCTGCTTCCCGCTTGGCTTCAGTTCCGAAATACATTTGTGCCCATTAAAAAGAAGGAGGTGCCTGCGTCATGACTATGGAAAATACCCAAGCGAAGCAGATGGCTATGGAGGCCCTGCAGAAAATTAACGCCGTGGAAGGGTTCGACCCCTCTGCACTGGCGGTGGAGTATACCGATCTGAACAGCCCCAACGGCGGCGAAAAGAGACTGCGGCTTCCGGTCATGGTCCAGATTGGCTGGTTCCGGCTGAAGTACCCCGAGGGGCGTATCGCAGTTTCTGTCACAGCGGGGAAGGACTGCTTTGTTGCTACGGCTCGGATCTATCCCCATTATTCCGCACCGGTGGAACAGTTCCTGGCCGAGGCCACAGCCTCCAGAGGCTATCTGCTGGATAAGCCCACCGTATCTCCCCGGGAGTGGGCGCAGACTGCCGCAGTGGGCATTGCCCTGCGCAACGCTGGATTTGGGCTCCAGTTTGGAGCCGCTGGTGACTCCTTTGACGCACCGGTCGTAGATGAGCTGGGCAGTATCATGTGGAGTGGTGACCCCGCAGACGCCTCTGCTGGGAGCGTACCGTCTCCGGTGTCCGACGCGCCTGCGGTCCAGGCAGCCCCGGCAGCCAAGCCGAGAGAACCCGAACTGACGCCTTTTGAAAAGGCGCTGAAGGTTGCCTGCCCAATTGCCAAGTACAACGGCAAGACGCTGGGAGAAGTCTTACAGATCGACCCCAAAGCGCTGCATTGGGTGGCCACCAAGTTTACCGGCAACGCTGAAATTGTAGCTGCGGCCAAGCTGATCTGTGACGAGGCGGTCAAGGCTACCGCTTGAACAAACAAGGGGGCCGGTTTTGCGCCGGCCCCCGGAAAGGACAAGCTATGAAACAAACTGTGCGCTCAATTTCCTGTGCCCTGGGCATTGCAGGTGTTATTGGTTTCTGGCTGTGGGTAGCTATTTCTGTGTGCAAACCTGATCCACGACCAGGGGCCTACTACACTCCGGACTATGTGGAGTCCTATACTGTTGGCAGTTTTGACCA
Source organism: uncultured bacterium (assembly GCA_948469375.1). Lineage (GTDB taxonomy): Bacteria > Bacillota > Clostridia > Oscillospirales > Oscillospiraceae > Enterenecus. The sequence goes on along the minus strand of CAOKLO010000021.1, from coordinate 38,554 downwards.
GCTCCAAATCTGTAAGGTCTACTGCCTGTCCCCGGAAGATACCCCGGACCGCATCTCCACTGAGAGTTTTCAGGAGTATGGACGCTGCTTTTCGCTGCTGGAATTGACAAAGGAAAGCTGTGATGAAACGGATATCTATACTGCGGTTTTTCGGGAAACAGAACCCTTATCATGAAATGAAGAATATAAAAAACGGGGCGACGCCACACAGGACACCGAGGAAAGGGGGTGAGTGGTAATGGAACTGCGCTATCAAATGAACGATATCCTGCCGCTCCTGCCAATTCCACAGCCGCCTATGGACCGGAGTTCCTATAATATCCCCTGCCCAGTTTGTGACCATGTCGGATCAAGAAAGCGGCATCTAAATATCAACCTCAAGCGCAATGTGTTCCGCTGTCCCAAATGTGGTCAGTTTGAGGGTGGAGTTTTTGATCTCTATGCTTACTATACTGGCGTGCCGCGGGATAAAGTACATCAAGATTTGACGGAGCGGTTGGGTGGTAAAGAAAGCAGCTACTCTGGTAAAGCAAGAGGCCGGAAGCGAGTACAACCCAGGTCAGGACCGGCAGAGATACCCCAAGCCCCACTGGTCAATATCGAAACGAGAGATCGTGTTTACCGGGCGCTCCTCAGCAAATTAACATTGGCTTCGGATCATAGGGACAATCTGCGGGGGCGTGGCCTGACCAATCAAGAGATTGACCGGCTGGGATATCGAACAACACCACTTGTAGGGTTTCATGCGTTAGCAAAGGAACTGATTATGGAGGGACATGAGCTGTTTGGAGTCCCCGGCTTTTACCGGGATGGGGATGGACGTTGGACAATGGCTATTTACCTGCGGGGCATCATGATCCCTTGTCGTGACCGACTTGGCCGAATCCAAAGTATTCATATCCGTTTGGACAAAAAAATGAGTAAAGGCGGAAAATTCCTCACTTTTTCCAGCATAGACAAAAAGGATGGTGTGGGGGCTGAAAACTGGTGCCATATGGCTGGCCCTGTTCAAGAATGTGTTTATTTGATTGAAGGGTATATGAAAGCGGATATCGTCCATTTCTTCACTGGGCAGACTGTTTTGGCTATTCCCGGGGTTACCTCACTCCACTATCTGGAGAAGGCCCTGAACGAGCTGACGGAGCTGGGAGTTCGCCATGTGATGACCTGCTTTGATATGGATTATTTGAAGAACTGGCATGTGGAAGCTGCTTACAGTAAGTTGATACAACTCTTGGGTGGGCTGCCACTGACCTTTGGCACCTACCTGTGGTCGCCAGAATACAATGGCATGGATGACTATATCTGGGAGTTTTTTATGATGAAGCACCATCTGGACTAACAGTATCTTACTACGCAAAAGAGCGGGGCAGCTGTGCTGTCTCGCTCTTTTGCTGCTGTTAAGTTTCCATCGAGAGCCCCTCTGCAATATTAATAATCTGCAGTCCACATTTTTGAGCATATTTAACTGTATAGGCGGTGCCGCCAGTCGTCTTATTCAGATAGCAGATACAGACACTGCTATAATCTACAAGATGACGGTTACGCCTAAGCATACAGTCTGGGGTGTATTTTTGAGAAATATAAACAACTTTGTTTGCCTGCTCCATAATTTTCTGATAGACCGCTATGTCTGCTGCTGGCCAGAGATTCGCCTGAGATATGCATGGCAGCACAAGAATTAACCGTATTTGTGGATATCTCTCTTGTAACTGTAGGATTGTTTTTGCGGCAAGTGTGTCAAAGCCCAAAGCGCCCCCTGCGCCAAAATAAAGATAACCAGATTGTATGAGCAACTCAATCGAAGATTCTAATTTTCGAGCAATCTGATTTTGATCTTTATTCGGTAGCTGCCGATGCCCTGTAAAGCAACATGTTTTTAGTTTCATCGTCTGTAACCCCCTATATTATTTGCTGTATAGCCTATAAACCCATATATTATCACAAGAATGGGCTGCAAGCCAAGAAAATTATAAATATGTGGGCTACAATATGGCAGAAGGTGGTGAGAACGATGGATGAACAAGCCTTTTCGCTTCGACTTGCAAAACTGCGGGAGAAAAAAGGGGTTTCTGCCCGTGATATGAGCTTATCAATAGGACAGAATCCAGGTTATATCAATAACATTGAAACCGGAAAATCAATGCCCTCACTCGCAGGGATTTTTTATATTTGCGACTATTTAGGCATTACACCAGCGGATTTTTTCGATGATGATTCCGAAGACCCAGCTCGCTTAAAAGATTTGATTGGATACCTCAAGCAGTTGGATAGTGAACAGTTGAAAAATATAACGGCTATCGTAAAGAGTCTCGTGAAGAAATAGGGTGGTTCTCCTTCTGCTCGGTTTTCGCGGTGGAACTGTACGCTGAGGATTACAAAAGAGTGCTCAAGACTCATTTCTCAGGACAGAAGGATGTAAGAACTTTTCAATTCAACATACTCATTTTCGTTGCAAATACGTATTGGTATCCGTGTAATAAAATATCTGAATGAATAGGAGTGACCATTATGCTATTTGCGATTGACCATGGCAATTCGGCCATCAAAACCCCAAGCTTTGTTTTCACCTCTGGTTTAACAGATTACCCGGTAAAGCCTCCGGTGGAGACAGATGTACTGGAGTTCGGCGGTACATTCTGGACACTGTCCGGTGAGCGCATCCCCTACATGCGGGACAAGACCAAGGACGAGAGATTTTTCGTCCTTAGCCTGTTTGCCATTGCTAAGGAGCTGCGCCAGCGAGACGCACTGCAGCCTATGGTTGAGGCAGAACTGGCCATCGGCTTACCACCGGAGCACTATGAGTTACGCAATCGTTTTGCGGATTATTTCAAGCGAGGCATTGTGCAGTTCAAGTTCAACGATTCTCCGATCAGTTTAATGATCCGACAGGTGCTGGTTTATCCCCAAGCCTACGCTGCCGTGGTTCCGCAGGCCCAGATTATTCAAAAGAACCCCCGTACCTTCGTTGTGGATATTGGTGGGTTTACTACCGACGTACTGCTGTTGCGAGGTGTTCAGCCAGATATGCAGTTTTGCCGCAGCCTGGAGATGGGCGCTATCCCTATGGCTAATGGAATCATTGGCCGGGTCAGTGCCCTTCACGATATCAAGATCGACGACGACCACATCGCTGATGTGATTCAAGGCCGACCTACGATCCTTCCCAATGACGTGCAGGGAACCATCCGCACCACCGTAAAAAGCTATGCGGCTGGTATTCTGGATAAGCTCCGTGAGCTTCAGGTGGATCTGCGGGCTACCCCTGCCATCTTCACTGGCGGTGGGGCAGCGCTGTTCCGACCCTTTATTGAAACGTCTTCTCAGGTGGCAAAGGCTGAATTTGTTGCAGACCCAAAGGCCAATGCTGTGGGATTTGGGATGTTAGCTACCGCCCAGCTACGCCAAATGCAGGCCCAAAAGGTCGGTGAAGGCTTTGCGCAGGGATGATAGGTTCCGATTTTCCCTCCAGTGGCGTGCTGACACAGAGGAGAAGTCCCGAGTAGGCTCCCTTTTAGAACGGATGGGGAATAAAAAGAGCGACTTCATCGTCATGGCTGTTGTAGATTATCTGGAACGCCATCCTGAGATGGAGATGCCCGGTTCAAAGATTAAAATCACCTACCAGCCTCTTCATACCAAAGAGCAGTTATTGGCAATGGTTCGGGACATGGTAAAAACCTCTATGAGTGAGTTTATGGAAGGGAAGGCCGTGGTTCCCACAGAAGACGGTCAGTTTTCGGAAATACCGCCTGGCCCCAGCGAACGGGATATTGATGCTATGGTCGAAAGTCTCAAGTTATTTGACCAATCATAACAAAGGCCGCACAGTCTCTTAAATCGAGATTGTGCGGCCTTTGTTATGATTGCAAGGCGATAAAGCTGAGATAGAGGCTTTCAATCCCTACTTTGCAGGATAATATCAAATTATCTATTAATATGCTCTGCTTTTCCACCCATTTTGCAACAAAATACTTTAAAAGATCTCCTGATATTTCGAACGTACAAAACCTATAATGGTTATGTAAATATTAATGATTTTGGCACCAAAATGGAAAATTCCGGCTCATTTATATAAATGGGCCGGAATTTTTCGCCTGTGGGCAAAAGCCGTTACATTTTTCGGGGAAGGGGATGAAAAGGCGTGAAAAGCCTTTGGGAAGGCATCGTCTGCACCTTGATAAATAGGGCTTTGGCCCTCATAGAGATAGCAGGTACGTTAGGCATGTGGTCCTGTGGAGGGAAAGCCGTGTGAATGGAGCAGGCCATGATCCCAATCTAAGAGAGGAGGTTACGGGTGAGCCGCACATTGCACACAAATAAGTTGTGGCGACTTAGGGCGATGACCCACATGTTTAATCATGATACGCTGTCTTGGCCATGGTCCGAGCGGTAACCAATCCGTCGCAGGCTGTGGGAGATACCAGTAAAGCCCTGGGGGTAAGGCCCGTGGAGCAGTCCAGCCAACTGCCACCTGCTACTCACGTTCTATAATTATTTTGAAATCAACTATAAAGGGAGGACCATAATGTGGCTATAGAGGCTGAAAAGGTTCCCATCCATTTGAAAATGACGCTTACAATTAGAGAAGCGGCAGAATATAGTAATATCGGCATAAATAAGATTGAGAGTCTCTTGCGTACGCCTAATTGTCCTTTTGTGCTCTATGTAGGTACAAAGAAATTGGTCAAGCGAAAAGAATTTGAAGAGTTTGTTAGCAAAAAAACAGTGATCTAACGCCAGTTCCTATTGAGATATATGGACTATTATGATAAAATAGAGCCATTGCATTGGCTCTTTTTCTTATAGTAGGAAAGGAGCGCACCTCATGGGAAAGAACTTAAAAGGGAAAGAATGCGGCAAGGGCATCTGCCAAAGGAAGGATGGTTTTTATTACGCAAGATTTGTAGATAAGCATGGAAAGCGCCACGAGAAGTATGTTCCTACACTTCCAGAGGCACGGAACTGGTTGGAGGAAGCTCGATTTGCAGATACGCATGACAATATTCTTGTTCCATCGGATATGACTGTGGACACATGGTTTGAGTTTTGGCAAGAGAATATGATTGCGGACTTGGCACCGAATACTCGTAGAAACTACCGGGAGCGGTATGTTCACAATATTCAGCCTGTGATTGGTGGTATGCTGCTGTCGAACGTCAAACCTATGCACTGCAAGGTCGTCCTCAACAGGATGGAAGCAGATTATGCTGGATCGACAATTCGTCAAGCATATATTACGATGGGGACCATGTTCAAATCAGCATTGATGAATGACCTGATTATTAAACATCCTATGAATGGGGTTCGTTACTCTAAGCCTGTTCGAGCAGTGGATGATATCAAGTATCTTACTGTGGAAGAGCAGGGGAAATTCTTGGAAACCGCACAAAGGTCACATAACTATGCGCAGTACGCACTGATATTAGAAACGGGATTGCGTACTGGTGAAGTAATTGGGTTGACATGGGATGCGATTAATTGGGAAAAACGGACTTTGACTGTCAATAAAACGCTAGAGTATCGGCATAAGCAAGCTTTTTGGAGGGCGGGTCCACCCAAAACCCAGCAAAGTTATCGAACGATCCCTTTGACTAACCGAGCATATGAGATACTTCAGGGTGTGGAGTTAAGTCGGGCTTACCGAAAAGAAGCTCCAATGCTCTCGCAAACCCTGGAGTATATCGACCGGCGAACGGGTGTCAAATCGCAGCTTGTTATGCGGGATCTGGTCTTCATCAATTTCCGAACGGGGATGCCGAACAAGAATAGCTCCTATGATACCCACCTGTATAAGCTTTGTGATGAGGCGGGAATCAAGCGATTTTGTATGCACGCGCTTCGCCATACCTATGCAACTCGGGCAATTGAGAGCGGTATGCAGCCGAAAGTTTTGCAGAAACTGCTCGGCCATGCCAGCATTAAAACGACGATGGACCGCTATGTCCATGTGACTGACGATTCTATGGCAAATGCAGTGAGGCAATTTGAATCTCACCAAAGTGCCTGAATCGGATGGTGTGGTGGGATGTAATGCAAACCAGACCTCAAAGAGCCGCCGCTACGAACTTAGCGACAAAGAGTGGCCGAATGGCCATAACTCTATATATCTAAGCGTATCTAAATGCGAAAATGGTGTATAAATGGTGTGGTAGACATCATTCAAACGCCGGAAACCCTTGAAAAATCAGGAGGCAGAGAGAAAAATGAAATTAGGCATCGTGGGACTTCCCAACGTGGGCAAGTCCACTCTGTTCAACGCCATCACAAATGCGGGCGCGGAGAGCGCCAACTATCCCTTCTGCACCATTGATCCCAACGTGGGCACGGTGGCCGTGCCCGACAGCCGGCTGGATTGGCTCAGCGACTTCTATAAGCCCAAAAAGACTACCCCCGCCGTGGTGGAGTTTGTGGACATTGCCGGTTTGGTGAAGGGGGCCTCCAGAGGGGAGGGCCTGGGCAACAAATTCCTGGCCAACATCCGGGAGTGCGCCGCCATCGTCCATGTGGTGCGGTGCTTTGACGACGAGAACGTCATCCATGTGGAGGGCTCCACCGACCCCATCCGGGACATGGACATCATCGACCTGGAGCTGATTATGGCCGATGTGGAGATGGCCGACCGGCGCATCGACAAGGCCAGGAAAGCCGCCAAGGCGGACAAGAAGTTCAACCACGAGGCTGAGGTGTTTGAGGGGCTGCGGGACTGGCTCAACGACGGCAAGTCCGCCCGGTCCTATCTGGCTGAGGTGGACGAGGAGGACGGTGCGCTGATTGCCACCAGCGAGCTACTGTCCCTCAAGCCCGTCATCTACGCCGCCAACCTGGATGAGGACGGCTTCGCGGACCCGTCGGGGGTGCCCTATTATGGCCTGGTGTCCCAGCGGGCCGCAGCTGAGGGGGCGCAGGTCATCCCGGTGTGCGCCAAGCTGGAGGCGGAGATTGCCGAGCTGCCTGCCGGCGAGAAAGCCATGTTCCTGGAGGATTTAGGCATCGCTGAGTCCGGCCTGGACCGGCTGATCCGTGCCAGCTATACCCTGCTGGGGCTGATCTCCTTCCTCACCTCCGGCGAGGACGAGTGCCGGGCCTGGACCATCGTCCGGGGCACCAAGGCCCCCCAGGCGGCGGGCAAGATCCATACTGATTTCGAGCGTGGGTTCATCCGGGCGGAGACGGTGGCCTTTGAGGATTTGAAGAACTGCGGCTCTATGGCCGCCGCCCGGGAAAAGGGGCTTATCCGCTCCGAGGGCAAGGAGTATGTGGTGCAGGACGGAGATATTATTCTGTTCCGGTTTAATGTGTAAGACAAAACTTCATCATTGAAACCTTGGAATTACTGGGGGTTGCCGTTTTGGAGCGGCAACCCCTTTTGGCATTCTGCCCCATTTTACCCCTATTGGCGTGTCCAAGAAAACGCCGCATAACCCCAACGGTCAGCGTCATATGGTACAAGGAATCCTTGTTCTGCATAGGGCTGGAGGCGGTTCCACAGTATCGTCCGCTTGACAGCCTGACAGTTAGGGCAAAACCTGTCTTTACACAGGAACGTCCTCAACAGCACCTTCACATTGCTGGCCTCATAGGTTTCTGTATCCCATGCCCTGTTACAGCCTTTCAACCGTTCCACCCGGTTCCTCATAGTCTGGACTTCGCCCCAAGAGAACATTTGTCAAGGGGAATTTCACCGAAAAGGGGCAGTGCCTATAAAACACTGCCCCTGCAAGCACAGATATTCAGTTGTGCGATTCTATATCTCGGCTGATAATGCTTCCTGTCTTGGCATTGATTTCATACTCATACTCCATAGAGCCGGCATAAAACTCCACTTCGTATTCCAGCCGACCATCGTCCCGGTCCAATTTGACCTTTTTGAAAACCGCATCATTCGCATTGACTCCGGCATCTGCCAAGGCGATTTCCTTGGCTCGATCCGCAGAAATTGTTCCGTCACCGGCAGAACCGTCAGAGGTGCCTACGGGGACAATAAAATCGTCTAATTCCCGACCTGCACTGAGGATTTTCCCTGTAATGGCATCAATCTCATAGCCATATTCTGTCGTGCCACTATAAAATTCTACATCATATTGATATCGTCCGTCATCTCGCTCCAATTTGACCTTCAGGAACACAGCATTTCCTTCTTTTAGGCCAGCGTCCGCCAAGGCAATTTCTTTGGCCCGATCAGCACTTATATAGGAGCCAGAAGCCCCACTTTGAGCAAGCAAACGATCCTGTGTGGTAAGCTGAACCATTCGATTAGCCGAGTCAAACTTGACATCCAGCCCCATAGCTTCTCCAATAGCGCGGACAGGAGCATAGGTAGTCCCATTGTAGATGAAGACCGAAACTTGATTCCCGGTGGCATCCCTCGGGATAAAGGTTGCCCCATTGATAGAGATGCCAATACCATCCTCTACATCAATAGTCCGTTTGGAAGACGCAAAGGCAGTCATACATAGGCACATGAGTAACAATAGTACCGTAAAGCCAAGGCCAAATCCTTTCCAAAACTCCGCCTTTTTCATAGAAAATACCCCTTTCTTGTTTTGAGATCTTCCATCGTAAGGTGCAATAATAACAAGGTTATTATATGAACGGTTCGAGAAAAAGTCAAGTGTGTATCCAGCGGGCGCAGTCAAAATATGGGGCCGCTGGGATTTGCTTGGTTCCGTTTGTACCCCTATCGCTATCCCTAACGCCTTGACGCAGGATGGAATCTGTGGTATATAATGAGCATAGAACAGCACCGATTTCAAAATCAACGATACATGATAGGAAACTATAAACGTGGTAAAATTGGGGACGGAAATGTTACGGTTTAACGTATAAAATAGAAAGCGGCGGTTTCATTGGATATCACCATTATTCATGGTCAAAGCCACCAGGGTTCCACCTGCCATATCGCGCGGTCGCTGGCGGAAAAATTGGAGGGCGGGGTCACAGAGTTCTTTTTGCCCAGGGACTTTGGAGAGCTTTGTGTGGGCTGTACCGTCTGCTTTTGTGAATCAGAGAAGCGATGCCCGCATTTTGAAAGGCTGGCCCCCATCACGGAGGCGATTGACCGTGCCGATGTGCTGATTTTGGCAAGCCCGGTCTATGTCTATCACGCGACGGGGGCCATGAAGGCGTTTCTGGACCACTACGGATGGCGCTGGATGGTACACCGGCCCGAGGAGAAAATGTTTTCCAAGCAGGCGGTCTGCATTTCCACAGCGGCTGGGGCCGGGATGAAAAGCACAAACCGGGATATGGCTGACAGCACGTTCTTTTGGGGTGTGGCAAAAACCTATCGATATGGTGTTGCGGTTATGGAAACCTCGTGGGAACGGGTCAGCGGGAAAAAGAAGCGGAGTATTGAGAAGAAACTTGACAGGCTGGCCCGCAAGCTCAAGGCGGGCCAGGGACGGGTCAGGCCGTCTATAAAGACGAGATTCTTTTTTGCCGTTATGCGCCAAATGCAGAAGCGGGGGTGGAATGAGGCGGATATGAGCTACTGGCGCGGCAAGGGATGGACGGAGAAAAAACGTCCGTGGAAATCATAAGCCGGCTTTTAAGCATTGACAGCCGCCCAGTCAAGGCGGCTGTCAATGCGCGTTCTGAGGGACTTTTTCGGCCGCCCTGCAGGGTAAAGATTCGGAATGCAGCCGGCTTCCGCCATATCGGCGCTCTTGCCTCGAACAGAATCCGTGGTATAATAAGGGCATAAAGGCTTTTTTAGGGGGGACCCGCCATGCAGGGAGATCCGCGCTCACAATTGCGCATAGCCGTCTGTGACGACGACCCGTCGGACCGCCGCCAAATCGCCGGACTGACCAGGGAAATCTTGCAGGCTGCGGGGCTTTCCTGCGCGGTTTCCGCTTACTCCAACGGCACAGAGCTGCTGGAGGCAGTCAGAAAAGGTACAAGCTACCATATACTCCTGTTGGACGTGATGATGGACGCCCTGGGCGGTATGGACCTGGCCGCCGCCCTGCGGAGGCTGGGCGACAGCGCCGCTATTGTTTTCATTTCCTCCAACCGGGAGCTGGCCATGCGGGGATATGAGGTCGCCGCCGTCCGATATCTGGCAAAGCCCATCCAGCCGCAGCAGCTGCGGGAGGCCCTGCTGTTCTGCCACAAAACCTTCTATGAGAAAAAGGAGATCCTTCTGCCCACCAGCAGGGGGCGGCACAGGATCTCCTATTCCGATGTGGTTTACGCGGAAGCGGTGGCGCGAATCACAAGGCTGATTTTGACCGAGAACCGGGAGGAGACGGTCGGCATGAAGTTCTCCGACCTGGCGGCCATGCTGCCGGAGCGTCAATTCGTCCTCTCCCACCGCTCCTATCTGGTAAATCTGGAGCATGTCCGCTATGTTCGGAACCGGGAGCTGGAGCTGACCACCGGAGCTGTTCTGCCCGTCAGCCGCTACCGGCTGGACGAGCTGCAGCAGCGGATGGTGGACTATTTGAGCGGCTGACGCAGGGGCAGCACGACGGCCACCCGATAAAAGTCCCTGCCGTACTCCGTTTTGGTCAGGTTTCCATGCCGCGTTACAATCTGGCGGACGATTTCCAGGCCCAGGCCGTGGCCCGGCGCAGTCTCCCGGTCCAGCCACTCCGGTGTGATGGAGTTCTCGCAGGTGAAGGCGAAAAAGTCGTTTTTAATGTGCAGGTCCAGCTTGATATAAGGGTGTTCCAACCCCGGGGCGCCCGCCGCCTCCAGGGCGTTGTCCATCAGGTTTACCACCAGGGAGCACAGCTCCGCGTCGGACAGGGGCAGCCGGGGCGGGGCCTGCGCCCGCATAAGCTCCACCGCGATTCCGGCGTCTGCTGCGGCGCTCAGCTTGCTGTTCAAAATAATATCCAGCATTTCATTTCCGCTCTGGACCACAGAGCGGATTTTTTCCGTATCCCCCAGCAGCTCGTCCAGGTAGCGCTGGGTTTTGGGGTCTGCCGTCATCTGCCGCAGAAGCCGGAGATGCTTTGCCATGTCGTGGCGGAGCATCATCACCTGCTCATGCTGCCGCCGCATGGCCTCGTAGCTGTCCTGAGTCAGCTCAAAGCGCTGACTCAGCAGGCGCGCCTGCGCCCACCGGGCGGTCTCGCTGCGGACCGCTCCGGCGATGGCCGTCACCAGCGCAGCCACCGCCGCGGGAAGCATCAGCCGCCACAGAAAATAGCCCGCCGCTCCCATGGTGAACTGCTGCCAAATCTCCACCGCAGAAGGGGTGGAGACCGCCGCCGCAATCCACAACGCGATTCCAATTCCCGTCAGCAGGCAGAACCAGCGGTAAAACCAGCTTCCCCGCTTCCACTCCCCAACGCCGCACACCAGCGCCGCCAGCAGCCCGATCAGGCCGACTCCGGAGGCCGCCTGCACAAACTGAAGCGTCATGCTCTGTGTGATTTGCAGAATAAGACTTGCCAGCACCATCAAGCCCTGTATGATTGTGAGGCCCCAGGGGACGATGCTCCACCGTCCCGTCAGGTGGGAGGACAGAAATACCAGCAGCAGAGTGAGGCACAGGTCCCAGCACAGTGTGACCAGGTCCACCGGCAGCATGGAGAAGTAGAGGTGGGCAAAGGAGGTCTGCGCCAGCCGGCCTGCCAGCCAGAAAAATGCCAGCAGCGCGCCGCACACCGTGCTCATATCCGGCGTTCCCCGGAAGGTTTGCAGCACCAACAGGAACAGCAGCACCACCCCCGCCGCAAAGGCCAGCGAGGTGGGGACGGCGGTCCGGAAGCTCTCCGCGATCAGGCCGCTCTCGTAGGCGTAGGAGCTGTAGAGGGCAAGGGCGATCGGGTAGACCTTGGCGCTGTCCGTCTCCCACTCAGGATAGGTGGCCTGGGCGACGGTCAGCGTCTTTCCCAGATAGTTTCCGGGAAGGGGCACCATCACCGGCTCCGTCCGGTCCCACTCCAGTGTGGGCAGATGCAGATAGCCCACCCGGTTGTCCAGCTCCGGGCAGTCGGTGTAGAGCAGAGCGCCGTCCAGAAAAATCGCGATGGCCGTTTCCCCTGGCGTCAGGCGCAGGGTGGGGCAGTTCAGCGCCTCCTCCATGGTGCGGGAGAAATAGAAGGTCTCTCCTGGGGACTCCATGCCGGAGAAGCCCCCGTAGCCGTCCGCAGTCAGCTCCGTGAAAGCTTCGCCCTCCTGGGTGAACACCGTCCAACCCTTCTGGTCGTAGACCCAGCCATCGGGCATGGCCTCCGTTTCCCAGGTCATGGCCAGAGAATAGGTCTGATCGCTAAAGGGCTTTGCATAGACCAGCAGCACCGTGCCAAACACCGCGCACAGTGCCAGCGACGCCAAGCCGGCTACCGTGGTACGCATCCATTTATTCATTCCGACACCCCTCCCGCTGCTTCCGCTGGTTACAGCGTAACATGAAGGCAATGGCCCGTCAACCGCGGTGGAATGCCATTCGCACGGAATTTTTGCTTTTCGTGCAAAAGCTATTGTCAAGCCAGGAAATTCCGCATATCCTATTGAAATATAAATAGGATTTCCCACAAGAATGGACAAAAAAATAAGGCCCAGAGGTCACAGGCGGCTTCTGAACCTATTCACTTTCTTTTACAAGCCATTCCAAGGGAACGCCAAGGACCTTTGCGAACATCATCAATTCATAGTCTGTCACAAAACGGTCTCTCGTTTCGATTTTGCTGATGGCTTCACGCTCAATTGTGACGCCGTTGACCTGCATCCGGGCGGCCAGCTCGGATTGAGATAACCGCAGGGCCGTTCTTGCTTGATGGATACGGTCGCCAGAGATGTTCTTTTTTCCGCCAAAATCATAGATCTTCATGGCATCGCCTCCGTCACCTTGACAATACCATTATTATGGTTTATTATTGTAATAAAGATTTACATCCTGTAAGAAAATATTACAAACCAAAAACCGACAATCTATAAAGAGGCATCAATGAGTTTGATTTCATTTTTCAAAACAAAGCTCCGCCAATTTGCCCCTGGTCAGAGGGGCAAGCCTCAGCCGGAGCCGGGAGGGGTCCTTGACGCGCCTGCTTCAGCCCTGGATCAAGGAATGCCCATCGAAGTGATGAAGGATTTTGACGCCGTGCTGTTCTTTGGCCGGCTGGCCGCAAGCGATTCCAACGAGCTGACCATTGAGCGCATTCCGGGGGAACAGGGCTTCCCGGTCTGCCGGGTCGGAAGCGCCGTGCTGGTCCGAGGCCATGACGCCGGAATGTCACCCGTCCTTTTGCTGGGCCGGGTGGTCGATTCCACCGGATCGCAGTGCATGGTGGGAGGTTTGAAACCGATCTCCTACGAAACGCCGCGGAAAAGCGTCCGGTATCCCTTGACTCCGCCCGCTGGTATCTGTGTTGTGGAGGACGCGGCTTTGAACCTGTCTCAGCCATGCCGGTTGCTTAACATCAGCACCAGCGGGGCCTGTATTGTGACGGAGCAAGCCTACCAGGTGGACCGGCCGCTCCAGCTTCAGGTCCAGCTGACCGGGGGGCCGGGGAACGCCTCCGTCTACCCCTGCCGGGTGGTGCGGGCCGCCCCCAGAGGAGGCGGCTTCTTTGAATACGGACTTTTATTTACCCGGCTGGACAAGGCCGGCCGCGGCAGGCTGCTTCAGGACATTAAGGCCATTCGCCGGAGAACCGAACAGAAGCTGCTCCTCTAGCAAAGGCACTCGTCTGAATGCAAACGATATTGACAAAGAGGTGCCGCGATGAACGGGAATCGGGTATGGCTGTACCGCCGTGCGGCCAACAATAGAAACAACGCCGACGTTCTGCTCATGCAGAAGCGCAGGCTGGAGGCCTACGCCCAGGAGCATAATTTTGAAATTGTGGGCCGCTCTGGGGACAGGGGAGAGGGCCGTCTGGCGGAGCTCCCCGGGCTGCTGAAGTTCAAAAACGCCATGGAGCGGCAGAGGGTGGATATTCTGCTGCTGTTCAGTCTCTCCTGCTTGGGAACGGATTCCGGAGAAGTGTCCCGGTATTGGCGGTCCCTCCGGACCCACGGGATTCGGCTGTACACCGTGACGGAGGGAGAGATTTATTTGGATATGCGCGCTCTGTTTTCAGAGCTGTTCGGGACCGGGTGAGCCGGCGGAAGCCGCCGCCCCACCGGGGCTCCGGCTTGAAAAGGAATGGGGAAAACGGATCTGAGGGGACAGACCGGATGACATTGACGAGAGGGCCTCGCCGCTTTGCGGCGAGGCCCTCTCAATTCTCTGTCTAACGCTTTGCGCCATCAGCCTCCCGCCGCCAAAATCATGCGCTCCAGCTCCCGGGCGGCCACGCTCAGCAGCCGGTTCTCCTGCTTCAAAAGACACACGGGGCGCTTGGGGATGGGGGTTTCCAGGGAAAACGTGAACACGCTCCCCGCCTCAATGTCGTCCCGCGCGAAGGAGTCCGGCACAAAGCCCACCCCCAAATCGCTCTTCACCATGGGTAAAATTTGGTCTGCCGTGGCCGCCTCAATGTCGGGACGGTAGGGCAGGCCCTCTGCCGCAAACAGGCGGCTGTAAAAGTCAAAGGTGGCCGTATGGGGGCCCAGCCCCACCAGCGGAAGGCGCGCCAGCCCGCTCAGGGGCATGGTTCTGTCCCGAAGGAAGGCAAAGGCGGCCCCGGCCACAGGTATTTCCTGAATCTCTATGATTTTGTGCCAGCGGAGGGATTTGGGCAGGCGGTTGGCCAGAGTGACCACCGCAAAATCCGCTAAGCCGTCCTTCACCGCCTCGATGGCCTGGGGGGCGGAGTGGTTGGATACCCGGATGCGCACCCCCGGGTAGCCGGCCCGGTATGCCTTCAGCACCGGCAGCAGGCAGCAGTGCAGCGCGATTTCACTGCCCGCCACGGTGACCAGGCCGCTGCGCAGGCTCTGCCGGGAAGCGATCTCATCCTCTCCGGCCTGGATGTGCTCAAAGGCCAGGGAAACGTGGGCATACAGCTTTTTGCCCTCGGGCGTCAGCTGCGCCCCCCGGTTGGAGCGGACGAACAGCTTGCACCCCAGGGCCGCCTCCAGGTTTTTGATGGTCCGCGTGATGTTGGACTGGTTGCCGCCTAAGGCGTTGGCGGCCTGGGTAAAGCCCCCATATTTGGCGGCGTGGTAAAAGACCCGGTAGCTGTCATAGCTGATGTTCATACAGTTCACCATATCATTTTGATATTATCAACAGCAAAAATTAATATTTTACATATGCGGCGCAAACCGATTATAATAGCATTGCGGCGGAAAGTCAATCGTACGGCCCGCCGAAAACCTTCCGGGATAAGAGGAGTGTCTCTCATGAATCAAGACCTGACCGTAGGCAAGCCGGAAGCCGTGCTGTGGCAGTTTTGCCTTCCCTTGTTCGGCAGCATCATTTTTCAGCAGCTCTACAACATCGCGGACAGCCTGGTGGCCGGGAAGTTCATTGGGGAAAACGCCCTGGCCTCGGTGGGCAACAGCTACGAGGTGACGCTGATTTTCATCGCCTTTGCCTTTGGCTGCAACATCGGCTGCTCCGTTATCGTGTCCCAGCTGTTCGGGGCGAAGGAGTACGGGACCATGAAAACGGCGGTGTCCACAGCCTGCATCGCCAGCGCAGTCCTGTGCGCCGCGCTGATGGCCGGGGGACTGCTGGGCTGTGACGAACTGCTCCGCCTCATCCACACTCCCCAGGAGGCCTTTGCGGATTCCAAGCTGTATCTGGATATCTACATCTGGGGCATCCCCTTTGTGTTCTTCTATAACATTTCCACCGGTATTTTCTCCGCCCTGGGGGATTCCCGCACGCCCTTTCTCTTTCTGGCCTTTTCCTCCACCGCCAACATCGGCGTGGACATCCTGTTCGTGGCGGGCTTTGGCATGGGGGTGGACGGCGTGGCCTGGGCCACCCTTCTGTGCCAGGGGGTGAGCTGCATTCTGGCGGTGGCCGTGGTGTTCCGGCGGCTGAGCCGGATTGAAAGCCGGGAGAAATTTCAGGTGTTTTCCTTTCCCATTCTCAAAAAAATCGCCGTCATTGCCGTCCCCAGCATGCTGCAGCAGAGCTTTATTTCCGTAGGCAACATCATTATTCAGGGCGTCATCAACGGCTTTGGCACCGGCGTTATGGCGGGCTATTCCGCGGCGGTAAAGCTGAACAATCTGGTGATTACCTCCTTCACCACCCTGAGCAACGGCATTTCCAACTATACGGCCCAAAACCTGGGGGCGAAAAAGCTCTCCCGCATCCCGGAGGGCTTCCGTGCAGCGCTCAAGCTGGTTTGGGCGCTGAGCCTGCCTCTGTTTCTCCTGTACTTCTTCGGGGGGCGCTGGGCGCTGTACCTGTTCCTGAACGAGCCCACTGAGGCGGCGCTCCAATCGGGTCTGGCCTTCCTGCGCATCCTCTCTCCGTTTTATTTCGTCATCTCCGCCAAGCTGGCGGCGGACGGTGTGCTGCGCGGCTCCGGACTGATGAAGCAGTTCATGACCGCCACCTTCATCGATTTGATTCTCCGCGTGGCGCTGGCCCTGTTCCTGTCCAAAACCCAGCTGGGCTCCACCGGGATCTGGTGTGCCTGGCCGGGGGGCTGGTCCGTGGCCACGGCCGTCTCCTTTTTCTTCTACCGCACCGGGCCGTGGAGCAAGCGCCCGGAGGAAGCGGCGGCTTAGCGCACAAAAGCAGCGGCGCATGGGATTTTCCCATGCGCCGCTGCTCTGCCTGGCCGTCTTCCAAAACCGGACAAAAACTTTGGGAAAAATGGAACCAATCCGCCTGCCATTCCGTATTAACATCAGAAAGGAGGAATCCCATGGAGGAGCTTTGGAACGACCCGGGGGCGCTGGCCCGGCAATACGCCCCGGCGGTGTACCGGCTGGCCTACGCCCGGACGGGCAGCCGCGCCGACGCAGAGGACGTGATGCAGGAGGTGTTTCTCCGCCTGGTGAAAACCCGGCCGGATTTTGACAGCGAGGCCCACGCCAAAGCGTGGCTGCTGCGGGTGGCCTCCAACTGCGCCAGCGACCTGTTCCGTCTGCCCTGGCGCAGACGGGAGGAGCCTTTGAATGAGGACATATCCGCCCCGGAGGGACCCCGGGAGGGCAGCGTGACGCAGGCGGTGCTGGCCCTGCCCACCCGCTACCGGATTCCCATCCATCTGTACTACTACGAGGGGTATTCCGTGGCGGAAATATCCAAAATCATCGGCAAAAGCGAGGGGACGGTCAAATCCCGCCTGTCCCGTGCCAGGGACAAGCTGCGGGAACAGTTGAAGGAGGAAGGCGATCTTGAGGAACGAATATAGGCGAGAAATGAATCGGCTGGGCCCTGGACAGGAGGAGCTGGAACGGCTCTATGCAATGTTGGAAGGAGGAACTGAAATGAGGCAAAAGAGGTTTGGGTTCCGTGCGGCGGTCATGCTGGTGTGCGCCGCGCTGATGGTCACGGCGGCCGCGGCCACTGCGGCGCCCGCCGTATGGGAGCGGCTGGGAGAGCGGCTGGGTCCCTTTGCCCCCTATGCCCAGGCCATTGAGGGGGCGGCGTCCACCGACCAGGGCGTCGAGGTGCAGGTGCTCAGCGCCATCTCCGACGACCTGGAGGGCCGGGTCTATCTGGCGGTCCGGGACGTGGAGGAGGACCGGCTGAACGAGTTTCTGACGGTAAGGGGCACGTTCACGGCGGGAGAGGCAAAGGACCCGGAAAAGGGCGCTCCCAGCGGAATTTCTGTGGTGGGCGGTCCCAGCACCGGCGTGTTTGACTTTATCTCCTATGACTCCGCCGCCAAAACCGCCCTGTTTTCCACGGCAATCTACTACCTGGACACATCGCGGCCCACGGGAAAGGCCCAGCTGTCCATCACGGAGCTGAGTACCCGGACGGCCCAAATTAACGTTAAGGCTTCCTGCGGCTCCGTCACCGGGGAGACTCTGGACAGCCTGCCCGCCGGGAAGGACGACCAAGTCATCCTCGATCCAGGTTCCGTCGAGGGCCTGGGGTATGACAACTCCGTCCTGCCCGAGGAGCATGTGGTACTGGCCCCGGGCCAGACCCCCATGGACATCGGGGGAACGGAGGATATGCGCATTTCCGCCATGGGCTTTGCCAGCGACGGCTGCTTCCACATCCGGCTGGAATTTGCCGAGGGCGTGGAGCCGGAAACCTTCCTCAGCACCTATGTTCCGCCCGGAACCACCTCCGTTCTGACCGGAGAATCCGCCGGGCAAATCACCAGCGCGCTCAACTGCGACCTTATCAGCGCTGAAAGCGACTTTGATACGAAATATATGGTTGTCCGGCAGACCCTGGTAGAGGGCGGCTTGGACGTGCTGTTCCCCCTGATTACCAGGGAGGACCTGGCGGAGCTCCAGGGCCGGCAGGCCCGGGTCTATGGAACCTACACCCGGCCGGGCACAGACGTCGAGGGGGACTGGTCCGTTGAATTTGAGATGGACTACTATCCCTCTGCCGTTCTGGACTGGACCGGAGAGGCGGCGGGCTGGCAGGTGCGGCAGGTCACCCTCTCCCCGCTGAGCGTCACCATGAGGAGCAACGCCTCCGGCACGCTCCATGGGCTGGAGCTGTACGCGGTCAAGAAGGACGGCTCCACCGTGGCCGCCAAGGCCGGAACCAGCAGCTATTCCAACCTGGACGCCAAGGCCGCCGAGACCGGCGGCGACCCTGCCGAAAACAAGGGCTGGGATGCCTTCAACACCTGGAAATTTGAGGAGCCGGTAGATTTGGAGGAGGTCGTATCCCTCCAGCTGGGGGACGTGACCATCCCCGTCAACTGAGCGGCATAAACTGGGGCGGACCGTCCGGATTCCGGACGGTCCGCCCCGTTTTATTCCGCTATATGGGGTAGCTCTCGGTAAAACACCCGTCGCAGAAGCCGCAGGCGGCGTTGGGAGCAATTTTGTGCAGCGCCCCCAGGCTCAGAAAGCCCAGGCTGTCCGCGCCGATCTGCTGCCTGATTTCCTCTACGGAATAGCGGCAGGCAATCAGCTCCTCCTTGCTGGGGATATCGGTGCCGAACCAGCAGGGGGAGACAAAGGGCGGCGCGGAGGAGCGCAGGTGAATTTCTGTGGCCCCCGCCTCCCGCAAAAGGGCGACGATTTGCCGGGAGGTGGTGCCCCGGACGATGGAGTCGTCGATCATCACCACTCGTTTTCCCTCCACACAGCTGCGCAGGGGGCCAAGCTTGATGCGCACTGCCTGTTCACGGCTGCGCTGGCCGGGGGTGATGAAAGTGCGCCCGATATAGCGGTTCTTCACCAGCCCCACCCCGTAGGGGATGCCAGACGCCTCCGCGTAGCCCATGGCGGCGTCCAGGCCCGAGTCGGGCACGCCGATGACCACGTCCGCCTCCACCGGGTGCTCCGCCGCCAGGAAGCGCCCCGCCAGTCGGCGGGCCTGGTGGACGCTCTGCCCGCAGATGGTGGAATCGGGCCGGGCGAAGTAGATGTACTCGAAAATGCACAGGTGCCCTTTTGCGTCCTCCGGCCTCTGGACGGTGCGCACCACCCCGTCCTCCACCACTACGATCTCGCCGGGGTCCAGGTCCCGTTCAAACTTGGCCCCCACCGCGTCCAGGGCGCAGGACTCGGAGGCGAATACTACCGCCTTTCCCCTTCTCCCCATGCACAGGGGCCGGAATCCCCAGGGGTCCCGGGCGGCCACCAGCTTACGAGGGGACATGACGATGAGCGACCAGGCCCCCCGCAGTCCCTCCAGTGCCCGGCACACCGCCTCCTCCACCGAGGGGCAGCGCAGCCGGGCCTGGGCGATGGCGTAGGCGATGAGCTCCGAATCGCTGGTGGTCTGGAAGATGGCCCCCTGGTACTCGAATTTGGTGCGCACCTCATCCGCGTGGGGCAGGTTCCCATTGTGGGCCAGGGCCAGGGTGCCCTTGACGTATTTCAGTGTCAGCGGCTGGGCGTTCTCCCTCCGGGCGCCCCCGGCGGTGGAATAGCGCACATGGCCCACCGCCATGGCGCCGTTCAGCTCCTCCAGGGTGCGCTGGTCAAAGACCTCCCCCACCAGACCCACGTCCTTGTGGAAGGACAGCTCCCGGTGGTTGATGGCGGCGATGCCGCAGGCCTCCTGCCCCCGGTGCTGGAGGGCGTACAAGCCGTAATAGGCGGTGCGGGCGCAGTCCCCCGCCGGGTCGTAAACCCCAATGACGCCGCATTCCTCGTGGATTGCCATGGTAAACTCCTCCAATCAATGACTTGTACCACCCCGTCCATCTTCAGGCGGGGTGGTACAAAAATCTGTTTGGCTGTTATTCCTCACCCTGGAGGGCGTCGTAGCCGCTCTCGCCGGTGCGAACCTTCACAGCGTTCTCCACGCCGCACACGAAGATCTTGCCGTCACCGATGCGGCCTGTGTACAACGCCTTGCGGGCAGCGTCCACCACCTGGGACACGGGCACCTTGGACACCACCATATCCACCTGAAGCTTGGGCAGCAGGTTCATGGACAGGGGCACGCCCCGGTAATACTCGGTGCGGCCCTTCTGCACGCCGCAGCCCAGCACCTGGGTGACGGTCATGCCGGTGACGCCGATGTCGTTCATAGCGGACTTGAGCTGCTCGAACTTGGCCTGGTTGCAGACGATGGTGATCTTGGACAGCCTGACGTCGGAGGCGGGCATATTCCCGGTGACCACCTGGACGGGCACCGCCTCGTCCACGCTCTTGCCGCTCTTGGTGGCCACAGGCGCGGGGAAGGCGTTGGCGCCGGGCATGGCGGTCAGAGTGGTGGAAGGCATGAAATCCGCGTAGGCGGAGGGCAGGCCGTGCTCGGTGGAGTCCAGGCCGGAGATCTCCTCCTCGGCGGACACCCGCAGGCCGTTGGTAGCGCGGATGACGAGAAACACGATGGTCATGACCACGGCGGTATAGGCCGCGATGGCCAGCACGCCCAGGCACTGGATGCCCAGCTGATGGAAGCCGCCGCCGTAGAGCAAACCGCCGTCGGTGGCCAGCAGGCCGGTGAGGATGGTGCCGGTGAGGCCGCAGCATCCGTGGACGGCCACCGCGCCTACCGGGTCGTCAATGTGAAGCTTGGTGTCAACGGTCTCCACGACCACCACCACCAGGATGCCGGTGACCACGCCCACGATGGCGGAGCCCAGAGCGTCCAGGTTGGCACAGCCTGCGGTGATGCCCACCAGCCCTGCCAGGGGGGCGTTGAGGCACATGCCCACGTCAGGCTTGCCGTTCTTGACCCAGGTGAACAGCATACAGGCCACGGTGGCGACCGCCGGGGCGACGGTGGTGTTGCCCAGGATCTGGGCCAGCTGTGCGCCGTCAGAGGCCGCCGCGCCGTTGAAGCCGTACCAGCAGAACCACAAAATGAAGGTGCCCATGGCCGCCAAGGGGATGTTGTGGCCCAGGATGGCCCGGGAATTGCCCTTTTCGTCGTACTTGCCGATGCGGGCCCCCAGCAGAATGGCCCCGATCAGGCCGGAGATGCCGCCCACCATGTGGATGACGGCGGACCCGGCAAAGTCGATGAAGCCCAGTTTCGCCAGCCAGCCCTGGGCGTTCCACACCCAGCCCGCTTCGATGGGGTAGACCAGGGCGGAGATGACGGCGGAATAGATGCAGTAGCTGGAGAACTTGGTGCGCTCGGCCATAGCGCCGGACACGATGGTGGCGGCGGTGGCGCAGAACACCAGCTGGAAGAAGAAGTTCGACCAGTCGAAGCCGTAGAAGTTGGTGAACATCTGATACTCCGGCATACCGATGAGTCCGAAAAAGTAGTTCTCGCCGTTCATGATGCCATAGCCCAGGGCCACGAACACCACGGTGCCGATGCAGAAGTCCATCAGGTTCTTCATGATGATGTTGCCCGCGTTCTTGGCCCGGGTAAAGCCTGCCTCCACAGCGGCAAAGCCGCACTGCATGAAGAACACCAAAATGGCGCCCACCAGATACCATACCGACATATCCATATTCTTTTCCCTCCAAAAATATGGGAGCGCGTCCACCGTCCCGCGGACACGCTCCATTGCGTTCTCATCAGAAAAGGCGCCGGGAGCGGTGAAGCTCTCCGGCACCTTTGCCTGATGGGGGCAGTATAGACCTATTCTTGCAATATGTCAAGTGTTCCCTTGCATTTTTGGATGGCCCAACCAATCATTTTTAGAAAATGCCAAAATTTTATGCAGGATTCCCATTTGCCCCATGCCATGAGCCGCCTCAGCCCGCCAGGGCGGGGACAAATACCGCGGCGCCCAGCTCTCTCAGCTCGAACAGATACACCGGCTGGCGAAAGCCCTTGCTGTCGATGCGGTATTCCAGCCGGCAGGAGTCAATGTGGACCTCCCGGGGCGCGTAGTATTCAAACATATCTCCCAAGGAAAACCAGCCTGCCTGAAGCCGCTCATAGGCCTCCTGCTCCGAGAGGACAAGGGCGTCCCCATAAAGGGTGCTGACAGACATATTATTGTGCACCTCATAGAGAGAGCCGTCCTTTGCCACTTGGCAGATCAGCTCGCCATCTATTATAGCGCCGTCTTTTTCAACGCCGCCGGCCCGGAATACATATTCCCCATCTCTTTCTGTCTCCAGAAACTCCACCTCTGCGGGTACGTCGATGCCCAGGCCCGCCAGGGCGGCGCGCAGCTCCTCCTCCGTGGCCGTGCCCTTTTTTTCGCTGTAGCGCAGGTCGAACTCCACCCGAAGGTCCGTATAGTTATAGGAGCGGTCGTTGTGGTATACCCACAACGAGAAGGTTTGGTGATCGCTGTAGAAGGTGGTGTTGTCGTAGTAGTCCACGTCCCGGTCGAAATCGATTTCAAACCCCTGCCGCTCCAGAAATTCCACCGCGAATTCATCGCAGGAGGCCGTAGTGAAGGGCTCCGCCCAGTAGACCCCGGCGGGCCCCGGTTCATCGGACAGCCCGCACTCCAGCACCCAGCGGGTGCCGCCGGTATAGGCCGCAAAGGCCGGGGCATCGGCTAAATTGCCGTAGGGCCGGAGCTCATAGGCGGCGAAAACCCCCGCCAGCACAGCGGCGGACAGCGCGGGAAGGGCCGCGTAGGCCAAGACCTGCCGCCACCTTTTCTCCGCCGAGCAGACGACAAACATACACAGGCAGTACCCCAGCATGGTTCCCAGGGCGTTGCAGAACAGGTCGTCCACGTCCGCCTGGCCGCGCTCCAGCAGGTATTGGAGCGCCTCCACCGCCAGAGACGTGCCCGCCCCCGCCGCCAGCGTCCAGCACCACCGCCGGAAGGGCTTGGCCGTCAGGGGGAGCAGTACGCCCAGGGGGACGAACATGGCGATGTTCAGCAGGGGGTTGACCCACACCTGGAGAGTGAAGGCGTTCCACGCCTCCCGAAAGGCCCGGAACAGGTGCAGCTGGACCATACCGCTGCCGTTGGTGCGCTGAAGCACCGTCACCGCCAACAGTCCTCCCAGGTAGCACAGGAGCAGGAGGATGGCCGCCGACTGTTTCAGAAACGGAATGCGCCGTTCCTTTCCGCCCCTGATGTACCACCACCAGTATAACGCGGCCAGCACCATGGCCCCCGCCGCCATCAGGGCCAGCGCGGGGACGACGGCCTCCCGAAACGAGTAGTAGATATACGAAATAAAATCGTGCATGGCCGATTCCTCCTTTGGTCCATCCCATCATACCAAAAGCAGGCCCGGAATGTCTCACGGTTTTCCCGCGAAATTCTTGCAATTTTCTTACGCTTTCGGCAAAACCACCGTGAAGGTGGTCACCCCCTCCGCGCTCTGGGCGGAGATGGCTCCGCCGTGGAGCTCAACGATTTCCTTGGCTATGGCCAAGCCAAGGCCCGCGCCACCCGTGCGGGTGGCGCGGGAGGCGTCCAGCCGGAAAAACTGCTCAAAAATCCGCTCCAGCTTCTCCTCCGGAATGGTGATTCCGGAGTTGGCAAAGGTGAGGATGATGGCGTCCTGATCCACGGCGGCGGCAATCTTGACCTGGGTGCCCTCCGTGCTGTAGCAGCAGGCGTTGCGCAGCAGATTGTCGAATACCCGGGCCAGCTTGTCCGGATCGCAGCCGTATTCCAGCGCCGGAGGCAGGTCCAACGCGCAGGTGAGGCCCTTTTCGGCGAACTGGGGTTCAAACTCACTGGCCACCTGCTGGAGCATCCGAGCCAGGTCCACCGGCTGCTTTTCCAGCTCCAGATGGGTGAGGTTGAACCGGGTGATATCGAAAAACTCATTGATGAGCTCCTCCAGCCGCTCCGCCTTGTCCAGGGCCACCCCGGTGTACCGAGCCCGGAACGCTGGGGAGAGGTCCGGCTCGTCCCGCAGCAGGGTGAGGTAGCCGATGACGCTGGTCAGCGGCGTTTTCAGGTCGTGGGCCAGGTAGACGATGAGGTCGTTTTTCCGCTGCTCCGCCTCCTTTGCCGCCATGGCGTTCCGGAGGGCCCGCTCCCGAATGAGGTTGAGTTGGGCTTCCATCTGCTCCATGGCGGCGGGCAGGACGATGGGCTCCTCCGTGGGATGGGCCAGGGCTTCGGCGGCCCGGGCCAGGGCGTCCAGATACTGCATGGGGCGGGAGATAAAGCGGTAGCTGATGACCAGCCAGCCGATCCCCGTTGCCAGCAGGTAGACGAAAACCACATAGTTGGCCAGCATATGCAGGAGGTGATATATCGGCTCCCGCCCGGTCCAGGTCCGCATCTGGCACAAGAGAAAGGCCACATAGGCCGTAAAAAGCACTGCGAAGGCCCAGCCCAGCAGGGCCAGGATGTACTGCATCCAAAGCTGGCGGGAAAGACGTTTGTTATTCAATGGTGTACCCCACCCCCCACACGGTTTTGATGAATTTGGGCTTCCGGCTGGGCTCGTGCATTTTCTCCCGCAGCCGGGCGATGTGGCTCATGACGGTGTTGTTGCTGTCCATGTACTTCTCCCCCCACACCGCCTCGAACAGCTCCTCGCTGGACACCACCCGGCCCCGGCGCTGGCACAGGTGCCATAGAATGGAAAATTCCAGGGGTGTTAAGGGCAGTTCCTCCCCGAACAGGGTGCATTTGTGGGTGCTTTTGGAGATGAGCAGCCCCCGGATGTCGAATTCCTCCGGCTCCGCCGGGGCGGGTATGCCCTGGTTGTACCGGGTGTACCGCCGAAGCTGGGTCTTGACCCGGGCCACCAGCTCCAGCGGGTTGAAGGGCTTGGTGATGTAGTCGTCCGCCCCCAGGGTCAGCCCGGTGATCTTGTCCATATCCTCCACCCGGGCGGTAAGCATGAGGATGGGAAACAGATGGCGGTCGCGAATGCGGCGGCACAGGGCGAAGCCGTCCATGTCGGGCAGCATCACGTCCAGGATGGCCAGGTCCAGGGCGGTGGACTCCACACAGGCCAGGGCGTCCAGAGCGTTGTAAAATTTGTGGACGGCGAAGCCCTCGTTGGTGAGGTAGACCTCCACCAGGTCGGCGATGGCGGTCTCGTCGTCCACAACCAGGATGTGCTGGGTCATGGGTCCACCTACTTTCGTCAAATATGCTTCAGGACAGTATAACACGCCCGGCCTCCCGGCGCAACCGGCCAAGTCAGCGGCCTCGCTGGAGCTCCCGGCGGGCCAGCTCCAACAGGGCGGCCCGCTGGTTGGGGGCCTCTTCGTCCAGAACCCGGTCCAGAAGGGCCGCCAGCACCCGGCCCACCTCCGGGCCGGGGCGTGCGCCCGCGGCTATGATATCCCGGCCGTTCACCGCCAGCTCCTTCAGGGTGAGGCACTGTCCCTCTGCCGTCATCTGCTCCACCCGGGCCCTGATCTCCGCCAGCTCGTCCAGACGGCTTCCCAGCTTTTCGGGGGCTTGTCCCAGGATGTCCGCCCGCTTGACCTCCAGCAGCTGGAAAAAGGTCTCCGGTCCCAGGCGGCCCAGCCACCGTCGGATGGTCTTATCCTGGGCGGACAGCAGCACGTCGTGATACTCCACCAGCGTAACCACCCGGCGCCGGAGGCTGTTTTCAAATTTCAGCGCACGAAGCATCCGGTCCGCCATTTTGGCGCTGAGACCGGGATGGCCGTAGAAGTGGTCGATCCCGTTATTGTCCGTGGACCTGCAGGACGGCTTGCCAATGTCGTGGAGGAGCATGGCCAGCCTCAGGGTCAGCTGGGCTGGAGCGGCCTCCACCGCGCGGACGGTGTGCTCCCAGCCGCCCCAGCAGTGCCAGGGGTTGTTCTGCTCCATCGCCGTCAGCGGCCCCAGCTGGGGCCAGAACACACACAGCACGTCGGGGTATTGCCGCAGCACCTCCCCGGCGGCGGGGCCGGTCAACAGCTTGCCCAGCTCCGCATGAATCCGCTCCGCCGCCACCCGTTTCAGCATAGCCCGGCTGTGGTGAACCGCCTGGGCGGTCTGTTCCTCAATGCGGCAGCGGAATACGGAGGCAAACCGCAGGGCCCGCATCACTCGCAGGCCGTCCTCTTGAAAGCGGTGAGCGGGCTTTCCCACGCAGCGGATCAGTCCGCTTTGGATGTCCTCCGCCCCGCCGAAGGGGTCCTGGAGCGTCCCATCCAGCCCCAGGGCGACGGCGTTCATGGTAAAGTCCCGGCGGGCCAGGTCCTCCTTCAAATCCGGGACAAACCGGACGAAATCCGGGCGGCGGCTGTCGGAATAGGGCCCCTCTGTGCGATAGGTGGTGATCTCGTAGGGTTCTCCGCCCTCCACCACCGTGACGGTGCCGTGCTTGAGTCCGGTTTCGATGATCTTATGTCCGGCAAAGCAGGCCTCGGTCTGCTCCGGACGGGCGGAGGTGCAGATGTCCCAGTCGTGGGGCGGGACGCCCCGCAGCAGGTCCCGCACACAGCCCCCCACCAGCCAGGCCTCATAGCCCGCATTTGTCAGCGTTTGGAGTATGTGCGCCGCTCCGGCGGGAATGTCAAATTTCATCCCGGACCACCTGCTTTCTCTGTCTGATTTCCTCAGCCTGCGTCAAAGCTCGCGCGCTTTGCGTTTTTTCAGTTGCTTTGACTATATCATGCCCGCGGCAGGATTTCCACCTGAAATCAAAGCAGGGAGCAGATTTTGATCTGCTCCCTGCCATCCTGCCGGTTTGGCAGGACGTCTTTGTGTGTTTGCTGGATTAACTGCCGTGTGCTGGAGGAGCGGGTCATCGCTCGGGTTGGGGGTATTCGCCAGGTCCCGGTGGATGTGCGGGTCATCGCGGCCACTAACCGGCCCCTTCAAGAAATGATACGGGAAGGGACGTTTCGCACGGATCTTTATTACCGGCTCAACGTGCCGTCCATCCAGACACAGCCGGTACGGGACACTTTGGATGAGGTCGTTCCATTCCTTCAACATTACATGCAGTATTTGGGCGGAGGCATCAGGGAATTCACTCCGGAGACGGCCCGGCCAAAGCGTATGGGCCGCGGTTACTTGATCTCCGCGGGCTTTCCATGAACTATAGCAGTTTTGTGGCGGAGGCTGCCGTTTGATACGCGCCGAGCCGCCTTACTCCTTTGCCATAGACTCGATGATGGCGTCGGCCAGGGCGTCCAGCTCGCTGGCCTTATCCGGGTGCAGGGCGGAGGCCAGGGTGAGCCGGTCGTTGAGGACGGTCATGTTCTTCATCTCGTCCTCCAGGAACTTCTGCATCAGGTCGCCGGATTTCACCGCCCAGGAGCCGTTCTCAATGATGGCGCAGGTTCGGTTCTGGAAGTTCAGGGCCTTCAAATGCATCAGGAAGTCGTGCATCACCGGATAGATACCCAGATTGTAGGTGACGGAGGCGAACACCAGGTGGCTGAGCCGGAAGGCCTCGCTGACCAACTGGGACACATGGACGTTGGACACGTCATATACCCAAACGTTGGTGCAGCCCTTTTCGCACAGCTTGGAGGCCAGGGCCTGGGCGGCGGACTCGGTGTTGCCGTACATGGAGGCGTAGGCGATCAGGACGCCCTGCTCCTCGGGCTGGTACTTGCTCCACTTGTCGTACTTGTCCACGAAGTACATCAGGTCCTTGCGCCACACCGGCCCGTGGAGGGGGCAGATGAATTTGATCTTGTCCAGGATGCCCCCGGCCTTTTTCAGCAGCAGCTGGACGTGGGGGCCGTACTTGCCCACGATGTTGGTGAGGTAGCGCCGGGCGTCGTCAATCCAGTCCCGGTCGAAATCCACCTCGTCGGCGAACAGCTTGCCGTCCAGCGCCCCGAAGGAGCCGAAGGCGTCGGCGGCGAAGAGTACCCCGTTGGTGAGGTCGAAGGTGACCATGGCCTCGGGCCAGTGGACCATGGGGGCCTCCACGAAGGTGACGGTGTGGCTGCCGAAGGAGAAGGTGTCCCCCTCCTTCACCTCGATCAGCTCGTGTCCGTCGATGTGGAAACCGAATTGGCGCATGAGCATGAACGCCTTGGGGGTGGAGATCACCTTCACCTGGGGCCAGCGGATCAGGATCTCCTCGATGGAGGCCCCGTGGTCGGGCTCCATGTGGTTGATGAGCAGGTAGTCCAGGGGCCGGTCCTCCAGCAGGTGGTCCAGGTTCTCCAGCAGCTGGCGGCAGGCGGACCAGTCCACGGTGTCGAACAGGACGGTGGATTTGTCCAGCAGCAGATAGGCATTGTAGCTCACGCCCCGGGGAATGGGATGGATGTTCTCAAAGAGGTGGGTGCGGTGGTCGTTGGCGCCCACCCAGTATAGGTTATCGGTAACACTGCGCACGCAGTACATAAGCGAGCCTCCTTATCGCAAAATTGGATACAATTAAAGTGTCATACGTATCGTCGAGCAATCCTTCCGTCGCCGGGCGGAGACGTTGGAAAACCTACCCGGAAGGAAGCGAACCAAAAGTTCTTTTTCGGTTCCTTTTTCTTACAAGAAAAAGGAACTACGCCTCGATGAACATCTCCTTGCTTTCGGCGCACTCGGGGCAAACCCAGCCCTCGGGCAGGTTGGCAAACAGGGTGCCGGGAGCCACCTCCGCGTCGGGGTCGCCCAGCTCGGGGACGTACTCATACCCGCAGCCGCCGCAGACGTAGCGCGGGCCGATGGGCTCGGCCTTGGGAGCGGGAGGCCGTTTCATTTTCACCATGGGAGGCGCGGGCTGCTTCTCCTCCAGGCCCAGGGCCTCAGCCAGCAGGGGCAGGATCTCGTTGACGTCGCCCACAATGCCGTAGTCGCAGTTTTTGAAGATGGGGGCGTTGGAGCTCTTGTTGATGGCCACGATGGTAGACGCGTCCTTAATGCCCTTCAAATGCTGAATTGCGCCGGAAATGCCGCAGGCGATGTACAGGTTGCCCTTGAACTTCTGGCCGGACATGCCCACGTAGCGGTTCAGCGGGACAAATTTATGGGTCTCCGCCACGGGACGGCTGGAGCCGATGGCGGCGCCGGCGGCCTTGGCCAGGTCCTCGATCAGCTTCATGTTCTCCTTGGAGCCGATGCCCTGACCGGCGGATACCACCCGCTCCGCCTGGGCAATGGGGGTGTCCATGGGGATGCCCACAGAAAAGTCATAGCCGTCCTTCTTCAGCGCGGCCACCAGAGTGTCAACCCGCTCCTTGGCGCCGCCCTCCTTGAGAATCATGCCCTTGCGCACGCCGGTGACGGGGGCGGGCTTTTTGGCCACGCTGGAGGACCCGCCCGCGCTCTTGGGGGGCTTGCCCATGATGGACGCGCCGATGACCATGCGCTGGACCTCGCTGGTGCCCTCATAAATGGTGGTGATCTTGGCGTCGCGGTACATCCGCTCCACATCCATGCCCCTGAGGAAACCGGTGCCGCCGTAAATCTGCACCGCGTCGTTGACGATCTCCAGGGCGGTCTCAGAGGCATACAGCTTGGCCATGGCGGCGTCCACGCCGTAGGGCTCGTGGGCCTCCTTCTTCTCGGCGGCGGAGTACACCAGCATCCGGGCGCACTTCAGCTTGGTGGCCATATCCGCCAGCTTGAAGGTCAGGGCCTGGTTAAAGCCGATGGGCTTGCCGAACTGGACGCGCTCCTTGGCGTACTCCACGGCGGACTCATAGGCCCCCTGGGCAATGCCCAAAGCCTGGGAGGCGATACCGATACGGCCGCCGTCCAGAGTGGCCATGGCGATCTTGAAGCCCTGGCCCTCCTTGCCCAGCAGATTCTCCTTGGGCACCTTCACGTCGTCGAAGTTGAGCTGGCAGGTCTCGGAGGAGCGGATACCCATCTTGTCGTAATGAGGCTCGAAGGTGAAGCCCTTCCATCCCTTCTCCACGATGAAGGCGGAGATGCCCCGGGTGCCGATGTCCGGGGTGGTGACGGCGAAAACCACGTAGGTGTCCGCCACGCCGCCGTTGGTGATGAAAATCTTCTGGCCGTTGAGCAGCCAGTGGTCGCCCTTGTCGATGGCGGTGGTCTCAGTGCCGCCCGCGTCGGAGCCCGCGTTAGGCTCCGTCAGGCCGAACGCGCCGATCTTCTCGCCCTTGGCCAAGGGGACCAGGTACTTCTGCTTCTGCTCCTCGGTGCCGAAGGCGAAGATGGGCCAGGTGCCCAGGGACACATGGGCGGACAGAATAACGCCCGTGCCGCCGTCCACCCGGGACAGCTCCTCCACAGCGATGGCGTAGCTCATCACGTCGAGTCCCGCGCCGCCGTACTCTTTGGGGTAGGGGATGCCCATCAGCCCCATCTCGGCAAATTTTTTGATGGCCTCGGCAGGGAACCGGCTCTCCTGGTCCATGAGGATGGCGTTGGGCTTCACCTCCGCCTCCGCAAAGGCACGGATTTTGGCGCGCAGTTCCTCGTGAGCCTGCGTGGTCTGGAACAACATACGGTGACCTCCTTTGAGTGATTTATAACAATAATAGGAATCATTATCTGCTCAGTGAAAATATACCATATTCAGGCAGGCTTGTCAATGCAAATAATAATATTTTGCACAAAACAAAGGGTGCTGCGTCGGCTGGTCAGCCGCCGCAGGCGTGCCTCCCGCAGCCGTGTTCCCCACAGGTGTGGCCCCCTGCCTGATGGCCATGGTGGTCACAATGCACATCAGGCTCAAAGTCCAGCTCGTTTTTGAGCAAAGCCTTCACCGCCTCGTCAGCCTGGCCGGATACGCCGCCATACAGCCGTATGCCCGCCGCGGCCAGAGCGGCCTGGGCGCCGCCGCCGATCCCTCCGCAAATCAGCGCGTCCGTTTTCAGAGCGGTAAGCACACCGGCCAGCGCGCCGTGTCCACTTCCGCCGGTGCCCACCACCGTGGACGACACGATGGCTCCGTCCTGTACATCATAGATCTTAAACTGCTCTGTGCGGCCAAAATGCTGAAAGATTTGACCGTCTTCATAGGTTACTGCGATTCTCATAACACTGTCTCCTTTTTGTTTTTCATATTGCTGATGGTATTGCCGCTTAAAGCAATCCATACATTCACGATCCGTGCTTTTTCCATCGCAAAGCTGGAACTCACCGCCCTCAATATGAAGGGGAACTCCCTCTACCAGCGCTTCCGCCAGCTTTTTTCGGGCGCTATCGTAAATTTTTTGCACCGTTGTCCGGGCTACCTGCATCCATTCCCCGCACGCCTCCTGTGACAGTCCCTCTCGGTCAATCAGCCGGATCGTTTCATACTCGTCCACGGTCATGAGGACCGGAGGGCGCTGGATCTCGGTTTTCGCAGGCCGGAATTCCAAAACCTTTGGAAAATGGCAAACCCTTCTGCATTTTACAGGTCTTGGCATGAATACACCTCCCGTATGAGATACGTTTATTATAGAAAGATAGATGGCATATGTCAACAATAAATTGACATATGCCATCTATCTGTTTGTACCATGTGGAATCCTAAGCAAAAAAGCCTGGGATTTTCAAACTATTTCCAAACCATAGGACAGCCTAACGCATCGGCGACAGGAAGCGGTTTCCGCCGACTTGGCGCTGGCAATTGCTTTGAACATCATAAGCGGCGCCTCCTTGTGCCCCACATTTAGAAATTGGAATGTATTCCTGAATCTGGATATTTCAAACCGGCTTTACGTTAAATTAAACAAATTTTGCGGACTTTTTTGTACAAATTCCATGATTAAATCGAAAAGCCGGCTTTGATATGATGCAGCGGGCGGTCAATATGGTGTATATCTGTGATAACTGCGGGGCTTGATTTGGTAGAACTGACCAACAGAACCCTTGTTCAGACTGTTTCACCCTGCCAATCAGGTGGAGCAGCGCGAATACATCTCCCGGATGGCAGAGCTGTTTTGAGAAAGATTTGCGGGTGAGCCCCATTATCCCAATGCGGTGATGACTGAAATAGTCCTGCCAAGCTGCTTCTCGTTTAAGCTGCCGGTTACCCCGCTCCGGAGCGATGATCCTGCTGTTCGCCGAATGCCCCCGCAGGCAACCTTTTCAACAGCGGCGGCAGATTTCCGGCGGAGGGACGCTTGCCCCTGGCAGGGCTAGAAAAGATGGCGCGGATTGATTGGTGCATCCACTGCAATCACTGTGCAGACCACTGTCCATGCAACCTGAAAAGTAATGGCCTCTCGCAGCTGCGAGAGGCCATTTTGTGTAGGATGACACATTTTCTGTTAAAATATCCCGTTGTTCTTTGAATCTATAACTGGGTTTGAATAAAATTCATCATCATTTGCGCCGCCTGTGCGCGAGTTGCCGCTCCCTGGGGGTTCAGCAGCCCGTTTCCATCTCCGTTGACAACGCGGTTCTCTCTGGCCCAGCGCAGAGCCTCCAGCGCATAGGCGCTGGTTTTGTCCGCGTCGGCAAAGTGTAGCTCCTTATCCGTTGCCACCGGGCTTCCGGCGTACCGCCACAGCATAACGACGAGCTGTTCTCTGGTAATATTGTCGTTGGGTCCATACCGTCCATCGCCATAGCCGCTGATGATACCCTGCTCTGCGGCCCATTGGACGGCATCGGTGTACCAGGTTTCCCCAACATCTGTGAAGGAATTGCCCAACCCATGAGCCGGGCCGTCCTCCAGATTGTGAAGCACCACGGCCAGCATCCCCCGGGTCATGGAGCTGTTCGGCGAGAACGCCCCGCCGCCGGTACCGCGGAAAATATCTCTTGCGGAAACAAAGTCAACTGCATGTTTCTCCCAGTTTCCGGCGGACACGTCGGAAAAGACGGTGCTCTTATCCACAACCTTTACGGTGGCGGCGCCGCTCAGGGTCAAAACAACGCCGTCTCCCGTCACAAAGGACTTCTTTAGCACGGTTTCCGAGCCGTCCGGCTTCACGATGACGGCCACCACGCTGGGGGCGGCGTGCTTCACCGGGATCTCCAGCCGTACGGCCCCCAAGCCGCCGGGAAGGGTGATTGCCACCTGGGAGGCAGAATTGACGGCGGGAATTGGCAGGGATACCGGCTCATTGTCCCTGCGGGCCGCGCCAACGGCCTCCCCCGACAAGCTGACCTGAGCCGTCGTCGTTCCCCTGACGTCCGTAGACGCGGAAGCGGTCGTACCGTCGGAGCGCTTGACGGTGGTTTGACTGGAGCCGTCCGAGTTTGCCGTGGTTTTGACCGTGGAGCCGTCCGCCGCCCTTTCCGTGGTGGTCACAGCGCCGCTCTTCTGAGTTTCCACGGTGACGGTGCTTCCGTCGGTATTTGTCGTGACCACTGTCACGGTCCCGGTGGCTTTGTTAGTCGTTGTTGTGGTGGTGGAGCCGTTGGGATTCTTTACCGTGGTCGTAACCGTGCCCGAGCTGGACGCTCCGCCGCCGAAGAAACCGCCGCTGGAAGAACCGCCTCCGGAGGAACCTCCGCTGGAAGTGCCGCCGCCGGTAGCCGGGATGGTCTCCCGCGCCATCTCATGGCCG
The DNA here is from genome assembly GCA_948469375.1 of uncultured bacterium. Taxonomy (GTDB): domain Bacteria; phylum Bacillota; class Clostridia; order Oscillospirales; family Oscillospiraceae; genus Enterenecus. The sequence goes on along the minus strand of CAOKLO010000021.1, from coordinate 4,887 downwards.
CAGACGGTACAGGCTTTGTATCTGCTTCCGCTTTGGGTCGCGCTGGCCGCTTGGTCGATGATCCAGTCCCCGGCGGTGTGGGCGGCATAGCCGTCCTTTTTGCTGTCCTCCTGAACGGGACAGCCCTCTACAGTACAGCTGTGCCAGTGATAATCCTCGCTGGTGGTCCACTCCGTGCTCCAGCTGTGCTGATGGTCCGGCTGGGAGATGTCCGGCTCGGTGATCTGGATTTCATAGCTGACCGCCTGCCCCGCATAGCTGATGGTCAGGACCTGCTTCTCCGCAGCCTGACTGGAGTCAAAGCCGCCGACCATATTGGCCGTGACCGTCACCGTCTGAGAAGTCCCGTCGGAATAAGCAGCCTCGATGGTCAGGCCTGTCACGTCCAGAGAGTCGCCCACCTGATATTTGGTTTTGCCCGCAGGCGTTGCAATGGAAATTCCCGTCACATACGGCGCGTCATGGGCCGGGACGACCACCTCCGCTTCAGCTCCGGCCACGTGGTTCAGAGTTTCCTTCACACGCACATAATAGGTCCCGGCGGCAAGTCCGGTTGTCTCCCCCGCGCCGCAGTCTTTGGAGCTGGAAAAGCCGCTGGTGGTGGAATATTCCATTTCAGTGGTGGTTCCGGTGATTTTTCCGTCCGCGCCATCGGCGGAGGTGGGGGCGACGCCGGCGAGCCCGCTGGGGGCGGCGGGGGGCGTTGTCGATTTGGCGATGCTCCAGGGTATATCCTTGCTCTCCAGCGAGCCGTCGGTCCATTGATAGCCGTCGAGCAGGACGGCGGTGGCGGTGTAGTTTCCAACATCGGCCGCCGTGTGCCCCGTGAGGGTGTAGCCGGTCCCCTCATCCACGCCGGTGAGCTCCGCTCCCGTCCAGGTCAGGCCGGTTTTGGCCTGGGGGACGGGAATGCTGACAGGTGCAGGGGTCACATCACCAACGGTCAAGGTGCAGGACGCGGAGAGCTCCGCACCAGACTCAGTATAGGTTCCTGGAACAACGATTTCAATGTAGTATGTGCCGTCAGGCACCGGATCCTCGAAGGAAGATGCGGCATAGATCTGAAACTCTTCCCCATTCCCTGTGTCGCCTGTATACAGGTGCAGGCCGGCGATTTCATAGTACATATACTCATCGTTGAATGATGCCTCGGCGCCGTTGATCCGAATGGTCAAGGAAATCTCGTCTATGGCCAGCGCTGTGCCACTGTACTTGGTATTCAGCGGCAGAAGAATCTCTTTTGTTCCGCTGTCCTTGTGGAGGTCCTCCAGGGCGAGGCTTTGAAGCTTGGAAGACTGCTCCTCTTTTTTGGGAATCGTCCAGTTTCCGTTGTCGTCGCGGACCAGCGTCATGTCGGGCTGAGTGGCGTAGGGGAGAAGCTGGAACGCGCCGTCTTGAGAATTCGGCGCTTGGATGTAAGTGCGGCCCGCCGTCGGCACGGCTGTGGATTGCGTGTTGTCGTAGTTTACGTCGCCAATGGCAACTGCCGTAGTTCCCGTCACCGTACCGGTGATCGGCAGGGTCTGCTGTGCGGTCAGGATCAGGAAGCCGCCGCCGTTGAAATTGTCGATTTTGAGGGTGTCTCCGGCAAGATTTTTGAGATTCAGCTTTGCGCCGGAGGCCACGGAAACGGTGTTGCCCTCCCGGAGGCTGTTCCCGCGGGTCAGTTCCAGATTTCCCGATTCCACCGACAGGCTGGAGATATCGGAAAACACCCTGGAGGCCAGTTTGCCGTCGCCCCTATAGACCACATTTGTCTCCTGCGAGCCTGCGCCCGACACATTGGGGGCCTTGCCGCTGACGGTGACGGAGCCGGAAACGGTATACTCCGCCGCGTTCGGCAGCGTCACCTTGCCGCTGGCGGAACCCACAGGAATCCGCTGCTGCGCGCCGCAGGCGTAGACGGTTCCCACATTCTGACAGTCTTCAATGTTGATGACCGCATTGCCGGAAAATGTATTCGCGGGGCCGTTGTTCTGTAAGCCGTTGGTGCTTGCGTTCATACCGCCCATGCAGAGATTGCCCGCGTAAATATTCCCGGAGCCATAGGTGTCTTGCTTCTGGAGTGAGGTCTTCCCATTGATATGGATGGTTCCAGTTCCGCCGGGAGCAGGGATGGTGAAATTTTCGTTGTTGCTGTTAATCAGCCCGCCGCAGAAAAGATTAAACGAAATATTCTCACAGGTTACATTCTCCAGTGTCAGCGTGTGCCCGTTTGCGATAATGGCATTCCGGACATTTGACGTAAAAGACAGCCCCACATCTCGGAAGGTCACATCAGCGTCCAAAACAATGCCGCCAGTCCGGACCGTGAGGGTACCGCCCGTGATCGTAACGCTTTTATTAATGATCCACGGCCTGTTGTTTGACGGCGCTGAATCGGTTGCTCCCGGTGCGTTAACTACGGCGCTGCCTGTGATTTGGATCGTGTCGCCGTCCTTTACCTTATCCTGTGCGAGAAGGTCGGATACGCTTCCCAAACTTTGAACGATGTGGGTCGTTCCTTCCCCCACAGCAAATCCCACCTGGGGAAATGAAGCGGCGGCAACACAGACCGCTAATAAAAGGGAAAGAAGTCGCAAGGGTTTTTTCATGGAATGAAGTTCCTCCTCTTTACGTTGTCGGCTCCTTCTGGTCAGTCACAAATACCCAAAATAAATTATATTGAAAATATGCCCTTTTGTCAAGAACGGTGTGGACGGTATGATAGAGGGTATGAATTCTGTGGGATCAATAAGCTCCAGGTCTAGGAGGGCGCAAAGCCATCATATTATTATATAACGGTCATCCTGTATATGCCAAAGCCGGCGGTTTTCCGCCGTATGGATGCCTGCAAGGGCGGGTAATGAGGGCGGGAGAGGGCGCCCTCATTCCACCCGATCATCGCAGCTATAAAGGAAGCAGGAGGCGGGGCTGATGATGTGTAAATGGCAAGGGCACGTAGTCCGCTGGTTGTGCGGCGGAGCGCTGTACGGCCTTTTGGAGGTAGCTTGGCGGGGACACACCCACTGGACGATGCTGCTGCTGGCGACGGCCCTGTGCGTACCGCTGGACGTGGCGAACGAGTATTTCCCCTGGACGCTGCCGCTGTGGGCGCAGGCCGTCCTGGGCGGTCTGGCCATCACCGGCGGAGAGCTGCTGGCGGGCCTGGTGCTCAACGTCTGGCTGAGACTGGATATTTGGAATTACGACCGCCAATGGGGCAACCTGTGGGGACAGATCTGCCCGCTTTACACAGGGCTGTGGTGCCTGCTGGCCGGGCCAGTGATCGTGGGCTTTGACTGGCTGGACCACTGGCTTTGCGGCGGGGAGAAACCGGGGTATCGAATGATTTAACGGGTGCGCCAAAGGGCGGCAGCTTGGCTTGGGACTGCTCGTGCCGGTCCAGCAGAAAGGAAAGTCTTTTCTGGCGAATGAAAATTTTCTGAAAGGTTCAATCCGGCAGGAAACGGATTGGGAAAAATGTACCACGCCGTAATCATAGAGGCATCCTAACGGCAGAAGCGTTTCCCCATGAAAAAGTTCTGGAGGATGAAAATGTGCCATGGACATTCTGTCAGATTCTCGCTACATTGATTGTCTGTTTGCACTGAAGGCCTGCGACCCAAACCACGCAGCCCCGTGTCGGCCTCTGCAACGGCTTGTGTGCCACGCTCCGGACCCGGTGGTTACACATCTCAAGAAGCTGAAACGCGGTATAGGGGCCTTTGCGGGCCGCTGCTGAGGAGGGCGGTTTGCCCCCAATATATCGAAAGTGGTACAGGCGGAATATACCAGTCTCAATTTGGAAGCTGAGTGTTCAGCAAATAGCCAGGGCAAGGGCAGCCCAGGTCCAGCTTTTGTCCAAGAATATAAACCATGGGAAATTGTTGAAACAAATGTGGACGCTGGGTATCCGTGACAAAAAGCTGCTCAGTATCATATCCGCCATGCTGAAAGCGGAAGTTGCGGGAATTGGTTTTCCAGAAAAAGGGACGCCCCAGGGCGGCATTATCTCACCGCTTCTATCCAACATCGTCTTGAACGAATTGGACTGGTGGATAGCCAGCCAGTGGGAGGAAGTTCATACCCGTGAATACCGTGCGATGAAAACGAATCCAAATGGGAGCAAGAATCATGGAAATCAATTTCGGATGCTGCGAAACTCGACCCGGCTGAAAGAAGTCACCTGTGTGCGATATGCTGATGATTTTAAGCTGTTCGCTAAAAATTATCAAGACGCCAAAAAGCTGTATTATGCAGTGGAAGGATGGCTGAAAGCGCGGCTGGGGTTGGACATAAGCCCAGAAAAATCAAAAATCGTAAATTTGAGAAAGTTATATTCGGAATTTCTGGGTTTTCGTATCAAAGCAGTCAAGCGGGTCAATGGGCACAAAACCAGATACGTCGTTAGGAGCCATATCAAAAACAAGTCCCTTGAGAAAATATCAGAAGATGTGAAAAGGCTGATTCACAAAATTGAGTTTCCCGGCCCCGGAAAGCGTTCGGAACATGCGGCGGTCACACGCTACAATTCCTATGTGCTTGGGGTCCATAACTACTACGGCATGGCAACAATGGTTAGCCAGGATTTAAGAAAACTGGCCTTTTCAGTCCAAAAGAGCCTAAAATTAAGACTACGAGAACGATTAAAAACTGCAAAAGAAGTCAAGAAGCGAAAACTAAGCTACGAAATTCCTGATTATATAAAGGTGCGCTATGGCAGCAGCCAGCAGCTTCGATTTGTCAATGGATATGCGCTTGCTCCGATTGGGTATGTGAAGCACGATTTTCCGAGAATGAAGAAACGTGTCATAAACAGCTATACACAAGAGGGGCGGGCAGAAATTCATCTCCCAATTCGCTTTTGTGTTCCCGGTGACTAAAATCCGATGTTCTAGTGTATAA
>CAOKLO010000020.1 GCA_948469375.1 uncultured bacterium | reverse complement strand
TCTTCAAATGCGCCAACCGCTTTCAAAAAGACGGCAATACCCTTATCATAGACGGGGGCGACGTTTTGCAGGGCTCGCCCCTTGGGGCGTTCTGCCATGATTCTCAGGAGGACGCCAGCGGCTTTGCTGAGATCATGAACTGCTGCGGATACGACTATGTGACCCTGGGCAATCATGATTTCAACTACGGCATAGCGTATCTGGACTCCTACCTGGACGCGCTGCACGCCCGCTGTGTGTGCCAGAACGCCCTGCGGAGCGACGGGACCGTCCGCTTTCCCAGCCGGGTCCATGAGCTGGAAAACGGGCTTCGAATCGGCATTGTCGGCATCGTGACCGATCATGTGAACGTCTGGGAGCGGCCGGAGCATCTGACCGGACTGACGATTACCGATCCCATCCCGGCGGCGCGGGAGGCGCTGGAGACGTTGAAGGGCCGAGCGGACATCACCGTCTGCGTCTACCACGGCGGCTTTGAGCGGGACCTCGACACCGGCCAGGTGCTTTCCACAAGCAGTGAAAACATCGCCTACCGGCTGTGCCAGGAGCTGGATTTTGACATTCTGCTGACAGGGCATCAGCACATGTGCATTCCGGGACAATCCCTCTTTGGGACCTTTGCCGTTCAGGCCCCGGATTCCGGCCGGGCGTTTATCTCCCTCAAGGCCGTCGTCGCGAATGGGCATGTCATCTGCAACAGTCAAGCGGTTCCGGCGGGCGGGGACTGTGATCCCATTCTTTTAGAGCGCTTCGGCAGCTTGGAACAGGGGGCCCAGACCTGGCTGGATACGGTGGTGGGGCATCTGGACCGGCCTTTGCTGCCGGGGCCGCCCCTGATTATGGCGGCGGAGGGAAACGATATCGCGGACTTTTTCAATGAGGTCCAGATGTCCTGCTCCGGCGCCCAGCTGGCGGCGACAAGCCTGGCGAACGAGGCCGCCGGGTTCCCTCAGATCGTGCGCAGGCGGGATGTGCTGACGGCGTATCCTTACACCAATACGCTGACGGTCCTGCGTGTGACCGGCGTGGTTTTGCGGCTGGCCATGGAGCGGAGCGCCGAATACTTCGCCGTGGATGAGGACGGGAGGCTTTGCGTGGCGGATTCCTTCCTAAAGCCGAAGGTGGAGCACTATAACTATGACTATTACGTCGGTGTGGACTATGCCATTGATGTTTCCAAGCCGGTGGGACAGCGGATCACGGCGCTGACCTACCAGGGGAAAACGGTGCGGGACGGCGATGAATTCACCATCTGCCTCAACAGCTACCGGGCCAGCGGAGCGGGCGGATATCCGGAATATACGCGGTGTCCGATCGTGCGGGAGATCAATGTGGAGATGTCCGACCTGATTCTGGATTTCTTCAAGAGTCATCCGAAGCTGTCTTTAAAAACACGGCGCTGGTTTACCGTGTTTATGTCTCCCTGATTCAGAAATCCCGCAATGCCTATGATAGAAACGGCCCTGACCTTCAAAAGCCAGGGCCGTTTTGCATAGAAAATCTTCTCATGATCCGGATGAACTTGGTCCAAAATGGAGTACAGCGCATGGATTCACGGAACGATTGGTTTGACAAACTGTATCTGCAATATTCGCCTCAGATGGTATCGATTGCTATGCGGGCGGGTTTTACCGTGGAGCAAGCGGAGAGCATCACTCAGGAGGTATTCCTGCGTTTCCTGACCGAGGCTCCCACGGCTCAAGGTAATCACTGCTCTCTCAGAGCCTATTTACTCACCACTCTGCGGGACTTGCTTGCTGACGCCTCGCGGCAACGCAGGGGAGGAGATACCTTTTCGTAGGATTCAAAAGCCCTGCGGCACATTCTACTCTGCTGCGGGGTCAGTATCAACGGCCTGCTCCGTTCCGGAAATCTCTCGATAGAACGCCGCTGTCGCGGCCTGCTGATAGGGGCGCACCCACAGCGAACCGATCCCGAGCGTCAGCGCGCTGAGAAGATTCCATCCAATAAAACTGAACTGCATACAGAACAGCCGCCAGCGATTGCCGGACATCATCTGTTTGGAGCAGTCGATGGCTTCGCCGGCCGTCAGCTCCGGATGCTCTGCCAGGATGTATTCCGTCATTGCGTAGCTGTACCCGGCTATGATGCCCGGGATGATGAGCAGCAGCGACCAGAGCAGGACGTAGAGACTCTGCAAAAACCGGGCGGCCGCCATCGTTTTCCAGCAGGGGAAATACGCAAACAGCGCGTCGAAAGAGGGTTCGCGGCGATCTACCAGCTCCAGATTGAATCTGGCATAGCCAACCTGAATGATACTTCCCAGTACAAAGTAGACGGCAGCGAACACAAGGGCCAACAGGACGATGTATATGGCGCTGCCAATCAGAAAAGCGCCGATTCCGGAATGCGGGCTGCCGCCGGTGGAATAGATGGTTTGTCCGGCAAAGCCAACGTTCAAATTCGCTCCGTGGTCATTGATATTCAATTTGACCCGCGGCCCGTCAGAACCGGCGCCGAGCAAGGCGGCGACCAGGCCGACGATCACCGCGATTACCCATTTCCCACGCAGGGCGTCCCGGGCAATCGCCCGAAAGTCTGATGCGTATTTCACGAAAGTTCCTCCTTTTCCTCCTCATCCGCAGGATCAGCGATATTCAGCTCATCGCTTCAGCATTGTGTGTTCAACACCAACGTATCCAGTTGGTTCCTCACCTGGGCCTGCTCCTGTTCCACCGCGTTCAGCATGGAATCAAGGCGGGACAGAACGCTTTCAATCTGTCCCTTTGTACGCTGCACCTGGCTCTGAGACTGAGTGATCTTATCAAGCACCGCCCAATCCGCAAACAGGCCGTCAAAGAAATAGTCGGCAAACCGCAGGAACCCGTCTACATTCACCTGCATATCCGCGTGAATGGTCACATCGGCAAGCTCGGTTTTGAACTGCCGCAGCTGGGATTGCAGACATTCAATGGAGCCTTGCGCTTCATCGAGGTGACTGTGTTTCGCGAGATCGGCGATCAGCCCTCCGCCAAAGAGGTCCCAGGTGCCCCAGCCCTCCGCGCTGTCCAGACTGGACAGCACCTGCCGCGTGGTGTCAAGCGCCATCTTCCCGGCCGAGATTGCCTCCCGCAATTCCTTCCTCTGGCTTTCAAGGAAGGCGCCGCGCTCCTCTAATTGGAGGACCTCTTCTCCCTTCGCGCCGCCGGTGGCCTTGATTGCGCCGGCCTTCTCTTTTAATACGGTTTCGTACCGATGCTCGCAGCCTTGCAGGCCGGCCAGTTCGGACTCATAACGGCGCAAGTCGCTTTCGACCCCTTCCAGTTCTCTGGCGGCGGCGTCGTATTTGACTCTGGCGGCGTATGCCTCCTGGCGCTCCTTGTCCAGGCGTTCGTCCATCTTGCCGATCACATTGTAGAAGAACGCGGCAAGACTTCGGCCCTCCAGCCGGTCGACATCCACCTGTTCCTTCCGCTTGACGGCCTCCAGTTCCTGTACCCGCGCCGAAAGCGCGGCCTGCTGGCCGCGAAGCTCCCGGAGCATGGATTCCAGCTGTTTCGCCCGGGCGGTTTGTGCCTGGAGCCGCTGCAATTGTTCGTCGTAATAAGTCATAAGCACCCTCCCTGTTTCCGCTCAAACCCCAGGTATCGGGTTCCCTGGAAAGACAAATCGCCCTGGTCGCCTTCCATGAGCATCCCATATTCAGAGCCGGATACGAGGAGCTCCATGCGGTCGCCGCCGCCAAACTGAAAGGTCACATAGTAGGAGGTGGAGGTGTGATGGTGGTGGTGCCCGCCGGCGCCGCCGTGGTGATGCCGGATCACATTCGTGCGCTTGGCCACAATGACGGCAGGAACCGTCAGCCGCGGTGAATGATTGTTTTGATTCCACTGGGCAATCCCTTTGACAGCGAAAACAAGGAACATTCCGATCACAAGGAAAAATGCAAGGGCAAACATGATTCTGAACAGGACAAAGCCAAAACCATATACCATATTCTTTCCTCCTTATGCCCTGTGCTTTGCCTCTATTTTATATAAAAGATGCAAAGGAATAAACAGATGTTTCGGCAAATTAGGGGCTCTAATTTGCTGTTCACGGAAGAATAAGTGCTGCCGCAGGGAAGCAACGCGGCTATTTCCTACTTCTCTCTATATTTCCGATAGAGCTCCGGATCGATTTTGCCCGTTGCCAGCATCCGTTCGGACCACAGCTGCAGCGTCTCCACGGCGATGGAGATCCGTTCCAGCTCCTCCTGTATGTAGATAAAATCCTTTAGTTCGTCCTCAGAAACCTTGCCGTCAACTGTAATTTCAATGAGGCGTTCCTTCTGTTTGTTCATAGAATTCAGCGACGCCAGCATTTCCAAGACGATTTGAGAGAGGTCTTTGACCGTTACCTCCGGCACATACTGCTGTCCGATGGGGCACTGATTTGCGCAGTAGAAATTGCAAAGGCTCGGCTGTTTGTATTTCTCAGCCATGACCAGCACCTCGTCCGGGTGCGGCAGAGACCGCTCGTTTTCAATCTTCTCAATTCGCTCGGGAGTGATGCTTTCCAGCAGTTCAGACGCGGCCTCTCTGGTAAGCTGCAGGCTCTCTCTGGTCCGATGGTAAAGGTTCTTATTTTCTTTCGTGGAAACTCTGGCCATACACAACATCCTTACTTTATGTAAAATGATAAATACATAAATCTTATTTTAACATAAAGGACCCGAATAGTAAATGTGATCAGTTGGTTTCCCCCAGGCGGTAACTTCTTGGGGCCTCGTCGTGATGCCTTCTGGCCGGAAAAGAGCGAAGAACTCCCTTTTCGGAGTGCTTCGCTCTTTCCCAGACGTTGCAGCAGTCGATAGACGTTGGAGGTACAGTTCCCGTTCTCTCTCCAACACGGCTCCGCCACGATCCAGCCGCCCTGCTGGAGTACCCGCAGAGTCCGCTGGACGGTGGCCCTGAAAAGTCGAAGGGCTTTTGCGATGGTTCGCACCGAGAGTCAGCAGCGGCCCTTGGTGTTCGCCCGGTGCTTGAGATACATATAAACTATTTTTTTCGGCAAATCCAGCCATATTTGACGGTCAGAAACAGGGAAAAGAATAACCAGAACAGGCAAATCAGCAGGAGAAAGCCATATAGTATCTGGAATAACTCCTCCAGGGCCGCTGACCAGTCTGTCATAAGCCGTGAAATTAATAACAGCACAAGTACTGCCGCCAAGGAAAATCCTCCACTCCGAATTAACGGCGCCAGGGACTTTCCCTCAGGATCTATTGGGAACTTTACTGCGAACACCAAGGAAATATAAATGATGAGGGCTAAGCACAGAAAGATGATTTGCATATTACGATCTCCTTTTCTATTGGGTACATTACTGGATGGGCCGTACTGGAGCAGGGGCAAGTGTGCCAACTGCTACAGCGCTTTGCAGATATTCCCGTGCGGCCTGGCCTCCATCGGTAAGGGCATATTCGCCGCTTTCGCGCAGGGTGTTCACGCAGTCTGCGCATTCCGTCCGATCAGGGTTTTCCAGAATCGTTTGCGCTAGGTAGGACAGAATTTGTTCTTGTTCAGCTTGAGGCGCTTCTCCCAGATGATTGAAAAAGGCGGCGGTACGTCTTTCTGCCAGCGGAGCCAGCAGTTCAGTGGGGCTTAGGTCGGAGAGCCGCAGAAGATTCATGCCCAACATCTGCTGGACCATGTCCCACCAGAACAGCGGCGATCCGGGAGAACAATCATATTCCGATTTTGAAAACAGGAACGCCCAGTTTCCTTCCGCGTCTCGCTGGAAGTACAAGTAATCACCAAATGGAAAACCGATCATACACCAGCCGTCCTCATCCCGGTAGGAAGCGCCTGCCAGCATGACCCGGTCCGGCGTGGTAGTATGGGTCTCATAGCTGATTCTCCAGATTTCCACCTGAGCATCCCCCGCAGTCTCGTAATAGGGACCTCTCAAATCGTTAATTTGCCAGTCGTCCCAGACCACGTTCCCCGGTCCGGCGTTTTCCTCATTGTAGTTCCCGGAGCCGCCCCAGCCGTAGCTGTCCGCTGCCAAGGCGTCAAATTGCCCTTGGACGAAGTCCTGGGCACTCTCCAGCACATACGCCGGAGCGTCAAGACCCAGTTTCACATGGTCGGAGTAAATACTATGGTCCTTGTAAAGCCGAAGGTTTTTGCCGTCGAACCACAGTGTCCGAGAGGCGGTGGCAGGGACATCCTCCAGGCCAGGGAAGGGAACCTGAGCGGTAAGGTGGAGATTACGCCTTTCCGCATTCCGGAGGCCGCAGTCCAAATACGCTGCCTCGGGCCAGGCATCTTGAACCAGAGCCGTGACGTCCGCCTGATAAATTTCACTGTCCCGCAGGAAAAACAACATCTGGTTTTCCCCTGGCCTGGAAACCGTCAGCTCCGGTATTCCGTCGCCATCCAAGTCCGTCCGCTTTTCGGTGCCCACGGTTTGGAGCAGCCGGGAGGGGACGCCATCTTCAGAAAAGGTAAAGTAGTCGTGGACTTGGGAATAGCTCTCGCCGATCTGGCGGTAGTAAGAGAAGACCCAGCCGCGGTGGTCGTCAAGATAATCGAACAGGTTAACAAAAGGCTCCGCCGTCCAGCCGTGGTCGTTCTTCGGGAAGGAAAGGAAACAGTCCCGTTCCGTATTCGAGGTTGCCACGGCGGCGTACAGACTGCCCTCTGTGGAGCGGTAGACTTCCACCCTGAAATCATCCCCTGAAAAGTTGGCCTGATAGAGGGGTTCTGCCACGTCCCCCGTATGCCGCTTCACTGTCACCGCCTCCGGCTTGTAGGGCTCCAGGCCGTCCAACGGAATGGTTAATTCCGGTTCCCCATCCGGGTAAGCCGTAGGGAGGGAGGGCTTATTGCAGCGCCAGTTGCTCAGGAAGTGATACCAGTCGGATTCTTGTTCTTCCAGCGTCAGGCAGTTCAACCCCGTTCCGTCAGGCTGAATAAGCGAGCCGTCTTTGCTGCTGAGAACCGGAAAAGAGTCGCTTTCGTAATACATGAGAACCTTGCCGCCCTTCCTCTCTCCCGAAAGGAAGTTGACCTTACCGGGACAATTCGCGTCGCTGTGGAAGTCGTAATAGGCGCCGTATTCCGGAAGGTACGTGAAGCGGTCCAGACCCACCCCGTCCATGTCCTCCAGGCGCAGGCCCAGGAATTCCTGTAAAACCTCGTTCATCTGGTCCGCGGGACACTTGATGAGATCCACTTGCGGGATATGACCGCCATAGCCTGCGTCTGCTACGGCCTGACGCTCTTCCTCGGTACTGTCAGCAAATTTTTCGGTTCCGTTATAGATTCCGTTATAGAAGAGCTGATAGAGGTCAATTTTCCGGTAGTCTTCCGGGGCCTCCACGGCCAGGAGCAGAAACTGGTTGAGGTCGAAGCCGTTACGGTTGTTGTTCTGGTTGAAGGCTTGATGGTTGAAGATGTATAGCTCCTCCGCTGTCAAAGGTCCATCCTCCGCTGTTCCTGCGGTTTCGGATTTGACCGGGGAACAGGCACAGGTCAATATTGCCAAGGTGATGAACAGGGCCGCGCACCGAAGTCCCAGCCGGAAATGACCGCCAGGGAAGCAGAGCTTGCCGCTCCTTCTGGGAACATCCTCAGAAGAATATTGCAAGTAGATACAATCGATTCTGGATGTTAGAGAATGCATATGCAGCCTTCCTTTCAAGGTTTATCATCGCATGGGGCCGATAAAATGTAAAATATTGAGTAGGAAATGTAATGTTTTATGCTCCTATGTCAACTTAACAAAATAGAGGTATTTTGTGCGGATGGCAAAGGCTTATATATGGTAAGTTGATTCAATATGCCTCAATATTACACTCTTGCAAAAAATTTTTGAAGCGGTATGTCATGGTTTCAGCATTCATTCGATCAGAACATCGCCTTTTCAAGATTACGGTTTGATCTCACCCGATTGAAATAGCCATTCAGATATAACCTCAGCAAATCCCCGGCGCATATGCGGGTCTTCCTGTATCTTGTGGCTCACTATCAAATATTCTGCAAGTAGCTATAAAGGGCGCCGCCACCAGACGTTTGCAGGAAATCCAGTGATTTGCAGCTCAATATCTGTTTTTCCCTGTACTAAACGTAAAATCTTCAGGTGATAACTTCTGGGGGCCTCACCATGACGCTCCCCTGGCCCGGAAAAAGAGCAAAGTCCTCCCTTGGTGGAAAACTTCGCTCTTTCTTGAACGCTATAGGAGCCGGTAGCTGTTAGACGTACAGCTTCCGTTTTCCCTCCAGCGAGGTTCCGCCATGATCCAGCCGCCCTGCTGGAGTTCCCGCAGAGCCCGCTGGACGGTGGCCCTGGAAAGGTTCAGGTCCTTGGCGATGGTTCGCACCGAGGGCCAGCAGCGGCCCTCGGTGTTCGCCCGGTGCTTCAGGTACATATAGACCGCCACGTCCCGGTGGGGCAGCTCGGCGGCATAGATTGCATCGAAGTATCCCATAGGCATATCTCCCGGTCAGAGTACCCGTCCGGTACCAGTGGGCTTGCCCATTTGCGACCCTCCGGGCGTAGATTGCTCCGGGATAGCGGCGGACTTGACCCGGCTCTGAAAAACAGCGTCCTCCAGCTCCTGCTTATTGGCGTAGGCTACGGTCCGGGCGGCCTTCTCCTCCAGGATGTATGGTTCCCCAAAGGTGATCCCCCAGTCCAGAAAGAGCCGAAGGCGGGTCCTCATGGGATGGGAGCCGGTTTTCATGACCACAAATTGACCCTTGGGGATGGATTTCAGCTCGTCCGGCGTCATCAGAGGCCGCTCTATCATCTGGAGAGATTGGCTGGGATCATTCTTTCCCTTACTAATGGAGCCGCTCAGAACTGTACGGCTGCCTAGGGCTTTGGAGAGTACTTCAGCAGTTTGGCTCTGAGGAGCAAATCCACCAAAAATCGTGTCCTGCGTATTATCGACTATGATCTCCGCGCCCTCTTTTCCGTAGTTTTTTTCCAGCTGGGCAAGGCTCTGGATGATCGGCACCAGCGTCAGTTTCCGGGACCGTCCGGCGGAGAATAGAGGCAGGATATCAAAGGCGGGCATGGTGCCCAGCTCGTCGCAGAACAGCACCACCCGGTTCGGAAGCTTTCCCTCGTGCTCATCGGCGACGGAGAACAGCTCACGGGAGAGCGTCTGGATCATAAGGCCCGCCATGAAGTTCTTGCTGGGGTCCTCCTCCGGCAGCACCAGGAAGATGGCGGACTTCTGGGAGGCGAAGGTTTCCGCATCGATGGCGCTGTCGAAACAGAGGACCTGCTCCAGCTCCGAATCCAGGAAGGCGTTCAGCCGGGAGAGGACCGTGGACATGACGGAAGCCATGGCCTGGTCGGCGGAGTTCAGCGTCGCGCCGGCGAACCAGCGGGCTTTGTGGGTTTCGGGCAAAGCGTCCATGAGGAACTGAAAGCCGTTTTTGCCCTTGGCTCTGCTGGGACCGAGGAGGTCCTGCACCAGCTTGAACACGCTGACGATATGGCGTTTCTCCGCATCGCCCGCGTTTTTGGGCGGCAGGTACTCCGCCAGCAGGAGAACGACCGCTGTTAGGAGACCCTCGGCGGAATCGTAGAAAAACGCGTTCTGCCCATAGCTGGAGGCGTCGCCCTCCGGGTTTACGATGGTCTTGGCGAGAATTTTGGCGTACTTTTCCGCTTTGGCCCTGGCGGCAAGATTGCCGGGGTCCTCCCGGCTTACGTCCATGTAGTGGTTGATGAGCGTCAGGAGATTGTATCCGTCGGAGCGGGTGGGATTGCGCAGATCGATCACCGCCACCTTGTAGCCGTAGTGTTTGATGGCGATGGCGCCATAGTTCCGGGCCAGGTCGCCCTTGGTGTCCAGAGCCAGAAAACTCATGCCGCTGGCGCAGGCGTATTCGAGATTCGGATAGAGAAAGAACGCCGTCTTGCCCACACCGGACGCGCCGATCATCAGACAATGGATGTCGTCGCTGTCCACCAGGGCGGTGACGGCGTTCTTTTTTCCCTCGCAGCCCAGGACCAGGCCCTGGACCTTGGGCAGATTTTCTCCCTTCCGCCATTGAGCAGGCCGGAAGGGAACGTGCCGGTAGGTGCTTTTGAGCTCCTTTTTTGTGGCCCAGCGGGCGGTGCCGTGCTGGCCGTCCCCGACGGTCTTGGCCTTGATGCCGTTGAGGGAACCGCCGGAGTGGGAGGCAAGAGCGGCGATCAACAGGAACGCCGCGCCTGCCATGACAATAAAAATCATTGCGGATTGGTCCATGAAATTACTCCTTTACATGGTCATTACCTGTTTGGTTTCCTGCTGCTGTTTCTGCCATTTCTTCAGTTCCTCCGCCTCATATTTGACAGAAACCTTGGTGAAGTCCGCGGCAAGGTCCAGCCACGCCTCCGCCATCTGGCGTTTGCCTTCTGTGGAGCGGATGCCCGGGGACGCACTCTGCTTTAATACCGCTTGCGTTTTGACGCTGAGTTCCCGGTAGCGGCTTTTGAGGCTGGCGTGGTTCTGGTGGGGCAGGATTTTCGCGCAGAGCCGTTCACAGAGTTCTGGGGTTCCGATTGGAGCGCCAAGCTGCCGCAGCTCCCGGCAATAGGCGGCCAGCGCCAGAGCAGATGCCTCATCTGTGCGCAGCGTTGCCTTTCCAATCTCATCGTGCAGTACATGGTTCTGGAAAAATAGAAGCAGCTTGGGAAGCTCCTTTTCGAGACTTCCCAAGCTGTCCGGCTTGACTTCTTCACATTTCTCGGCGATGAACTGACAGACGTCCGGCGCGACGATGAGCTGGGGATGCTCCTCCGCCGGAAGAGCGGGGAGGCCATGGGCGGCTTTGAGGTCCTCGTTCCAGTCTTTGTACTCCGGCTGGAGGACCGAGATACAGTTATACCCATGGCCCCGAAGGATCTCCGTGAGCCGTCCGTTGGCCTCAATGCCCGCCTCGTCGTGGTCCAGACAGAGGAGGACATTTCGGATATCGGGGTTTTGCTCCAGCATCCAAAGCATGGCGTGTTCGCTGGTTCCGCAGAGTGCGGCATAGCTGTGGGTCTGCCAGCCCTTCTGGTACAACGTGAGAAAGGACAACAGGTCGACAGGGGCCTCAAAGACGTAGAGCCGGTCGCTGTTCCCGATATGGTGGAAGCTGTACCGGGGATCGCAGCCGCCCACGTTCCGCTTGAGTCCGGGGCCTGTGCTGTAGAGGCTCCGCTTGTGAGCGTGGCGGGGAACGCCGTGTTCGTCCAGTCCGACGAACACGGCGTTGTGATAGTCATTGCCGCCCTTCGAGGGCTCCCGGCTTTCGTAGATCAGACCGGCGTGAACAAAAGTATCCAGCACATTCCGGCTGATAAGCCGCTGCTTGAGAAGATAGGCGTAGACGCGGCGCATGGTATCGTTTTTCGGTGGCAGTTGAAATTCTTTTTTCTCCTTCTGCCTGGGCGGGGCGGAGCGGATCTCGCCCAGCTCGCCGTTCAGGAGACAGGACATGGCCTCCGGGTAACTGAGGCCGTAGAACTTCTGGACGAAGGTGACCGGCCCGCCGCCCTCTTTTGTGGCGTGGTCAAACCATTCGTTCCTGCGGACCGTGACGCTGTGGTCGCTGGCGAGGCGGCTTTCCCGTCCTTCCCGCAGAAGCCTTTCTCCCCGGCTGAGGAGAAAGGCTTCCAGGTCCACGGCGGCGGCGCGCTGCTTCTGGCTGTCGGTGAATTCAATATAGGGCATAGGCATCCTCCTCAAAAATTTAGCTTCACAAATCGGTGACAATATTCGCCCGGTATGGTACACTGTACAACATCAGGATTACGAAAGAGTGGTGCCAGGGATGGGCGGAAAGAAAAAAGCGGCTTCTGCAAAAAGCTGGACGCTGGCGGGGGAGCCGGTATATTTCTCGGTGCTGTCTCCAGCTGAGGAACGTATTTTCACGGAGACGGTTTCCCATTTTCGCGAGATCGCCTCCCAGATGAGAGAAAATTTCGACCGCTTTTCCGGGGCTGTGGCTGCCGCAAGGACAGGGCAGCAGGCATCAAGAGTTTCCGTTGGATTTTTCTGCAAATATTTTGAAGGGAAATACCAGCGGACCGACATTGTGAAGGCGCTGGCCACAGCGGCTACGCTTCCGGCGCCGTCGGCAGAGCATCTCGGCAAATCGCTGATCTTCATACTGGGAGCGGCTCTATGGCTTCTGGATTATGTGAAGCGTCAGGAGTTGGAAGAACAATTCTATCCGCTTCTGCCGGAGAAGCTGGATGAAGAGGTCGATTTTGAGACGCCTGATGTAGATGACCTGGATCATTCCCGCGACGAAATCCTGGGCGTCATGTCCGTACTTCTGAATCGGAAGGACAGCCGCCAGTCGTTCCGGAAGCTTTGGGGGCTGGTGGACAAGGAAACCGCCGGGAAACTCAAAGGGGAGTTTAAAGACGCCCTGCTGGATTACTTTGAGCGCTTCCTGGAAATCAGTGCCCGTATCGGTCCTTCCGCGGCACAGACTTCAGGAGGGAGTCCGATGCTGCTGGCAAACCCGGCGTCTTATGGAGAAAATTTTGACCCGAGAGGACCGTATGAACCGGACCTGCCAGGGCCTCCGGCAAAGGATCACGCCGGCCTGTGGTTCCTGACGAACACAGCGCTGTTGATCGGAGCGTCTCCAGAGAAGATACGGCAGACGCTTTACTACCGCCGGTCCTCAGAGCTGATGGAAGGTTTTCGGATTCGGGACCCCTATGCGGTTTGCGCGGCGTACTTGCTTCTGGAGCGGGACGGTGACGTCCTGGTCGATCTGAATATGCTTACAGCCGCCGTCGTTCTCTGTGCCGAGCGGCATCTCCCCTGGGGTGCGGACGAGGCATACAGCTACGCGGAGCCATATGGAAATGGAGCGCCGGACCTTTCCCTCCGATACGCTTACCACCTCCACGAAAACGCGGAGGAGGAAGACCTACCGGACCCGGACATCGAGGAGGGAGAGCTTCTCTCGGAGGGCCAGCTTTTTTATCTGGCCACCGGGTACGCGCTGCCAAGAGACCAAGCATACTCTAGCCGTTTGAAGGGCTGGTTCCAGGAACAGGGCGTGCCGGAGGACCGGGCGGAGGCCCTTGCGTGGGGCGCGTGGTTCGCCTCATATGTGGATGCCCTGAGAGCCCGGCGGCCAATGCCCTTCGATGTCCCGGATGATTTTGAGGATTTCCTAAAATCTCTGGATGGGGAATTGACTGAGCTGGCAGAGGAGGCTGGGACGGAGACGGAGGACAGTGCCGCTAAGGCGGCGGAGCTGACCCGCCAGTTGAAGGAATCCCGAAAGGCGCTGCACGAGGCGGAGCAGGGGATGCGCCAGCTTCAGGAACATCTGCGCTCCG
The DNA here is from genome assembly GCA_948469375.1 of uncultured bacterium. GTDB lineage: Bacteria > Bacillota > Clostridia > Oscillospirales > Oscillospiraceae > Enterenecus. Next base: position 39,273 of record CAOKLO010000020.1, on the reverse strand, counting down.
TGGAGGCGGACGCACTTCGCGACCGCGCGGAACTGAGCCAGCTCCGGGAGACTCTATTCGACCTGAGAGTGCGGGAGGGTCAACCGGAGGACGAGGCGGAGGCCGCGATTGCGTTTCCATATCAGACGAAGCGCCGGATTGTGGCCTTCGGCGGTCACGATACCTGGCGGAAGGCCATCCGCCCCATGCTGCCCGATGTTCGGTTTTTTGATCGGGAAATGCTGCCGGACGTCAACGTCATCAAGAGCGCGGATGTCGTGTGGATTCAGGCCAACGCGATTTCCCATAAGTTCTATTACCGGATCATCGACACGGCAAGGAAGGAAAATATTTCAGTTCGCTACTTCGGCTCCGCCAGCGCGAGGAAATGCGCGGAGCAGCTGGCAGCGGATGAAATGGCTGCGGCGGAATGACTTCGCCGCTGTCAAGCCCTGAGCGCAAAAATCTTTTACGAAAAATCTCCGCCTTTTTCTCTGTTTCTTCCATTGCTTTCCAGGAAGGCCCCGGCTACAATATCTAGCAGTTGTGAAAAAGCAAAAGGAGAGATATTGTAGAATGAGCATCAACTATGATCCGCTCTGGGACGAGCGCGGAGAGCTTCGGCGCGGCTGCACGGTAGGCGAGGCGCTGACTTGGCTGACGAACTGTGGGAGCCACAGCGCCGGGGAATCCGTCTCCATCAATGGGGAGCTGTTCAAAATCGGGCGTCTTCTGTATGGCCCGGACCGACCTGCCGTGGCGGACAAGCCCATTGCTCGGGTGTGTGACGGCTACTACCATAGACTGACCTTCCGGGTATAAGACGCAGGGGGACGGCGGGAGCCGTCCCTTTTCAGCGCATCGAGATCCCCTGCTCCTCATGATCGTCCGGCTTATGGCCCATGGCGATCTTTTTCTCACGGATTCTCCGCCGGAGCTTGCTGTCCACAAAATTGATTCCAGGAAGTGACGGCGGAGCCTCGTCCCGAAAGATCCTGCTCATATGATGCAGGAGCCGCATGGCACTGGTCAGGAGGGGCGGACCCTGGGAATCGTTCATGTGGTCCAGGAAGTATTGGGCGTACTCATTGCCCTGCGCCGCCGCCAGTGTGAACCAGCAGACGGCGGCGTCTTTGTCCTGGGGGATGTCGTTACCCAAGAGGAACAGTTTGCCAAGGGCATATTGGGCAAACTGGTTTCCCTGCTCTGCCGAGGTAGTAAACTGCCGGATAGCTCCCTCGACATCTTTGGGGACACCGTCGCCTTGGAGCAGGAGCTTGCCCAGCTGGTATTGGGCAAACTGATTCCCGCACTCTGCCGCCAGCCGGAACCATCGAAGGGCGGCGGAGGCGTTTCCCGCTTGCAGGTCCAGCTTTCCAAGGGCGTACATAGCGTGTTCGTGGCCTTGTTCTGCCGCCTGGGAGAACCAGATCACCGCCTGGACGGGATTCGGCTCAATTGGCACGCCATCCCGGTACAGTTTGCCGAGGGCATACTGTGCGTATTGCGAACCAGCCTCCCCGAGTTTCGTCAGCCATTCCACGGCCTGAGAGATTTCCTCCGGCGTGGAGCTGGCGCTGTCCAGGATCAGCCGTGCCAGTTGATACTGGGCGTTTTCATTTCCGGACCGTGCGGACTTCTCGAACCACTTCCGGGCGGCGGTTTCATCGCGCTCCGCCCCGACGCCGTGCAGGAGCATCCAGCCAAGACGGTATTGGAGTTTATCGTCGTGGCTCTGTTTCTCCAGGAACTTAAAGCCGCGAAAGGCGGCAGCGAAATAGCGGGCGGCCTTGCGCTCATCTGGCCGGCAGCCAACACCGTCACGATAGAGCTTTCCCAACTCCCAGGCTGCGTAAGGGAAGTCTTTGACTGCTGCCTGTTCGTAGAGCTGGAGCGCCGTTTTGTAATTCTGCTCCACCCCCCAGCCCTCACTGTACAGCTTGGCAAGGGAGTATTGCGCGTAGGTGTAGTCTTGTTCGGCTGACCTCGTAAGCCATTGTGCCGCCACTTCGTAGTCCTGCTCAGTTCCAAGCCCAGCGGCGAACATTTTGCCGATCCGGTACTCCACATAGCGGTTGGGCTGATCTCGCTCCACAGCCTGGAACGCTGCGAGGGCCTTGGCGTACCACATCTGTGCTTGCCGCTCATCAGGGTCCTGGCCCAAACCATTGCCAAATAGTTTGCCGAGATCGAACATGGCGAGGGCGTTTCCGGACCGAGCCTCTTCCAGAAGCAGCAGACGGGCTTTCTCGAAATCCGGTGGATTTTCATCATCTCCGGTCATAAACTTCCGGGCTTCCTTGTAGCGTCTGCTCCATACTACAGTGGGCGGCGCCTCGTCATGGAGCTTCGGTTGTTCATTGTCAGGGGCGAGTTCCTCCGGTGCCGGACCATTGTCCGAGTGGATAGGCTCCTCCGTATCCTTCGGCGAAAGCACAGCATCCTCCTGGCCAAGACGCACCGCCTCCTCGATCACCGTGTTCTTGATCCGCTTGAACTCCTTCTGGCGGGAGAGAGGAAGACGCTCCGGCAAATCGTCCTTGTAGGTCCGCAGCACTTCTTCCCGTGACTGATACCACAGCCCATAAGCGGCGGCGACGCGGGGGTCCTTCTCCAGCTCATCCACGATTCCATCCACGATGGTCTTCAGCGTCGCTTTCAAATAGCCGTACTGCTTTTTGCCGGAGGTGGTTTTCAAACGCTCCGCCAGGTCCAGCATGAGACGCTCGATGTTTGGATTCGCCAGCGTCCCGGACCGCATCTGGTCAATGAGCAGTTGCAGCGTATTCTGGCTTTCCTGGGTGAGCGCGTCCCGCTGCTGGGTCTGGCGGCGGTAGATCTCCGTCAGGTCCTGGTGGAATATTTCCCTTGCAAGCCCGGATTTGATTCTTGCGATGCCCTCCTTGTCCAGGAAACCGGACTTGCCGTCGGCGCTGTAGCAGACCATATGGATGTGCGGGTGGTGGCTCTCATTGTGAAAGGCGGCGTACCAGCGGAACTGACTCAGCGGTATCTTCATCGCCTCCGCAATCTGGGGCGCATAGCTGGTGAGCAGATCCTTCCAGCGGGCGGCGCTGTCGTAGCCCAGGCGGGCGGCGTCCTCCCGGCGCAGAGAAATGATGGGGAGCCAGACGTTGCCGGGGTGATTGGCCACTGCCTCCGCCACTTGCGAAAGTATGAGGGAGCCATCCGTTCCAGTAAACAGCCCATGCGACCCGGTGCGTTCCGCCCTTGGACGCTTGGCGATGTAGTCCACATAGTTCTCCCGCTTGGCGAGGGAATCCGCGTTGTCTTCAATGGCTCTGGTGATGAACTCGGTGGCGTTTCCGCGGGTGGGGGAGGCGAGGTAGTCCTCGTACTCGAACAGCCCTCGGCAAAGCGGGAAGTCCCGGAGGAGCTGGCTGACCATCTCCTTCTGCCGTTCGGTAGCGGGCAGGGCGGCTTTGCCGGGGTCGAGGCGGTCCACGCCCTCACGGGTGGCGACGTAGCGGACGTAGTTCCCACGGTGGGCGGCGGAGCGATGCTGGCCCGGTTTGAGGTAGGGACACTTGAAGATGATCCGCGGCACAGAGCGTCACCGCCTTGCGGTCAGCACAGGAACGGGCCGGACCGCTCCGGCGTCCAATCCACATCCAGCGGATAATCTCGTTCCAGAGTCTGCTCGTCCTGGAGCTCGGTCAGCATTTCCTTGAACTCATGGCTGGGATCGAACTCCTGCCGCGAGGCCCACCGGTCACGGACAATCGCGAGCGGGTCTTCGAACCGCAGGAGATACTCCAGGTCCTCGATTGCGTAGCAGTCCAGATATTCGGTGAGCTGCTCATGGCAGAGCTGAGCGGCGGCGATCTCCCCGGCGCGGCTGAATAGTTCCGCGGCGGAGGAGCGGAGCATCTCAGCCTGGTGCTCGCTCCACCGGAGTTCTATTTTCCGGCGCAGCGCTTCGCGCACTTCGCCTACTGTCATGTCCGTCCGAGTCAACTCACGCACCGCCTCTCTGGTAATCCACGGCGTCCTTGAGGCTGATGCTGCCATTGGTGGACTTGACGTCCCGGACGAAGCGGCCCCGGAGACGGTCCAGGTCCTCCTGCGGGATCTCCATTCCAGCCGCCAGCACGTTCATCACCATGTCCAGTTCCACCGCCAGCTTGAACAGCAGACGGGAGATGCGGTTCTCGCTTTCGCGGATGGTGCCCCTCACGGCGGCGGTCAGTGCGGCGGGCAGGAACTCACAGGCGTCCTGGCCGGAGACATATCCGGCGTAGAACTGGATGGCCTTTTCGATGAATTCGTTTTGCGTGCGGCAGTTGTCTCTCGGGTACATCTCCTTAACGAGCTGCTGCGTCTCCGGGGACATCCGCAGGGCGAACTTTATTTTTTCTCTGGGCATTTACGATCCTCCTTACATTGACATTGTGGGGGCTGCCGCTTCCGGCGGTGTTTGCGCGGCCAGCTGATGGACTTCTGTTCCCGACAGAATCTCGGGCGGGTGGTAGACGAACCATTCCCGGAGCTGGTCACCGTAGGCCCAGCAGTCAAGCAGCCTGGCAGCTCCCGCGACCACGTCCTCATCCCTAATGATGCCCGCGGCATCCGCTGCGGCCTGCACGGTGAGGGCGGCTGCCTCTGTCACATCGCTTGCGCCCTGTTCCATCACGCACTCCATCATACCGCTCCAGGTTTCAATGAACTGTACCATCTCCTGTCCGCCGGCGCTGGTGTTCTGTGCTGCGGTGAAATCAGCGTAGTCCTTTTCCTTATCGTGCTTGATTCGCATAAAATTCTCCTTTTGCTCTAATGGGGCAAAATGCCGCCTATTTCTGCTGATATCCCCGAACGGAACCCAAAGAAACCGCCCAACGGCGGGCCTTTGAGGGAAAACAGATCCCCGATCAGACCCCAGGAGGCATAACAAGACCCCCGCCTCCTTGTCCCCGACCCGCTCTGCGGGGCGGTGTTCAGGGGCCGAGGGGTCCTTGTGACCCCCGGCTTTTATCCAGCACCTTTTTCGACCGGGCCATCTTGCGGTGTGCCTGGGCTCCTTGGTTTGGAGCGGGTTCGTTCGGTACAAGGTCCCGCATGGCGTTCCCTGATTGGGGGAGGGGTATCGCTCCGACGAGGAGGCTGCGGCGGCAAGACGGGGCGCTGACGGGGCGGACAGCGTGGGAACAGCGCGAGGGCCGCTCCTCGCCGGGAGCGGCCCTCTGTCGGTGTGGGGCGTCTATGCCTGAATCATCTGGCCGGGCTGCGCGCACACGGGTCGAGCGTACTCGGGGAACGAACCGTACAGCCGCGCAATGCTCCGCTGCTTTCTGTCGTAGACGAGGGCGCCTTCATAAGCCAGCCCGTCTTTCCCGCGCACGTAGTCCTGAGCGGCCCGCACCGCATCTGCGGCGGAGGCGTAGTCCAGCTTATCATCCGCCCCGCCGTCATCCTCGCTGTAGGTGACAACCTGGAATCGCTCCCCGCCGCGAATGGCTGCCATCTGTACAAGGGCCTTGCGGAGGGAGCCGCTGTCCTGCGGCGGTGCGCTTTTCGCCTGTCCGGTCATATAGCCAACCGTTCTGCGCTGGCGGGCTGCTGGTTTTGCGTGAGCGCCGCCTGGACGGACTTCAGCAGGTCCTGGAGAGCACCAACGGTCAGGAATCCGCCAGCGGGCACATTGGTGCAGAGGACCATATCCTCCAGCCCGTCCATTTCCGTGAGCGACCGCACAGCGTTCAGGGTGGTTTGCCACTGTTCTCCGGAGAGAGAACCCTGGGCCGCGGCGCGGAGGATCATCCAGACGGCGTCCAGCTGCATGGCGGGGGCCGGCAGGGGAAGCGGGGTGTTCAGCGTGACCAGGCTCTCCGTCCGCTCTCCGGTCTTGGCGAAGCGTCTGGCGCTTTCCAGCTCGTGGTCAACCCACGCAAGGAGCGCGCCGCCGTCTCCCAGGTCCTGTGTGGAGTGGAGCAGGGCCAGCGCCTCCCGGAGCTCAGTGCCGGAGTCCAGGGCGTCCTCGCCGCCCTCCAGCAGCGACACGGCCTCCCGCGCCATCAGGGTACACGCCTCCAGGAGCGTAAGGGGAGTTCTGCTTTCGTTTTTCATGGCGTCATTTCCTTTCTGTTATCATTTTTGTGGGCTGGCAACACAATGCCACATCCCCGGCGGGATATCCATTCAGCAGCAGCAACAAAAAACTTGTGCCATTTTTGACTCACATCAATGGGGCGGATGGCGGCATGATCTCCTCCGCCATCAACTGGGCGATGTAATCTTTCAGGGACGTCCCGGTCTGTTCCAGGCAGTAGACGTCCATCTTTCGCAGCAGAGTTGCTTTCTCAACAGCGTTGAGCCGGTACTCCACCGATTCCTCACGCCCATCCGCCCGGTGCAGATCGACCTCCAGCTCATCGCAGACCTGCCCGGAAGCGCAATCATAGTTGGCATAGACGTTCAGGGCGTCGTCGTTTTCGCAGGTGCAGACATGCGTGCCGAACACTTTGTCCACATCGAAGTATGTTTCCGCCATGAAATTCAGCAGACTGTCTATCTCGGTGATCTCCTCCGCGAAAGAGATATCCCGTGCGGAGAGGTGACCCGGTGAGGTGAGTTCTTTGCTCTCCAGCTTCTCCAGGAACCGAGCTGTATATTGCTCCGGTCTGAGACAGCTCTTTCGGTATGCGTGGTAGATGGCGTTGGAGACGTCCTGCATGGACCAGGTATTCCAGCCCTCCGCGACATCCGCAGAGGAAACCTCCTGACGGTCAAAGTCCAGATCAAACACGCCGGTGACTTTGCCGGGGGATTCCATCCGCAGCGCCAGCAGCCGTTCATACTGTTCCTCGGTGACCGGGTCCATTCTGGCGAAGGCACTCGTCTGGAGCGCGGCGGCGCCGTGCCCCTGTCCCTGCCGCAGATACCGGCGCAGGAACTTGGCAACCTCCAGGATATCCTCCGTTCTGTCCAGCTGATAGAACGATATTTTATCGTTCTCCCGCACACAAAACGCAGTGTACTTCCGGGCCGCTTCCTCCGCCGTCTGTTCCGCGGCACACTCCGCATAGAGGCGGGAACGGATTTCCTGCTGTTCCTCATGGGGCACCAGCTCAGCATACAGGCCGATCAGCATCTCCTGCATCCGCTTCTCCACAGTGGTACCCTGCTTCTCCAGCACAGAGGAGAGCGCACTCATTTCATATTCGTGAAGCCATAGCACATCGCCGCTCATACGTCAGCCCCCTTTCCGCCGCCTGTGGAATCGGGCGCTGGTTTGGGCGTCTCCGCCTTGGGTTGACTGGGGCGTGGCGGACGCCTGGGACGGATAGGCGCGGACTTGGCGTCCAGATACTCCCGCAGCGGTTCCGGTACAGTCTCCTCGTAAAGAATCCGCAGGGCCTCATCCATTTTGTGCTGGACATTGGTGTTTTCCTTCTTCAGATAGAACACCAGCGCCTCCATCTTCTCGCTGTCGAAGGACAGCGTGATTTCGTTTTTCTCCATCGTGTTTTCCTCCTGCGTTACATGATGGGCCCCATCTGGAGTGGGGCGGGATTGTTCTGGACCGGCGGCACCGGCAGATACTCTCCATACGTCAGCAGACAGAAGGTATCCAGCTTCTGCCGCAACGACTCCCTGACTTCATCCGTGAGAATACAGGAAAACCACCCATCCTCGCCGGACGATCTAACCACAATATCCAGCGTATCATCGACCCGGCCTGTGTCTACCATGTAGGACGTGTACGCTTGAACATAGGAGTCCTCCACGTCACCGGACAACTGTCTTCCGAATACGCTTTTCTCATCAGCGAGGACGTCCAGGCAGAAGTTGACCCGATCATCTTCCACCCCGATTCTCTCCTGAACATCGAAATCCGCTGCTGTCAAGGATCGGTTTCCCTGGAGTAACGGATACTGTACCGACCTCCAGCTATTGGTCGTTGCTTGCGACGCAGTAATGGTCATCTGCCGGGAATACACTCGCTGGACGCCCTGTTCTTTGAGGAACCTGTCTCCGATCCGGTTCAGGATTTCCAGATCAAAGGTGCAGGTGTTGACCGCTCCAATGGCGGACGGCATATCCCGCCCCACGCAGACGGTGCAGAGGGCAGGCCACTCCTTGACCTCCGGATACTGCCGGAGCGTGTCCCGGTACACGGCGGTCCGCCTGACGGCTTCCGCGTCCGTAACGGAGCCGGAGACAAAACCGCTTACCCAATGGGGTCCGGCGTCTCCGCCCAGAAGGACGCGGGTAAAGCGGATAAGCAGCTGGGCAGTCATACGGCAAAGCGCATACTCCGCCTCGTCACGGGTCCGATTAAGGCCGTTGCCGGTATCGGCCCAGGGCAGGTGGGAGGACATGTCGTCCAGCAGTTTCCAGACTACATTGATCTGCCGGCGGCGGTCGCCCCCCGCAAACTCCAATGCGGATACGAAGCGCCGCAGGTTTCGGATGGTCTTTTGTTGGAGCTGGGGGGAGGCGGGCACGGAAACAAACCCCCGGCGGGCCGTTCCCAGCTCGTGGTCATATCGTTCCATCAATTTCGGATCGGGGGGCTCCCCCTCCAGCCTCGCTATACCCTGGAGGATAGCGTCTGTCCAGAGCCTCCGCCGCTCCGCCCAAGGGGGAAATCCCTTTTGCTGGTGCCGCTCGAATCCGTTCTGCCGTTCGATGGCGTAGGCAATGAGACCCTCCGCCACAAGGGGAGTGTTGAATCTGTTCATAGCTCCCCCTATCCCATTGCCGGACCCATGGCCTGCTCCGCCTGTTTATGGGCTTCAAGCTTGTCATGGAGCCGATCCAGCTCTGCCGCCTCCACGCCCTCCAGCAGCAGCTCGGGCGTTTCCTCGTCGACCCGGATATCGGCCACCCGCGCGTCCAGCAAAGCGGCGAAGTCCTCCTTGCCCGCATCCGTCAGCAGCTTCAGGTCCTCCAGCGGGACCAGGAAGACGGAGTTTTTATGCGCTAGAGAGGCGACTTCGGGAAGGCCATCCAAGGCAAGAACGTCACGGACCGGCATAGCGCCCTCCAGCACCTGCCGGGGAACCTGGCAGGTATTCTCCAGCTCCAGGTCAGAGAGATACCTGTGGTCTCGAATTTCCTGGAGCGTTAAACCAAAACTTCCGTGAAGCATGGCGTACAGATCCTCTCCCCGGTAAAGGCCAAGCGCTGAGGAGACGGCGTTTTTAAAAAGAGCAGTTACCCGATCCAGCGAGAACTCGACGGATGTATTCCTCTGCGTATTCGGGTATATGTGAGAGTCTGCAGCAATGGTTGTCTCCACAATACCGTCGCCCAGCTCCGCGTCGGTTATTCCCGGCCGGCGGCGCAGAATATTCAAAAGCATGGCGTCCAGCCCGTTGCCGGGCCGGATCGTCAGCCCGAACCGCTCGGACAGTTCATTGAAAGGCACATATCCATGAGCCCGACCAGGAGGGTCATTGAACTGGATTTGCCAGCTGCCCTCTTGGGAGTTCTCCATGCATTGCCGGACGATGAAGTCCGCCGCCCGGCTCAACTCGCCGTTTAAGACGTCCCGCATTCCGGTGATATATGCGCCGTAGAAAGGATAGCCGGGACCTTTCGACTCAACCAGAATGCCGTCATAACCCTCCTGCTCCAAAACCAGCAGACAGTGGCAGACGCCGTCCTGCTCGTACATACAGTCCTTATGCTTCAGGAGAAGGGGGTTGTCCTGAAGGGAGATTTGCAGTTCTTTGAAATCTTCAGGGGACGCCTCTATCAGCCTTTCGATCCGGCAGTCAGCCTCTCCAAAATAGTTCAGCGCGTATGAGAAGTTTGTTTTTATTTTCATAGTTCCTCCAATTCTACGGCGGATAGCTTTTGGGGCTGGTCCGCTGTGCTGTTGGTCCGGACCTTGAAACGCGTATCACACCGTTTCGCAAACAGTTTTATTACATGGAAGGGCCTGTAAATCCCGGCGCCTTATCCTGCTGCTCTTTGTCCTGCTGGACCTCTGACATGAGCCTTTCCCATTCCTCCGGCGTGGCCTTACTTCGCATATCCTCTGCCATTTGGTCAACACACTGGCTGGCGAACCAACCCATAAAATCAATAGCAGAGATGGGCTGAGGCATCGGCTGCTCCATCCGTGCCCGAGCACCCAGCTCTGCCAACGTTGGCGTGGGCCCATTATCCTCAGACCAATGGAGGAGACTGTATTCAAGCAACGGCATACCAGTCTTCTGGAGGCAATAGCAGTCCATTTCATTTTTCAGGTACTCCCGTTCCCCGTCGCTGAGCTGGAACATTCGCGGCACACTATCCCACCCATCATCACGGCGTCCAAAATCGAGTTCCATCGAGTACCATACCATTTGATCCGCGATACAATATCCGAGATTGATCCGTTGAATTGGGGGATCAGCCGCCGGATCATAAACACCTTTGAACACTGCGGCCAGATCGAAGTCCTTTTTGACCGTGAACCCAAGTACGCCGTCACGGTCCTCAATCTCTCCCTCAAAGGAAAGCCCTCTGATAAACGCTTGCCTTTCTCGCTCTGTCATAAATGTGTCCTCCTCACGGCAAGTAACTTCTGGGGTTGGTCCGCTGGCCGTTGAGGCGGACCTCGAAGTGCAGATGCGGCCCGGTAGACCGCCCGGTGGAGCCGGACAGGGCAATCACGTCTCCGGCCTCCACCGTCCGGCCCACCCGCGCCAGCAGCTGGGAGCAGTGACCGTACAGCGTAACCAGCCCGCCGCTATGGTCGATCATGATATAATATCCGTATCCGCCCTGGTTGTAGGTCGAGACGGTGACGGTCCCAGGCAGAGCGGCCCGGATGGGCGTGCCGGTGGGGACTGCCAGGTCCATGCCGCTGTGGCCTTTCGTCTTTCCAGTGAAGGGGTCCTTGCGGTAGCCGAACTCCGAGGTGATGATGTTCCGCCAGTTCGGCCCGATAGGAGAACAGAAGCCATCTGCGCCGATGAAAGGCACGTCGTCAAATCCGCCTCCGCCAGCCGCGCCTCCGCCGGTGTAGCCATACCGAATCAGGCTGTAGACGCTGTCCGCATTGGCCTTTTGCTCGGCGGTGGGTTCTGCTCCCATGGCCGCGGCGATGTTCCGCCAGACGGTTTCCATATCCTCGATGGGAATGGCCACGGTATAGATCTCCTCCGTCTCGGCGGGCGGGTCGCTGCCCTCCACGGGAACCATGCGGGTCCGCTCCTCGTAGACGGCGAAGCAGTCCACGAACTTCTGGTGGTCCCTGCGGCTTGGGGAGTCCTCCCCGAAGTAGAGAGCATAAAAAAACACCTTGACTTTGGTGCCGTCAAGGCTCTTCTCTTCCTCTGTTTTATTATTCGCCGTTGTAATGAAGCCGTCCAGCAGCTCGAAGCTGGCGCGCATGTCCTCAATGTAGGTCCGGTATTCCTCCGGCGTGTCCGCCGGAAGCTCTCCGCCATAAAAGCACAGCTCAGCGGCTGAGACATTGTGCGTGGCGGTGCCGGAGGCCAGGGCGCAGAGGAAGGCGATGAGCAGGATGATGGGGGAGAGGACCGCCACGATGATCCAGCCCACGGTTTTCCTGGTATTCTCGTCGGAGAGGACCGTTGCGGCGGCTTTGGCGATGAGCGCGGCGTTAGCCAAGAGACATCCCCCCAGTCTGTGAAGGGGCCTGTTCTCCCTGTTCCTGGGCCGCTTGCAGCTCTACCCAGTGGTCCGCCAGGGCTTGGACGGTTTCCTCATGACCGCCGCAAGGGTGGTTCTTCGCCCACTGCTGGTAGATATCGAAGTCCACGCCGCCCTCCAGCAGCAGCTTGCACACATCAACGGCATCGTTCTGGACGCAGGCGTGGAGTGCGTTGTAGTCGTCGGCTTCCACCCACATCCGCTTTTTCAGAAGCGCCTCCGCAATCCAGCTGTCATGACCTCCACAGGTCAGCATGTGCAGCGTTCTCCAGGCGTTAGGACCTCCGGAGATTCCTTTCTCCACCAGCGCGGATAGTGTGCGAAAGTCTTGGTCCGCGGCGAACTGTTCCAAGAGGCGGGGTGGGGCGGCGGCGATCTGCTCCTCACCGCACCGCCTGATGATCTCCCTGGCAATGAAGCGGTGGTCCAAGTAGGCGTAGGAGGCCATCTCACCAAAGAAAGACGGTTCCAGCTGCGGCACGCTGGCTTGTGCCCGCACCATCAGGAAAATTACCTTTTCCGGGTCATTGATGTTGATGGCTCTTTTACAAGCGTTACAGTACGCCGCATAGTCGATATTGCATCGGTCCTGCATCAGCAGCTCCGTCATTTTCCGGCCCACGGCCCCCCGGACGGCCAGCCGCCTCCACCAGCAGGGTTTCCTCCTGCTGGTACGGGACCTTGGCGGCGTATTTCTTGAAGGCTTCCAGTTCTCCGTCCTGGATTGCAAGCACCGCTTTGTCAAAGTCACTCATCCGCAAGGGACGCATCCCTACGGTATTGACGTACTCCGTAATGCTCCCGGTCATGCGGCGCAAGAGCAGCTCGGTCTGGCCCATGGCCTGCTCCTGCCGCTCCCGCTGTTCCACCAGAGCCTCAATAATGACCTTTTTTTCCTGCTGACTTAGATATACCACAGAGCCGTCGGCATCTTCCTCCACGCCGCCGATTTTCATGTACCGGGCGTGAGTGGCGTTGTCGCCGTGGAATGCCTTCGTGATGGCGGCGGAAACGAGGAACATCCGGTCCAGGTCGCTCCCATTCTCTCCCAGGGTCTTGCCAGTGAGGAATTTTTGCGTAACGTGCTTTTCCTGGCCCTTGTCGAACCACTTGAGGTATGCGTCCAGGTACACGCCCTCGCTGGCGCCGTAGTCAGTGGTGCAGAAGATATCGGCGTCTTTTGGAATCTCCCGGCCATTTTCCCAGAAGCTGTCCAGGAGGAAATACTCATCGGGCAGACAGCCCTGACTCTCCAGGCGGTGTTTCAGCTCCTGAAATACATCTGACGCTGTTCGCTGGCCCACGTACTCCAATTCGCGGGGATCGTCTGCGGAGGGTTCCCATCGCTCAAACTCAATAACATTCATTTTTCTTTGACTCCCTTTTATAGATAATAGATTTTGACTTGCCGCAGTCGAACCGGGTATGCTATGATAAACTAGAACAAAGTTTTGTTTCGAAGGTGGTGCGCTTCATGGGAGACCGGACTTATCTGGCCATTGATCTCAAAAGTTTTTACGCTTCAGTGGAGTGCGTCGAGCGGGGCTTGGACCCTCTCACCACCAACCTCGTGGTGGCGGATTTGAGCCGCACGGAGAAGACCATCTGCCTCGCCGTAACGCCCTCCCTGAAAGCCTGGGGCATCTCCGGCCGGGCGCGGCTGTTCGAGGTGGTCCAGCGGGTCAAGGAGATCAACGCCGCACGCCTGCGGGAGGCTCCGGGGCGGCAGTTCACAGGCTCCTCCAGCAGCGATACCGAATTGAAAGCCAATCCGGCTCTTTCTGTAGATTATATCGCAGCCCCGCCCCGAATGGCCCATTACATGGAGTGGAGTACGAAGGTTTACGGCGTGTACCTCAAATACATCGCGCCGGAAGATATCATCAATTACTCGATTGACGAAGTGTTTATAGACGCCACCAACTACCTGGAGACTTACCGTCTCAGTGCCCGCGACCTCACCATGAAGATCATTCTGGATGTGCTGAAGACCACCGGAATCACAGCCACGGCGGGCATCGGCCCAAATCTCTACCTTTCTAAAATCGCCATGGACATCTGGGCCAAGCGCATCCAGCCGGACAGGAACGGCGTCCGCATCGCTCAGCTGACGGAGAAGAGCTACCGCCATAACCTGTGGACCCACCGTCCCTTGACGGATTTCTGGCGGATAGGACCCGGGTACTCCAAGAGATTAGAAGCGGAGGGCCTTTTCACTATGGGTGATATTGCCCGCTGCTCCATCGGAAAGCCAGAAGATTATTACAATGAGGAACTGCTGTATAAAATGTTCGGCGTAAACGCGGAGCTCCTGATCGACCATGCCTGGGGCTGGGAACCCTGCACGATTGCCGATATCAAGGCATACAAGCCGGAGACCAAAAGCATGGGGGCCGGGCAGGTATTGCAATCCCCTTACCCATACGAGAAAGCCCGCCTGGTGGTCCGGGAGATGGCGGACCAGCTGGCGCTGGACTTGGTAGACAAGGGGCTGGTGGCGGATCAGCTGACGGTGACGGTGGGCTATGACATTGAGAATCTGACAATTCCCAGCCGTCAGAAGAAGTATCAGGGAGAAGTCACGGCGGACCGCTATGGCCGCTCCGTCCCCAAGCACGCCCACGGCACCGCTAATTTGGAGGAATACACCGCCTCCACAAAGCGGATCATCGCCGCTGCTTTAGAGTTGTTTGACCGCATCATTGACCGGAGCCTTCTGGTCCGCCGCCTGACAATCACCGCGAACCGTGTACTGCCAGAGGGGGAGGCCCCCAGGAAGGAGACGTTTGAGCAGCTGGACCTGTTTACCAATTATGCCGCCGTTCAGGAACAGCAGGAGCGGGAGGCCGCGGATTTGGAGCGGGAGAGGATGGTGCAGAAGACGGTACTGGACATCAAAAAGCGGTTCGGCAAAAACGCTATTCTGAAGGGGATGAACTTTCAGGAGGGCGCGACGGCCAAGGACCGGAACCGCCAGATCGGAGGGCACAAAGCATGAGTAGCCCCTACGACGATATCATCAATCTGCCGCATCCAACCTCGGAGCGGCATCCCCGGATGCCTATGGCGGCCCGGGCTGCGCAATTCAGCCCCTTCGCGGCCTTGACAGGCTATGAGGACGCCGTTCATGAAACTGCCCGCCTCACCAGCAGCCGGGCCGAACTGACCGAAGAGGAGAAGTCCATTTTGGACGCGAAGCTCCAGCGTATGCTCCCAGGTACAAAAGCTGCGTTCACCTTTTTTCGGCCTGACGGTAAAAAAGAAGGCGGGGCATATCTTACGGCCTCGGGCATAGTCAAGCGAATAGACAGCTGTGCCCGCGAGGTAGTCCTGACAAATGGGCAGAGAATTTTCGTTGATGATATTCTGCAAATTCAATGTGAGGCGTCCGAAGATTGAAAAAGAGAAGGGGCCAGCCGGCCCCCTCCTTATGTGCCTCATGCGGTTCTGGCGAGGCCATGCGCGCGCAGCAGGCGCACAAATGTGGACGCCTCCTTGCAAATGTCCGCCCGGGCCTCGGGGTGCTTCTCCCTCACAATGTTTCGGAATTTTGACCAGATGATGCCGGCGGACCGTTCACCGCACCGGAGGAGGAAGCTCTGGAGGTTCAAGCCCTCGTCAAGAAGGGCTGCCGCATCGTAAATGGCCTGGCGCTCGCATCTCGTTTCCAGCCGGACCGCCGTCCGCAGCAAAGCCCAGAGCAGATCGGTGATCACAGGCCCGTCGTAGCATTCCAGGAGCTTTTCGCCAAGTGCTCCGCCCTTATTTTCGGCGGCCAGTTTTTTCCCGCGCTCCAGACGCTCCATTTTCTCTGCCAGTGTTTCCTCCGGCAGTTCCCGTGCCTTTGCGGCCAGGGGCAGGGCGGCCTCCAACGGTGCGATATCCGCAACGCGGTCAGACGGGCCAAGGGCCAGCGCGCTGAGAGCTTCCAGGGTGATTTTTTCGAGCAGGGTTTCCGGGGTCATATCCGGTCTTGTGTATTCCATGATGCGCCTCCTCTTTTATGGGTCTTTCTCCCTGATTTGCTGACAACAATACAAGGTCTGCGGTAAAATATCTATCACGATTGTCAACGAAAAAGAGGGCGGATATCCGGCGGAACCAACATACGGGAAACCGGCGGGGCTTCCGGTTGTCAACCACCGTCATGGCAGTTGCAGGGAAGATCGTCCTCCGGGAACATCCAGCACATGGCGGTCTGGTTCTTGTCCGCCTCCACAAAGTCCCGCCATGCCCAGTTCCGCCCCAGGCCCTTGACGGAGGTCAGGTTGGGTATGGCGCCGTCCTCAATGGCGATGGCCCGTTCATAGAGGTCCGGGTGCTGGTGGAACAGGGTGCGGATCTCCTTCTTCTTCATGCTGGGGCAGAAAAAGCAGGAGGACTTGCCGGGCAGCGGCAAGCCCTCCTGCTGAATCGCGGTGATGCAGTCCTCTCTTGTCCAGCCCCAGTCCATGAGGGCGTAAACCTTGGTGTACTTAGTGTCCCCTTCGTCATATTCCTTGGCGCCTTCTTTCCGCCGCTGCTCTCCCACGTCGTAGCCGATGTACTTGAACACCTTACCGCCCCTGGCCCATACCTCCCGGCAGGGCGGATAGTTATTGTAGAACTTCTCCTGGGGACCAATCTTGTGCTTGAGAGAACATTTTTTATACCCGTAGGCAATGGCGGGAAGTGTGCCGGAGCGGAGGCATTCCTGCTCCAGCGTCAGCCGGTTCCCGTCCTTGTCCTGATAGGTGACGATCTGGATCTCCGGCAGTCCGTGCTGGGCCAGCCAGTTGTTCATGATGGGGAGGTAAGCGTAGGTGTGGGGCTGCTCCCCGCCGGGGTCCGCGAAGAGAATGAGGTCTATAGGGATATTTTTGTGGTACATTCCAATAAGCATGGCGGTCGAATTTGTACCCCCGCCGTATGCGACTACGTTTATAATAACCGCTCCTTTCAGCCGCCCAGCGTCATACCGGGCGGTTTGATATTCTGCTCCGGGCAATTCCATAAGGTGTCATTTACATCCTCAATCACCTGGTCTATTGCTTCCATAGCATCCCTGAGCTGCTCTGTCTGCTCTGCAGTCAGCTGGGGGAACTGCTCCGGGAACAGGCACATCCGGTTCAGCTGGTTGACGCATTGCAGCATAGTCGGTTCCCCGCCCAGGCTTTCCGCAAGCTCCAAATGCGCCGCAGCGCCCTCCAGCGCCATTTTGAGCTGCTGTATCTGGTCCCCCGCCAGTTGAGGAAACCGCTCGGGGAATAAGTCCCGCTCAATCAGGCCGTTCATATACCGTTGGACCGAGACGCCTTTCTGGGCAGCGCGGACGTGAATATTCCGCAGGAGCTCGTCATCGATCTTGATGGAGATCCCATTTGCCATCACCGTCCGCCCGCCTCTCCGAACAGCGCACGGATATGCTCCGGGGCGTGGACCTCCAGCAGATACCGCTCATTGCCGCACTTGAAGAGGCAGACGCCGTTCTGGGGGTGGGCGATGAGCTCGAACTCCGACGCCTCCAGCTGGAGGTTGTTCATGTAGAACCGCTTGTCCACATTTCCGGCGTTGAAGAGAAACTGGTGGGTGGGGATGGCGAAGAGGGGACGGGTCATCTCCCGGACGCCGGGTGTGTCGAAATCCTCCAGGTTCTGGGACGCCATGATCAAAGAGGACTCCTTTTTCCGCACCCGCTTCAGTGTGTTGCGGATATACTCCACAGCGGTGGGGTTGGAGAGCCAGATGTAGAGCTCGTCCAGGCCAGCCACGGTGTTGCCCTCTGTCAGCAGCTTGTCGCTGAGGTAGGAGAGAAGATTAAAGAGCATGGCGTTCCGCACTCCGAGGCTGCCGTTGAGGAGATCCTTCACACCGAACACCAGGAAGCGGTGGGATGTGACGCTGGTGTGCCCGTTGAAGAACTTGCTCTCCGCTCCCTTGCACATAGAGTGGAGTCCCAGCAGGACCTCCTGGAGCAGCTCCTTGGGGTACAGCGGGTCCTTCTCCTGTTCATAGTGCTGGTAGGCGTCCTCCATAACTTCATAGAGGTCCGAGAGGATGGGAAAGTCCGCAGGCCGCATGGACTTGAAGTCCGTGTGGTTGTTCAGCCCCCAGGTTTTGTACAGCCGCTCCAGCATCAGCTCAATGGTATCAATGTGCCGGTCCGTGAAGTCCTTGTAGGAGCGGAAGAAGTCCTTGAGGAAGGAGATGTGCTGGCTGAGGCGGGTGCGCTGCCGGAAGGCGGCGGGGGCGTCAGGATCGCTCTCGCTTTCGGCGTTCCACAGCTTGGGCTCCAGAGGATTGATAAGATACTGTCCGCTCATGACGTCGGCGAAGCAGCCGCCCATGTTCTGACAGAGGTCATCCAGCTCGTGCTCCGCGTCCAGGCAGATCACGGATTTGCCGGAGGCTAGAATGTTGCAAAGCAGGAGCTTGAGAAGAAAGCTCTTGCCCTGGCCGGAGTTGCCCAGGATGAGGACGTTGGCGTTGGTTTTGTCCTCCGCCCGGCGGTCCAGGTCCAGGATGATGTTGGAGCCGAAGCGGTCCTTCCCGATGTAGAACCCATAAGGATCGTTTTTGCCTGAGTAGTTGAAGGGGAAGAGATTTGCCACGGAGGAAGCGGGGAGGACCCGCTCGAACTGGGAGGCAAAGATATTGCTGCCCGCCGGATTGGCGGCCAGAAAGCCGCCCCGCTGGAGGAGGAAAAGACGGTCCGTGCCGATCTTGGACCGTGTGAGCGCGGCGTTGACCTCATCCCGGAGAGCCCGCAGGCCCTCCGCGTCTTTGGCGCAGAGCTCTATAAACACAGCGCAGTGGACCAGGGGCTCCTTATTCCGGCGCATGGTGGTGATGAGGGATTCCACGTCCTGGAGGTTCGCCTCGGCGTTGATGCTCCGGCGCATGTTGTTGGTATTTCCCCGGTCCATGCGGTTTTTGTTTTGGGCGTTGTGGATGATGGCGTCCTCTTCCCCGGCGGTGGCCTGGCGGATATAGATGTGGAGGACCACGCCGCTTTTTTCGCCGAGATGACATAGGAGGGCCAGTTCTTCAGTGGTGGTGGGATAGCTCCGCAGGGCCAGGGTGCAGCGGAAGGAGCTGCCCAGGATATAAGAATCCGTGTTGAACTTCACGGCGGCCGGGGCGGTCATGTCCAGGAAGTCCTTGACCCGCGGAGCGGAGGGCTGGCTGGTCCGGCTTGGTTTCTTCTTCTGTTTTTTAGCCATTGAGGCGCACACTCCCTTCTCCGTCGAAACGGTCGAAATGCTCTGTTGTCACATCCTGCTGGTAGTAGACGGCCAGAAGCCGTTTCACATCCTGCTCGTCCGCCATGCGGACGTGGAAGCCGCAGTCCTGGACGCGCTTCTCCAACTGCTTCAGGGAGCTGTAGTCCCCGTTGGACTTGGAGTCGATACGGTGGACGAGAACGAACTCCCGCGCCGAGGCGGTGGTGGACTGGATGTCGTCCAGATGGGCCATATTCTTTCGGAGCATCTCCCGGATGGCGGGGACCTCCTCCCGCTCCAACCGCGCCTGGTAGTAGTCCTTATTGCTCTGGAAGGACTCGCGGGAGTCCAGGGCCAGAAGCTCCGCCGCGTCCAGGCCCCGGAGGAGCTCCGTCAGGGCCCGCACCCGGTTTCGGACGCCGTCGCTGGAGAGGACGGAGAGGTTATCCGGGCTGAGAAGAAAAAAGACCAGCTCACCCTTGGCCGTCTTCAGGCCGTGTTCGGTGAGCTGGTCGATGCCCATGAGCTGCCGGGTGGACAGATGCCGCCGCAGCTCCTTTTTCTGTTTTCGATTCAAGATCAGAACTCCTCCCATTCATAATATTGCTGGTGCAGGAACAAAAAGTAGACGGCGCAGCGCAGGAAGTCCAGGATGCTGGCTCCCTCCATGCGGATGGAGAGGAAGGCGTAGAGGACAGTCAGCACCAGCAGGAGCATCCCGGCGCCATGGCTCAGGGCCAGAACGGAGAGCAGGAGCCCGGCGCCGATGACGCCCACGTCCCGCAGCTCCCACAGCCACAGCCTGGCCTTTGCTTTCAGGTTGTCGGGGTAGATAAAAATAGGAAACACCTCCAAAAGAAAGGACCGCCACAAAAGTGACGGCCTCCATGAATAATAGGTTATATTAGTGGAATATTTTTCGTCCTTCCTGGGAACAGAGATCTTGAATATACTTAGTACAGGGCAGCAAGTCTTCATCAGTTTCGATCAAGAGATAGTCGTGGCACGCATGATAGAATATCCTGAGCGCGAAATTGCTGCTTCGTAAATCATTTGCAATCGCTTGCACCTGTGTATTGGATAATTCCTCACGATATGCATAAAACTCGCACTCATAAAGCCAATGTTCATATTCGGGCATCAGCGTTACAAGGGTAGGCGTGGTTACCCTTGCCAAAAGGCGATGCTTTTCGGCGAGGATAAATTGCCCACCAGAATTGCGGTGTGCTTCTATGATGGGAGAGCAGTCAGCGAGGTGGTCATTTCCAATGACAGACTCCAACACAAAGGGATAGTCCGCTAAAATAAGACTGGCGCAACGGAGCGAGAACTCCAAGAAAGTAATATCCCCGTCAACATCATGGGGGAATATGGAGAGCATCTGATAGGAAGGTCGAATGGGCTTTTCGTCATAATAAAACCCTTTATGATGCAGGTAAACCGCCGTGTCCGGGACTTGGTATACAATTGCGGGCTTTTTGCGCTTACGATTCCAAAACATACAGTCACTCCGTTGCAGTAATATCAATGACCCATTTTCCAAGTGCGCTCCCTCCAAACGAACCCGCCAAACCAAGCGTCATGCCCCCAACGACTCCACCAACTGCGGTTCCCACTCCAGGCATGATTGCGGTTCCAATGGCGGCACCTGCCATTGCACCCCCTTTTGCACCCAAGGCACTCAGTGACCAGCTTCCGACTACACTGGCAACATGGGAATAGGTCTTCTTTCCAATTTTTCGATCTGCATCATGCAAATCCGATTCAATCGTTTGGTATAATTCCCATGCTTCCCAAGCCGCACCGATTACTAAAAGAACCCTTGAGCCAAAACGGACCTTTTTGGCGGTGCCATCAAAATCTTTCAGTACACGATATGTGTCCTCGGGTTTTTTTTTGTGGTTTAGCGAATTGAGAGCCGTGCGTTGGAGTTCGGATGAAGGAACGTATTGACCATGTTTCAGGCTGCTTCCTTCAACCGTATTGATATGCGGATATGAAAAGGCACCATGAGGAACATCTGGACGAAACACCACGGTGCCTTTGCCTGTCGTGTTCCTTACGGAATAATCCCTGAGAGCAAAAATTGTCTCACCATTTTTGACAAGAGGCTCAGATACAATTCCAGTAGATGAGCTTTGAAGGGGATTTACCCATGTAAGAGTATGGAACGATCCACGAAGCAGTTCATCAAAGAACCCCTCAACTACCTGCTCTGTTTTCTTACCATAAACGCCGTCTTCTGTCAAGTGTTCGCCAGTGTGCATCTCGTTTAGCTTGCTCTGCAATTTGCGAATCTTCGCCGGGTCTCCACCAACGAACCATGCCAGCTTATCAACGGTTGAATCAATAGAAAAGGAAACCCCACAGCGAGATAAATCCTGACCTGCTTTTTTCAGAATCGAGGCGGTTTCATCTGTGACATAATTATTCTCACGTTCGTTTCTGAGTAGGTCCTGCTCCATGGTATGAGCGATGGAGTCCAGAGAATCCTTCAGCAAAGCCGTATAACTCGGCGAGCCGAAACGCGCACTATACATCATGGACAGGTCGGTGAGAAATACGTCACGCTCTATTCGCTGAAGGTAGTCACCGCTTCCAATTGTAGCCCCATTGGAACCAACCGGAATGGAGGTATCCTGTTCGTCCTGATATACTTCCAGGACATGGCGCAGAAAGTCCCTGCCCTTCCTTTGGGAAACTCCTTCCAAAAACTTCGCTTTCCGCTTGTCATTGTCCGCAGCGGACTCGATTCCCCAATCCGCCGCCTTGCGAACCATACTCAAGCACTCGCTAGCAAAGAAATCCGGGTTGTTTTTGATTTGATCAATAGCGGAATGAACAGCTGATTCATCGAACCAGGAAAAATTGTTGCTAGGAAAATCTGACTGGTGGAGAAGAAAAAGGCATTCCGTACAATGCCCGGAGGAAGTGGCTGACAATGAACACACGTCACCTAGTGCTTGAACCTGGCGAGAAAGGGCATTTCGATCACTAAACGAGATATTGTGAATCGTCTTCTTGGATTTTTGGAGGTCAGCATAAATCGAGTCAATAGCTGATGCGGCCCTTTGACCGATCTGTTTAACCGCTTCAAAATACTCTGTTTCAGATGCTCGCTGCATGACGGTGCCGATGTAGGTAGACCGATTTAGACGGTCCCAATAGTCGGAACTCCCAAGTACGGCCCCATTTTGTCCAACAGCCTCTTTGCTCATAGATTGAACCTCCTATCACAACGCTATATAACTATTGGAAAATAAATGGGGATAGTTGCACGTATCCATACACATACTGCGAAAAAAGAAGGCGGCCTTCGCCACCTTCTAGAGTTTCGCTTTCCGGCTATGGGTCTACATCGCGGACACGTCGGATTCACCGCGAACCTCTTTCAGCGCATTTTGACACCAGACAATGTGTCCCTCCAGGCATTTGACCAGCTCCGCTTCCGCAAGCCGTTCCGCTTCCTCCGGGGATACGCTGCCAAGTGGGTGCTTGTCAATGCGCAGGGTTTGGCAGGTCAGGAACCACTCGCCGGGGGAGTGGATATGGGGATGAATGCTGATCCTCCCCAGGTAGGGGACGCTGGTTACATAGCTGGTGGAGACGACCCTCTGCTGATTGTCCCTGCGCTCGCCCTTATTCCATCTCAGCATGTTCATCCTCCTCCCGCTGTTCCGCCTCCAACACCTTCTGGATGCAGTCCAGAAAGAAGGCGTTCTGCTTGATGCCGTTCTTCTTCAGGTACTCCTTGAACCGCTCGAACAGCTCCTCCGGTACCTGGAACGCGACCGTTCTCTGATTTCCTTTCATCGCGGATTTCCCCTCCTCTTCGTAAAATTTTGTGATGAGCCAGGCCATGTACTGGCCCAGGGTCTGGCCGGACGCCTCCTGGCGCTCCCGCACCTTGCTGTGGAGGCTTTCCGGTATTTGCGCACATAAATTGCGAGTCTTTTCAGCCATTTCCGGTCCTCCTTTCTCATTTTGTAAAGCAAGTATATCCCTAAAACCATTTGAAAGCTATTCACGATACCCAACGATAAATATCAAAAAAACGAAGCATATATGACAAGTTTTTTAATCTTGCGTAACTGCCGGACATTCCTTATAATGGCGATAGAAAGCGAGGGAATAAACAATGGAATGGAAGCGCTGCCGCTGGGCTGATCCAGCCTCTGAGCTTTATACTGCCTATCACGACCAGGAGTGGGGAAAGCCGGAGCACGACGACCGGAAGCTCTTTGAGATGCTGCTTTTGGAGGGTTTCCAGGCGGGGCTGTCCTGGCTCACGATCCTAAAGAAGCGGGAGGCGTTCCGGCGGGCCTTCGACGGATTCGATCCTGTGACCATCGCCGGGTACGGCCCTGAGAAGCTGGAGACTTTGATGGCGGACGCGGGGATTGTGCGGAACCGCCGCAAAATCCAGGCGTCCGTCCAAAACGCGAAGGCGTTTCTGAATATCCAGAAAGAGTTCGGCTCCTTTGACCGCTACCTCTGGGGCTTCACCGATGGGCAGGTTATCCTGAACACGGACGATGAGGTTCGGGCCAGCTCCGAGTTGTCGGACCGCGTCTCGGTGGACTTGAAGCGCCGGGGGATGAACTTCGTGGGCACAGTCATCATCTATTCCTTCCTGCAGGCGGTAGGTGTGGTCAACGACCACGAGACAGGCTGCTGGTGTTATCCCCGGCAGGATCGGACATAAGGGCCGCGCTAAAATCCGGCAGGGCCGCCGGGTATACGCCGAACGCCATAGCGATTCCCCGCATGATAAATTCCACACAGGGTATGGCCACGCTATTCCCAAGGGCCCGGTATCTGGCGGAATCCGACGCCCCCGGCAGATCGGTCCAGCCGTCGGGGAAGCCCTGGAGGCGTTCGCATTCTGTCGGCGTGAGCCTTCGGATAAGTTTCGGCCCAGCAATTACCAACTTGTCCTGATGTACATACTGGCTGTTGGGCCCTTTATAGTCGCTGGTAGTGAGGGCACCGATAGTGTCCTGATAAAGAAATGTGCAAACCAAGTCCGTGGCATCCTTATCCTGCTGGGCGCTCTCCGTGGAGGCGATATCACCTTCCCGGAAGCAGTCCGACCGCTGCCTGGTGAAAACGGCGTGTCGATGCTCAGCGGTCAGGGTAAACGAAAGATTCTCCTGAACACCGAGGCCATGGCCTCCGTTTTTTGACGTGCAGTCCACGGTGTTGCCCAGGATGCAGAGGGTTTCCGGCATCTCCGAAACCAGGGGCAGATTGTTCCCTCCAGTACCAGCTCTGGCAGGTATTGTAGGAGAAATCCTGTGCGGCCCGGTGTAGCGGGCGTCGATGCCGTGGTTCTCATAAACGCTCAGGACGAGCGGCTGGTGGCCGTGTTCCTGGGCCCGGAGTGTTCCCGCCACATCCTCAGAGTATTCCATGACGCTGCCGCCCTGGTCATTGAGGCAGAGGACGGAGGGCATCATATTTCCGCTGGCGGTTCCCTTCAGGGTAGGCGATACTTCCTCCTGATAGCCAATGGTCCCGGCAGCGGAGCCAGCTCCGGCATTAAATGCGGCAGTCAGCACACAAGGATAACCCTGTCCAGCCTGACCGCCTCCGCCGCTGAGAGCGGCGTGGCGCTCCGGCATCAGGAAGCAATCGCCTCCGCCCTTGCTAACCACGCCTGCCGCGAAGAGAAGCCCGCCTGGATTCCGTCCCCCGCCTCCGTCGGCCCCCGCCAGTGTGGGTGCTCTGCTTTCCGGCGTAAAGATCCTTGTCTGCTGGGTATCCCAGGGAGTCAGGCAGTCTTCCTTAAAAAGCTCCCGCCGGGATTCGCCGTTGACCAGCGGCTTTGTGGAGAGCTCATCCAACAAAATTAACCCCGCCTGAGCCTTCAGGGCCAGTCCCAGCTGGGCCGGCAGGTCTTTCCCCCGTTCGGCTGCCCGCCGCAGGATACCCAGGCAGGCTTTTCTGGTCAAATAGTATTTGGATGGGACGTCCTCCTGCAAAATCGCAGATAAGGAAGATTCGACGGCGTCTTTGGGGCACTCCGAGGTGTTGAGCGTCCCACCGCACCCAAGCCACTGTGGATCGATTTCCCAATATGGCCCCAGAATATTTCCAGCGCCTTCCCGGAGGTTCAATAACATGAAGCTCTGGTTCCTCAATCTGGAGGAACGCCTCGAGGACCTGGCGGAAGTCCGAGCCCGGCCTTTTCCGCCCCGTCTTCGGGTCCCGCCCGCTGGAGAGGCAGCCGGGGACATTTTCCCACACGGCAAATCTGGGCCGAACATGGACACCTGTCCATCCATGACGTTTTTCCTCATCTCTCATCTCCTTGATAATCCGTATCTGTTCCATAAAAAGGCCGGAGCGGGAGCCGGTCAACCCGGCGCGCGCTCCGGCCACAGACAGTCCTGGCATGGGCTGCCGCCGCAGATGATGTCCACGGCCGGGAGCTTGGCCCCGTCCAGCTTCGTGACGTCCCCCACATGGATCATGCCGGGGAAGCGGTATTTTGTCACCTCAATGGGGAAGGCTTCGATCTCGCTGGCCCAGAGGGGTTCAATCCCCGCCCGGACCGCCGCGAGGGGAAAGCCGCCGATCCCGTCAAAGAGGCTTCCCATGGTCAGCTTCATCCCATCACCATCCCCTGGGTGGGAGAGAAACCCATGGATTGAATTTCCTCGGCTTGGATCTGCCGCACGGGGATGCCCAGGGACTCCGCCAGCTTCCGCTCCCCCTCCATTCCGGCGCTGATCCGGTCCCCGCACAGCCACAGTTCTCTGCATAGCTCCAGCATCTGGTTTCCCATATCAATGCCAAGCTGCCGCTCCGCCGGATCGCTGTCATCCAGCATCTGTGGATAGAGAAGGTGCGGGGCAAAAGGCGTGACATTTTGAGAGATGGCATAGCGGCAAGCCTGCCGCGCAAAATCCAGATTTTTCTCCACATCCCCGGAGAGAGGGGAGGCAATGTATACCAGTTTGTTCATATCGTTTCTCCTGTCATGGTTTTGGAGCGACCGCGTGCGCGATGTTCCGGGTGGTGTTGATTGCCGTTTGGGCCGTGTAAACCGCACTCATGATATTGGCGTGGGTGGTGGTGTCCAGGCCGAAAGTCCCGGCGATGCGGGGAACCTCCCCGGCGGAGAGCATCAGCCCCAGGCCCAGCAGGGCGTGGTCCTTGAAAACCATCAGGCCCGCCACCAATATGGTGGATTGAAGGAATGCCGTCAGGCACAGGCCGATGACCTGCTTGATCCACTGGACAAATCCGTCAATGTAGCCCCGGGGAACGCTGAACATGTAAAGGCTGCCCACAGCAATCTGGATGAGCAGGATGCCGCCACGCTTCAGATTGCTGAAAAACACCTTGATCACGGCGTAGGCCATGAGGATGATGCAGAACAGCAGCATGAAGGGGCTGGTGAGGACGCTCAGGCCGAAGTCCAGGGTCTGTCCCGCCATATCCGCCAGGCTGTCCACGCTTTGGAGGTCCGCGATGATGTCCTCTCCCACAGTGCCGATGCTGCTTCCGTATCCGGTGAGCCCGGTGGCGAAGGTCCCCTGTAAGGAGACCGACAGGGCATAGAGCCGGACCGGCACGGTGGTGAAGAGGCTGACGGCCATAAAGCCCTTGAGTGCGTTGACGGCGGTCTGCTGGAGGTTCCCCCGGCCGGAGCTGTATTCAATACCAAACTCAAAGGCCGAGACTACCAGGCTGACGGCGAACAGCGCCCAAGCCAGCTGGGAGAAAAAAAGAATAATGGCCTGAACCCATTCCAGTTCAAAGAGCTCCACGCCCATGTTCCCCATCTCGGCGAAGAAGTTGCCGAGGAAGCCGACAATTTGTCCGTAGAACCAGTCGATGAGGTTATCCATGACCGTGGAGGCGACAAAGTCCCAGATAAAAATGTGGTTCACCTCCTATTACAATATAATTTGGTTGATTTTTGGTAAGAAGAAACAGGCACACCGCTGTACCGCGGTGTGCCTGCCGGTTTATGATGTGCTGTAGAATGCTTTGTGTGGGCGAGTGTCTGGTTTTTCTTTCTGCGTAAGCAGAACATCCAAATCCAGAAACCGCTCCAGTGTTTTCAAATGCCGAGAAGAGGGCTGTCTGCCCGAAAAAGCAAGCGGCATATGCCCATGCAATTGTGATTCGTACACTCACCCAAATCGGAGAAGCCATTCGTTCGTTTCCGCTTGATTGAGTAGGAGCCCCATTGAGATCTAGGGAAACAGGCATGAAAAGCACCTTCTCCTTCTTATTAATCTTGAACGCTTGTATCGTCCTTCGCCCGGCTCAGTTCCTCCAGCCACGCATAACAGGGCCTTCCCACATGGCTGCTTCGGGATGCTGGGGGCCATGGTCTTCCGCGGTTCTTTCCCCGGAACAATTCATGACGCTTCACATTCCGATGATGCCCCAGATGTAGGAGGGGGCGGTGAGGCAGAAGATGAGGCAGACCAGAAGGATGGCGGGCGGAGTCCACTCAAACTGGCTCTGCTGGCGGTAATCGAAGTAGGCGCTGCCCACCTTGATAAAGAAGGCGATGGCGAGGATCATATCCAGGGCCAGGAATACCACAGTATCAACGACGGTTTTGACCTGCCCGGAGGCGGCGGTCCAGGTCTGCTGGATAGCGCCGGAGACGTCGCCGCTGCCTCCAACGGCGAGAGCCGTGGTGCAGCACACGGCACATACCATCGCGGCGGTCATCAGGATGCGAAGCAGTTTCTTGGGATTCATGTTGAGATTCCTCCTTACAAATTCATATCCATCTTTGAGAAAGAAGGGCCGTCCTTGGAGGACGGCCCTTTAGCGCGGCTTTACCGCTTAGTAGCCGGTGCGGGGCAGGGGCTTGGAGGGCTTCACGGGCTTATAGACCGTGGTGACCCAGCGGTCTGTAGCCATAATCCACTGTTCGTTATGAACGCCTCCCACGTCCGCTTGGTTGACGAACTGGGCGCCACCCTTAAGCCAGGAGACTACATTGCAGTGAATCTGGGGCGCCTCCACCTGCCGGAAATTGGAGGGCACAATGCCAAAGACAAACATGACTTCCGTGACATATTCGCCGGAAGCCAGACCCAGTGCCGCGGGAGAAGCCGGCACGACGGAGTTTTTCATGGTGCTGACGTTGTCCGCAATAACCCGGTAGGTTTCCCCGCTGAGGTTCGTCCTGTAGACGATCTTGTAATTCCCCTGGACGTTATACGTCCCTGTGACGATCTTGTCCAACCGCAGAGCGGCGGGCAGGGTATCCCTCCAGTAGAAGGAGGAAAGCGCGGTGGTGGAATTGTTGGCGATGCCGGTGAAGTCATAGCGGATGGCCTGCCCAGGCATGACCTGTGCGTAACCCCGCTTGCTGATGGAGACGTTGGTGTACAGGGCCTTGTTGGTCATGGCAAGGCGCACGATCTGGCCGGAGAACTCAATCTCCGCTTCCATAGGCGTTTTGTCCAGGCCGTAGAATTCAGCGCTCTGGGATTCCACGACCTTATAGCGTCCCAAGGGCAGGGGGCGGGAGCTGGCGAGGCCATTCTTGTCCGAACGGATGGTATCCACCAGATTATTGGCCTTGTCGTAGATCTCAAAGACCGTACCGGGGATGGGTGTTCCGGCGGGCCAGCCGTTCATGGAGTTGTAGTCCTCGGAGGTCTTGGTGATTTGAATCTGGCCTGTGATGGCGGTGTTCTCCCATTCCACGAGGGTCACCTCTCCGGATTTGACGTAGACCGTCTTCATCTGGGTATCCACCAGATAGCCCTCGTTCTCCAATTCTTTGAGGTAATAGCGTCCGGCTTCCGTGATGTTTTCAATGTACACATAGCCCTGGTCATCAGAGGTGTATTGCCCGATAGGAGTGTTTGTGCTATCATAGAGCAAAAATGTAACGCCGTAGATTCCCCTCTTGGTGACACTGTCGATTTTGTGAATCTGGATACCTGAAAGGGCCCTGTTGGTCACGGTGAGAGTGGTGGTTTCGCCGTCCTTGATGGTGAAATACTGCGGGGTTTCGTCAACCTTGAACCCCTTACCGGCCTCGATTTCCACCGCATAGTAATCTCCGGTGTCCAGGTCCACGTGGACCCGGCCCGTGGAATCCGTAACGACGGTTTCCACCAGAGCGCCGTCCATCTTGCGGATTTCAAACTTAACGTTGGGAATGCGCTGGGTTTTGTCGGCCTCGTTGACCTTAATCAGTTCGAGTCCTCCTGCGGGAGCATTGTAAAAGGTCAAAGTCTGGCCTTCACCCTCCTTGATTTCAATGGACTTCGGCGTTCCATCCAGTACGAACCCGTCCACCGTGGCGGTTTCTTTCGCGGTAATGACCGTTCCAGGCTTCAAATCGGAGAGCACGATACGGCCAAACTCGTCCGTCCGGTAGACGCCCTTGTTGGGGCCGACGTAGGCTCCGCTGCTGTCGGTGATCAGGAACTCGACCCCAGCCAGGGGCTTGTCCGTGGTGCCTGTTACCAGCTTCTGAATTGTGAGGGTGGTTCCAGGGGTATTGTACACGGTAATCGTCTGGGTGTCTGCGGGATTGACCGTGACCACCTGCCGTTTAGTTCCGGGGTCAATGGTGTAATTGGGCAGCGTTTTTGTTTCCTCGACAACCACGGTTCCCACGACGGGGACCCGAATTTCACCATTGGCATCCGTTTTAAAAAGCCCCAGGGAGGACAGATGCCCAAAATTGTCGTCCACATACTCCCCGGAGGCATAGCTCAATTTGAACTCTACACCGGCCAGCGGCTCGGAAGTCAGCTTATCCAGTTTCTTGATCACAAGATACCCGGTTTTTTGGTTGACAAAACGGAGCGTCTGTCCGCCTTCGCCGCCCTTAATCTCAATACTCTTGGGTGTGGAGTCCAGCACCACGCCGTCCGGGACCTTGAGTTCCTTCGCGGTCACAGTGATTCCCGGCTCCAGATTGGGGATGACGATACGCCCGTCCTCCCCGGTAATGTATTCACCGTTACTGCTGCCAACAACCGCCCCGGAGCTATCAGTCACGAGGAAGGTGACGCCCTTCAGGGGGACGTTGCCAGTTTCGGTTTCCAGGTACTTTTCAATGGTCAGTGTGGTTTTGGGGATGTTCTCCACATCCAGGTGGCTGCCTCCGCTTCCGCTCCCGGAGGAGCTTCCTCCGCTGGTGGTCCCGCCGCTGGATACGCTGTTGCTGCCGTTGCGGACAATAATCGTCCGGGGCGTGGGATCGAGGACATAATTGGAGGGGACCCTGGTTTCCACCACGACGACCGTTGAATTGGGGATCAAACCAGTTACCGTCACAGTCCCGTCGGCCCCGGTGGTATATCGGCCAATGAGGTTTCCGTCGCCGTCTTTCAAAGTAAATTCAGTGTTGGGTACAGGTCTTCCGCTGACCGCATCTTTTTTCGAGATCGTCAAAGAGCAGAGGGGTTCGTTGTACACGGTGATCGTCTGGGTGTCCGCCGGGTTCACCGTGACGGTCTGGATTCTGGTGGCCTCATCAATGACGTGGGTGGGGAGGCTCTTGACCTCCTTTACTACGACCGTTCCTACTACTGGAACCCGAATTTCCCCATTGGCGTTGGTGGTATACAGGCCCTTGGAGGAGAGGTGGCCGTTGGCGTCGTCTACATAGCCGCCCTCGGCGTAGGTCAATTCAAATTCAACCCCGCTCAGCGGCTCCTTACTGATTTTATCCAGTTTCCTGACCACGAGAGTCCCCACTTTTTTGTTGTAAAAACGGAGGATGTTTGCCCCGTTATCGCTGATTTTGATGGTCTTGGGGATGCCGTCCAGCACCACGCCCTCGGGCACCTTGATTTCCCGCACGGAAATGGTGGACCCAGGCTCCACGCCGGGGATGACCACCCGGCCATCGTCCCCGGAGATGAACTCACCGTTGCTGTTTCCGACGACGGCCCCGCTGGAATCGGTGACCAGGAAGGTCACACCCTTCAGCGGCTTGTGTTTGCTGCCCTCCTCCTCGATGTATTTTTCGATAATCAGCGTATTCTTGGGCGAATTGTAAAAATAGAGGTTCTGAACGTCGTCGGGATTCACCACCACCGTCTGGCTCCGGGTTTCCGGGTCAATGGTGTACCCAGGAATTGTGGCCTGCTCCGTGATGACCACCGTGCCCACGATTCCGTTGATGGTGATGGTCCCATCCGGCCCGGTATAATAGATACCGTTGGAGGACACGCTGCCGTTTTCATTGTCCACGACACAGCCGGGGGCGTAGGTCACCTTGAACTGGACTCCGGCCAGGGGCGTCTTGCGGTCCAGACTGCTGTACTTGTGGATGACAAGGGACCCCAGAGGCTGGTTGAACAGCTCGATATTGTAGGTGCCGGGGCCCTTGACCTCAATGGTTTTCGGCGTGTCATCCAGCAGGAATCCGGGTTTGCTTTTTACTTCCTGCACGATATAGCCGCCCGGCTCCACGGGGATTCTGATGAACCCCGCCTCGTCCGTTCGGAACTCGCCGTTGGACTCTCCGACGACGGTGCCGTCCGTCCGGGTGACGCGAATCACCACGTCACTCAGCGGCTCCTTGGTGGTGGAGGACATCTTCTTGATTACGAGATTTCCAATGGGCTGGTTATAGAAGTAGACGCTCTGGTGGTCATTGGGGTTGACCACGATGGTCTGGCTCTTTCGGTTTTCGTCGATCAAATAGCCCGGAATACTGGAAACTTCTGTAAATACCAGTGTGCCGGTCACCCCGGAAATGTTGATCTGGCCCGATGAGTCAGTATAATAAATTCCGTTGGAGGACAGCTTGCCGCCGATATTATCAACGACCTGCCCATTCGCAAAGGTGATTTTGAAACCGACACCCTCTAAGGGAGTCCTCCGGTCCAGGCTGCTAAATTTATAGAGCGTGACGGAGCCCTTGGGCTGGTTGCGGAACTCCAGAGTGACGGTCTGGCCCGCCTTGATGGTGGCGGTCTGGGGCACATCATCCAGGATATAGTTCTCCTTGGCCCTGGTTTCACGCGCCACGATGGTGGTTCCGGGGGCGATATTGGAGATCAAAATGGTCCCGGCGCTGTCCGTCACAAATTTTCCGTTGGCGTCTCCAATCATGGTCCCATGGCTGTCGGTGATAAAAAATTCGCAGTCACTTAAAGGCTCATGAGTGCTGGCGTCGATTTTCTTGATCAGGAGGGAGCCCTTGGGGCTGTTTCCGAAGTAGAGCTGCACCACATCCTGCTCCTTACCGGAGATATAGGCTGTCTGCGGCGCGGTGTCCATCACGTGGTCCCCGTCACTGGCCAGCTCCTCCACGAGGTAAGCGCCCGCCTTCAGGCGGTTGATGGTGAAGCTGCCTCCGGGGCCGGTCTTATAGGTGCCGATGACGGTGCCGCCCGTGCCGCTGGTGCCGGACATGTACCGAACCTGGAAAATACAGCCCTCAACTGGCGCCCCAGTGATAGAATCATATTTCCAGACCACGAGTGCCGATAGAGGCGTATTTTGGAAACGGACAGTCTTGCTCTCATTTCCGTGAATAATGACTGTCTGCGTGATGGGTTCCTTGAGCTGGAATCCGTCCGCCGGTTCCAATTCAGTTATGGAAAATTCACCGGGGTACAGCCGCTTACCCAGCTCGTGTACCCGGATCTCACCTCTGGAGTCCGTGAATACCTCGCCATAGTCGATGGTGGCGGGAGCCTCGGACGCTTCGCCGTTGCTGGTATAGCGGATACTGAATTTAGCGTGTTCAATCGGTTCCCCGGTGATACTATTTTCCTTGAAAACCGTCAATTCCGGAGCCTTCCGGTTGCGGAAAACGAGGGTCTTTTCATCGCCGGGGCTGAGGGTAATGGTCTGGGTCCGGTCCGCGTCCTTGTCCGGCAGATAGTACGGCGCGGGCACGGATTTTTCCGTGACCTCGTAGGTGCCGGGTTCCACCCGGAGGGAAACCGTCCCGTCCGGCCCGGTGGTCCAGTCATCCTGATAAGTGCCGTCCAGGGCCTTGACGGTCAGGACCGTTTTCGGGATCGGGGCCTGGGTGTCCGCGTCAATCTTCTTGAGGGTGAGCAGGGGCTTCTTCTGATTCTCGAAGAGGACCTCCTTTTCATCGCCGGGATTGAGGCTGATGGTCTGTGTCGGCTCGCCGCTGATGTAGTACGGCTCCGGCACGGACCGTTCCGTGATTTTGTAGGAGCCGGGGGCCACACGCAGTTCCACAGTACCATCCGGGCCGGTGGTGACGTCGTGGCGGTAGTCGCCGTCAATGGCCTCAATCAGGAAGTTTGTCTCAGGGATGTAGACAGCGGGGTCTGTGCCCTTCTCCACTTTTGCGATTTTGAGAAGGGGCTGCTTCATGTTGTCAAAGATCAGCTGCTTATCATCTCCGGCCTCCAGCCAGATTGTCTGCGTCGGCTCATCTCCAACGACCCAGGGGTCCGGCACGGATTTCTCCGTGACTTCATAGCTGTCCGAGGGGATGGCAGTAAGAACCGCTTTGCCGTCGGGGCCGGTGGTCACATCGTTGTGGTAGCCGTAGTGGATACCACGGATTTCAAAGTGGGTATTGGGGATCACGTCCCCGGTCTGGGAGTCCCGTTTCAGGATCGTCAGGTTCGGGAGCTTTTTGTCCGCTGCCGAGACTGTGACGGTCCCGCCGCCATTGATGGTGGCCTGATCCACATGCGCGATGACCGGCTCCGTCAGCTTGGCGAAAGGCGCTGGGGCAAACACCTCAACAAAGGCATACATTCCTTCGGTCACGTCCGTCACTGTGATGGACCCGTCCTCCGAGGTGGCCTCCGTACCGATGATCTGGCCGTCCTTGACGATGTTGAATACAGCGCCGGGAAGAGAATTATTGGAATCATCCAGTTTGATGAGTTTGACCTTGACCTTGCTGTCGTTCTCAAAAACGAGGGAAACGTCGCTTTTCCCGTCCCATACGAAGGTCTGCTTGACCTTGTTGGGGTCCGGGCTTTTGGTGAAGCCCTCCGGTGGAGTTACCTCCTCGGCCTCATAGCTGCCTATGGGCATGGTATCCCAGGGAACATCGGCGAGGTATCCGCCTTCGCCGGTGACATAGGTCCCCACGAAGCTGTTGTCCACGCCGATGATCTTAATAACCGTCCCGGCGAGGCCCCTGGAGGGATTGTCCGCGTCTACTTTACGGATACTGCCTTCTCCACTGGAAGGGGGGGAGTCCATAAACGTGACTGTAACCGTATTGTTTCCGTTGCCGGGAAGGGTCACATACTGCGGGCCGGGGTTGTCAATCTGGTATCCGCCCGGCGGAGGGGACGTTTCAGTTACGGAGTACGTTCCGGGGTCGAGCCGGTCCTGTGTGTAGGTCCCGTCCGACCCAGTCACAATATCCTTAGAAAAAGATCCGTTCTCAGATTCAATGTGGAACTCCGCCCCTGCAAGACCCTTGGAGGGATTGGTAGCATCCACCTTCTTCACGATTAGAGAGTACTTGTCGTGTGTCGTGGTAGTCGGGGATAACTCGCCCAGGATTACCTTCTGCACGGAGCTGGCCGGATGCGAGGAGCTGCCGGAGCCGGTGAAGTTGTACAGATAGACCTTACAATCCCCCCAAACGCCCTGGTTCCCAATATCAAGGATAAATTGAGTGCGGTCCCGAAAACTCTTGCCGTCCAGTTTATCGTCGATGCTGGTGTAGCGGGTGCCTTCCAAGGAATTGTAAACAGCCATGAACTCCTCAGCGCAGGAGACAACAGGATCGCTCATGCTCCCCTGCTGATACCGCCAGATGCAAGCCTGGACCCAGGCGTTCATGTACCAGGTGTACTCAGGCCCCCAGACATCATCTACACCCAGGGCGCGGGCCTCGTCGGTAAAAACGCCGGTAGAGTGAGCGTAATAGTAAGCCATCATGATCTTCACGGTGGAGTCAGAGATTTCAGTTTTGTTTCCCCAAGTCTGCCCCTTCAGGCTGTTGCCCATGCCGCCGCCCTTGGTACCGCAGAAACCAACCATAGTTGCCGAACCGTTTTCGTAGTACATCTGATGCAGGGTACATTTACCTAGTGCGGCGGACTGATAGGCAACGCCGGACATACCGAACTCCTTGAGCTTGATGGTATCCGCCGCCGCAAAGGCGGTAGAGGGGAGCAGACCGAGGACGCAGACCAGCGCCAGCAGCAGAGCCGTCAGGCGCGTCCGCAAATGATGTCTCATTTTTTCCATAAAAAACTCCTGTTCTAAATTTTCCAATGAAAAAGACCTTTCAGTT
This sequence comes from uncultured bacterium, assembly GCA_948469375.1. GTDB lineage: Bacteria > Bacillota > Clostridia > Oscillospirales > Oscillospiraceae > Enterenecus. The sequence goes on along the minus strand of CAOKLO010000020.1, from coordinate 4,251 downwards.
TTCACTGAAAGGTCTTCCTTTGGGGTGTGGTCAATATTTACTTGAGGTTAGAGGATGCCGCGCCCAGTGGGATTACCCGCAAACATATGGCAGTAGGCGGTGTCATTTTTAATGGTAACTCCCACGCCGATGCAGGTCAGGTCCTCTCTCAGCATGGATTGAAGATGTCCGGGAGAGTTTACCCAATTTGCAACCGCTCTCTGGGCGATGTTTCCATTCGATGCCATGTTGAAACAGGTAAGGTTGTCGCATCCACCATAAAGCCAGCCATAGGCAATCGTAACTTCCTGCTCGTACCGCGTGTGTTCCCTGAAACACTGGGTAGAAACGTCCTGTGTGGCGTTCATCAGCCGGTCATCTATGGGGAGTTCCGCCCTGCCGTGTTCACGCCGGACCTGATTGATCAGTTGGACCATTTCCAGGCGGATATCCATATTTGCTGTCAGGTCCGCGTCCGGGTTATGGGACCACTCACTGTTGACTACCGGATTGCTGCCCGCCGGGACCTGCTCGGGACTGCCGTTTTCGGCAGGCGGAGTAGGGGCCGGGGACTTTCCGCTGACCGTCAGGGTCATGCTTGCCTGATTCCCGGCTTCATCCGTGACGCTGATTACAGCGGTTCCAGGGGCTTTCACAACCATAACATAATTGCCCAGCGTTTGTTCCAGAGCGATTACGCCGGGATTCGAGGAAACGGCGGTAACATTGGTTCCGTAAGGGCTGACTACCACCATGCTCCGGTCTCCCACAGAAAGGGCGTCTCCCTTGTGGCTGCTGACACTAAGCGCCCCTGTCCGGGAGCTGTCTGGCTGGGACGCGGTATTCACAGGGGCTTCCCCTGTGTAGGGCGCGCCGCTGTCCACCTGTACGCCGTTCTGATAGTAGACGTTAAAGCCCACTTCCTTCCCAATGTCCCGCAGCTTCACATAGTTGTTGCCCAGGATGTTATAGGCTGTCATCTGGACTTGCTGCCCGTCCACATAGATGGGAGACCAAGCGGGTTCCGCCGTCACACCTGCGGCCATCGCTCCGCCCGTCAGGACGGCGCCCAGAGCCATGCCAGTAAGCAGTGTGCCAAAATCCTTCTTTTTCACCTCTGTGTTCCTCCTTTAAGTATTCCGGGAGGCTCAGGCCATGGCAAGCGTCAGCTCAGGACCTTGTTCCAAAGCGGGGGCCGCTGCCAGCACATGCCAGGTTCCGCCAGAGAAGCTGGAGTGGCAGATCTGCCAGTCCAAGAGCTCCACGTCCTGGGGGTGGTCCCTCGCAAGCGCCATGGCCCGCATCGGCGTCAAGTGATCATAGCCTTTCGAGGAGATCACATCCACCGCCTGGGCGGGGTGCTGGCGTATAAATTCCAGGACCGTCATGCCGGTCCCTCCCGGTTCTTAGGCTTATCATACCCGAAAGCAAGATGAAAAGCTATGGGAACCGATGAAAAGCAAGGAGAAATAGGGCTGTGGAAGTGAAGCATATTACACAACCTCCACCGCCCGGACGCAATAACGAAGGTCCCGCTGGTCCCGGACGCAGGTATACAGGGTGAGGCAGCTCTCGCCGGTTTCCTCCAGGCCGCTCCGGTCCGTTTCACTGACCTTGGAAACCGTGGTCACCTCGTAGGTCTTTGTCCCGAGCTTGGTGGTGAGGGAAATCCGGTCCCCGGCGTCCAGGGTGTGAATCTTTCCAAAGTAGTTGTTGGTCCCCCGGTTGTGTGCGGCGAGGCAGACGTTGCCGCCCCAGATGGAGGTTTCCTCAAAGTGTCCAGCGCCCTTGGCAAGAGTGGAGCTTCCGGTACCCTGGTAAACCTTGACGCTCAGGTCAATGGCGGGAATTTCCAGCCTGCCCAGGTATCCGCCCTTGTAGTAGAGGCCCTCCGTCACGCTGGTGAAGGTGGACGCGTCCGTTGCGGTGGGTTTGGTGGTGGTGGTCAGGCTGGAAGAGCCGGGCTGATATACAGAGCCGCTGTTCCCGCTGGGAGGAGCGGCTGCCGCATTGCCGCCGGAGGGCGCAAACACGACGCTCCCGCTGGAGGGAGGCAGCGCAACCGCTGCGGACATACTGCCGTTGACCGACGCTCCGACTCCCGCCTTGGCTTCCGGGGCCAGATTGGGGGTGAGATATTCACCGCTGCCGGGCAAGTCTGCCATGGGAGTTCCAAAACCCGGCGGAATCAGGGCAGCGTTTTTGCTGACGTCGGCGTTTTTCCGTTCGCCGTTGTCCCGGGTGTGAACCACTTCGATGGAGGAGGCTTTGCCGTAGTTGGGACTGTCGGGGGCCTCCATGGTGTATTCCAGCGCCCCGGCGGAGACCGACAGGGCCAGTGCGGCAAGCAGGGTCAAAAGAAGATGCTTTTTCATATGACTTCCTTTCCGCCACCGCCATCTTGACAAAGAGGCGGCGGCACATTATAATGGGAGCGTTTGCTTTTCAACCAGCGTCAAAGGAGAAACAAAACATGAGATACGAATTGACAAAAGACCTTGAAACCGGAAACGCCATCATTGACCGGGAACACCGGGAGCTGTTTCAGGCGGTAAACCAATTGCTGGACTCCTGCGGGAAGGGGCAGGGCAGGGCCTCCATGGAGCCCGCCATCCAGTTCCTGATCGGTTATGTGAACCAGCATTTCAGCCACGAGGAACAGCTTCAGCAGGAGAGCGGCTATCCCGGAATGCCCGCCCACAAGGCATTTCACGCGGGATATAAAAAGACACTCCGGGAGATCGCCTCGGGTATTCCGGCCGCGGGCCCTTCCGTAGCGGACCTGGGAGCGCTGAACAAGCATGTGGCGCTTCTGGTCAACCATATCCGGGTAGAGGACAAAAAATTAAGCGCCCACCTGAAACAGAGGTAAGCGCCGTTACTCCGCCCCTTCCTCAGATTCGTGCCGCCGCTTCAAAAACAGGGCGCCTCCCATGCCGCCGCCTGCCAGGGCCAGCAAACCCAAGGGGACCAGTACATAGGACCATTGGAACTGGAAGCCGGGAGAAGAATCCGCCTCCGTGGGAATGATATCCACGGTGGGTCCGCCGCCCTCAAAGATGGCCACATACCGGGTCTTGTTCAGGGCGATCCGGCTGACGGTTCCGGTGTAATTTGCGGTGACCGTGTAGCCTTTTACATAGCTGCTGGTGGCCGAACCGCTGTAGGTGGCCACGGCGGTAAAGCGGTCTCCCATGTCGTGTCCGTCCAGGCTGGCGGTGTTGTCCGTCTGCCAGTTGATATCCTGGAGCGTCAGGGTGCGTCCGCCGTCCTGGATGGTCTTGGGGATGTACGAGGTGTCCTGTCCGGCAAGGTTTGGATAGGACCGGGTGACGTTGACCGCCCTGGTGGAGCTGCCATAGCCGGAGGCTTCTACCTGTACGGTATCCAGCTGGAGGGTAAGCGTACCGGAGAGGCCGTCACTGGTGACGAACTCCCTCTGCTGGGGCAGCAGCTCCAGCACGGAGGCCATGTCTTTGTTCTTGCTTTCCAGCGTTACCGTCTCCACATGCTGGCGGCTCTCGTTCTCGGGAGTTCCTGCTTCAGCAGGTCTATCAAGGTGTACAGGACGCCGTCCTGCTGAAAATCGGAGCGGGGGATGCCCGCCGGGTCCTCCTGGGGGCCGAGGTCATAGATCTTGCGGATCTCTCTGCCGTCCTCGCTCCGGGTAACGGAAGTGGGATAACAGGCTGCGGAGGCGTCCGCCGCCAGGGCGGAGGGGATGCAGGCCAGCGACAGGATCGTCAAGGTCATAAGCAGGGTAAAAAAGCGTTTCATGGGTTGGATTCCTCCTTAACTATATTTCACAGCCCCATCCGGAGCTTGTGAGCGGTGTCTACTGCATGGCCATGCCGCCATAGGACGGGCCCTCTTCCTCAAAACCGTCGGGAGGCGCCTCCTCCGGGGCCTCAGCGGGGCCGGGCGCGGCCCGCTCCTCGAAGCCGGAGGACTCTCTCTGGCGGGGCCGATCACAGCTTCTGGACTCGTGAATCTGAGTCAGCTCCTGATGGTAGGCGTACAGCACCGCATCCTGAAACTGCTGACGGAACTCCTTCGTGCAGGGGAAGCAGATATCCCGGTAGCCATCCTTGGCTTTGTAGCCGGGCATGGAGACGAAGGGACCTTTCGTGCTGTCTACGATCCGAAGTCCCCGAACAGCAAAGCAGCCGCCCAGGGTGACGGAGGCGTATGCCAGAACGTTGCCGCTGGTATTGATAGAGTGGATTTTCACATCCAGCTCCAGGGCAGCGGGTTCTTGTGCGGGTGCAGGAG